>JAFSSS010000075.1 GCA_017450925.1 Ruminococcus sp. | reverse complement strand
TAAAGAAGAAAGAATAAAGAATAAACAAGGTGTCCGCTTTGCGGACATATTTCAAAATATATCGCCGCAGGCGATACCTTGATTATTATTTCTTATTTATTCTTTCTTCTTTTTTCTTTTAGCAGGCGCTGCACTAAGTAAACGCAAAGACACTTCTGCCGTGATACAGCAGAAGTGTCGGAATAAAAACTTCTTTATTGCGCCTGCGCTAACAGCGACTCCTTTATTATTCATTATTCTTTTTTGCGCAAGCGTTTCCGTTTCCGATTGACAAACAAGGAAAAGTATGGTACACTGAAAGGTAACCAGCAGATCATTTGGAGGGAGAGAAGAATATGAACATACTGAAACGTACGGCAGCAGTCCTTTCTGCGGCGGCTATCGCATCGGGGGCTGTGCTTTTGGCAAGTGCCGCAGAGGCAGAGGAGCATATCGTGGCGCTGAACTACGGCAGCACGGGAAGAGTGCTTATTCCCGTCGAGGACGGCGCGAGCCTGTATTACACCCTTGCCGACATTGCCTCGGGGGACTATCAAAGAATGTTTTCGCTGCTCTATCCCGAGCCGGAGAACGGCAAGGCTGTCATCGGCTGGAAGGCCTCCGGCAGCAGTGAAAGCTATGATCTTTACTCAAAGGTCACAGAGGATATCGAGCTTACGCCCGTGACAGCCGATACCGTTAAGGCGGACACCTTCGATCTGACGGTGGATGCAAGCGTTCTTCCCGAGGCGGGAAAGGCTATCCCCGAGGAAATAAAGGACAAGATCACAGTGCCGGAGGGGTTTGCTGCAGTAAGTGCATTTTACAAGGGCGTCGGTGACGAAACAGCCTTCAAGGACAACACCGGCTATGCGCTCTGCGTGAATATCATGCCGGAGGACGGCAGGGTCTTTGATTTTACTTATACAGATAATGATATAATGGTCCTGTCCGTTGAGGGAGCGACGGTTAACGGCTGCAAGGCCAATGTGAATTTTGCAGGCCAGATCCCCGGAACGGTGCCTGTTACGGTGATGTATCCCGTCACTCTCGGCGAGCCGGAGACAGTGAAGCTTACCCTGCATTACGGCGGTCACGGCGGCGCAGAGGACAAGACGGTCTCGGTGCCGGCAAGCTTGAGCAGCGAGCCCTATGCTGCAGTGAGCCAAGCAGCCGGAGAGGCCGCACCCTACGAAGAGGGCTATGTGTTCATGGGCTGGTACAGCGACCCGGACTTCAAGACCTTTGCCGGAAAGACGCTTTTTTCTGTCGAGCTGACCGGGGACACGGAGCTTTATGCCCGCTGGGCGAGGGTCATCGACAAGCTTGATTTTACTGTAGAGACTCCCCTCTGCGGTGACGAGGTAAAGCTTTCAAACGGCGAGGAGCTGGATGATCTGTACAAGACCCTTGATGCCGGCTGGGTCGGACTGAACAGCATGGAGGACAGACAGGGCAATCCGATCGTGCTTACCAACGAGCCGGAGATAAGCTGCAGCAGCAGCGGCGTTAAGACAGGCTCCGGCTGGATAGTTTCAGATGTTCCGATAGACAGGATAAGGATAAGCACCGACGTTGAGCTGTTCACGGGAACTCTTTACGGCGAGAACGAGTATATGTTCGTGTTAAACGCATACACCGAGGGCGAGGAGGATGTATTCTTCTCAAAGGATCTGGTGATAACCGTAAACGGCACCGTGGCCGATTTCGGCTCCGGCGGCGCAAGACCCTCCACCAAGGCGGGGATCGTATCCAAGGCAACAGTGGTCTCAAAGGGCGGAAATTCCTTTACCGTCATCGGTATGATAACCGCCGACCATGTCTGGGACGACGGCGTGATAACCAAGGCCCCCGGCTGTGAGGAAACAGGCGTTAAGACCTTTACCTGCAGGAGCAAGGATGCCTCCTATGATGACGAGGTGGATGCCTACGGACACAAGTGGATGAACTGGGAGGTCGTAAAGCCTGCCACCGAGACCGAGGACGGCCTTGAGATGCGCAGATGCAGCAACGACGGCGAACACACCGAAACAAGAGTCATCCCCAAGACCGGCCCTGCCGACAGCAGCTCTGCTGCAGAGAAGGACATCTCTGCGGCTGCCCCGCAGAACACCGGAAATACCACCACCGGCGGGAACACAGGCGGTGCAGCTGCTGACAATACCCAAAACTCCGGCACCGGCGCCGCTGCAGCAACGGCGGCAGCACTGACGGTTACAGCCGCGGCTGTTCTGACCGTCAGCAGGAGAAAGAAATAATTTCATGACGCTTAGCCGTCCGGACTGCTCCGGACGGCTTTTTTGTACCCGGCGGCTGAACGAGATATGCAATTGCGAATATGCTAAAACAATTGACTATAGCTGTTGGTCATAATCCACAAAACAGCACGGGGAATATATAATAATCGGACTAAAATTTTTCCGAGGCAGGAAAAATATGTTTATTTTGTTGACAATATGTTTAATAACAGTTATAATTATTTTGGTATGTTATGCAATGATCCGGGAACGTTTATGCAAGGGAGGTAGGTTTTGTGAGCTGGTCAAATCCCACTCAACAGGAGGCTCAAGAGGCATACGATGCCGCAAGGCAGAAATATGACAGCGCGGCTGAAGAATATCTGCTGCTGACAAGGCAAAGAGATCAGTATGACAGTCAAGCAAGCTCCGTCTATAAGAATTACGCGGGAGACGATCAGAGGCTCACAGGGCTGCGCCGCCTTGAATACAGGCTGCAGCGGGTCTGCCGCTTTTTCGGAAGCTCCGGCTGCACGTTCGACGAGTATGTGACGCTCTTCCGTGTGAACAGAGTCGAGCTGATGAATTCCCTGCAGCAGTTCGTTTACTGCGACGGTATGAAGCCTATCACCTTTGGGCCGTCATCCTCGTCGCCGGACGCAGCATACGACCCCGACTGTATAAGAGCAAAGCAGCTGCTCGAGGCAGAGCTGGCAAGGGTGCGGGAGCTGATGAACGAGCTGAAGCAGCAGACAGCAGCTTCGGCAGAGGCATACAACGAGCTGGTAAGAAAGGTCAAGGACTGCGACAGCGAGATCAATGACCTCAAAAAGACTATGGACAGCTGCGCCTTTGATATGGATCATTACAAGAAGTACATTTGAACAGAACTCTCTGACGAAAGCTGGTGAGAAAAGTGCGGCTATCAATATCGGCAGGCGGGATATCCTTCTCCGCCGATCAGAACGCTATGGGCGGGGCGCTGGCCAAAGCAGCTGAAGATGTAAACGCCAAGCTGCGGGTAAAGGCAGCAGACCGTCTGACAGAGTCCTTCAAGAGCTTTTCCAGATCCCACAAGGAGGTCGTCAGTGTATTCAAGCTGGCCAGCCGGGATATGGAGGAGATAATCAGCGACCCCGAAAGCTCCGGCTCCATGCAGGAGGCCAAGGAATGCCTCGACCACAGAGCAGATACCACCGAGGCTAAGGTGGAGGAGAAGGTCGAGGGCATCGGCCAGCGGTTCGCGGCCTTCATGCGCAACGCCGTCAATACCGACAGGAATGTTTACAACGTGCTGGATGCCAGACAGGCGGTATTCTATAAGCAGAACCCCTGGGCGGAATATCACCCCCCGAAGAAAAAGAGCGTTTGGCAGAAGATAGGCGACTTCTTCAAGAAGATCGGAAACGCTATTGCCGATGCCTTCAAGGCTATCTGGAAGGGTATCAAGAAGGCCTGGCACGCAACCGTCGAGTTTATCAAAAAGCATTACAAGGCGATAATAAAGATAGTTGCGGGCGCGATACTGATAGCGGGACTGTTCGTCCTGTCTGTCGTGACCGGCGGTGCGGCGGCGCCAATATTTGCAGCGGCGGCACACGCCGCACTCACTGCAGCCCTCACGAGTACGGCGGCATCGGTCGTGGCGGGCATAGCCGAGGGCAAATCCTTCGGCGAGATATTCGATGCTGCAGGCAGCGCGTTTTTCTCCGGCGCTGTTACAGGTGCGATTACAGGCGCGGCAGGCGCTGCCGTGGGAACTCTCACGGGAGCCGCAGGCTCTGCAGTGCTGGGCAAGGCTGCCGAGATACTGGCAGAGGGTGCTGCCAAGTTCTTGGGTGAGATGATCGTCCAGGGAGTTGAATACCTTGAAAGGAACGGTACTCTAAGCGGGTTCTTCTCGGACTTTGCAAAGAACACCGGGCTGGATATACTGGGAAGTCTGGCGGGCAGCGCTATCGACCTTGCCTCGGACATCATAATGGAACAGCTGGGCGAGCTTTACCATGCTGCGGTGGATTACCTGTGCAGCACCTCGCTGGGTCAGACGGTGAGCGACCTGTTCGACAATATAAAGGAATCGACCTCGTGGCTGTTCGGTGACGACGGGATACTGGGCTTCATCGGAATAGACAGCCTAAGCGATTTAGGGATAGACAGCGTCTCCGATGTGATAGAGATAATCAAGGATCCCTCGCGGTTCGCAGAGGCGCTGGGCGAGAAGATACTGGGGAACATCCTTGACAACGAAAACCTCGATCAGCTCCTCGGAAACGGTCTGACGACCCTTGCAGAGGCAATAGGTCTGACAGAGCTGCTCGAGAACCTTAGCCTTGAGGAAATAGCACAGGCTATCGGCCTTGATTACGAAAAGCTTAAGGAGCTTGGCGCTGTTCTCGGACTTGACGGCGTTGATCTGGAAAAGCTGGGTGAGGCTGTCGGACTTGGCGAGACCGATCTCGTCAAGCTGGGCGAGGCTATCGCAGAGGGCGACATCGGCAAGGTGGCCGAGGCTCTCGGCATAAAGACCCCCGACCTTGCCAAGATAGGCGAGGCTCTCGGCGTTGATCTCGGCGATCTGGGCGAGCTTGCCACGGCGATCTCAAACGGCGATATCGGCAAGCTTTGCGAGCTGGCAGGCATCGACGGCAGCGATATCGTCAAGCTGGGCGAGGCTGTGGGAGTTGATCTCGGCGATGTGGGCGAGCTGATAAATGCAGTCGCCAGCGGAGACATTTCCAAGATAGCAAACGTTATCGGCATAGATGCAGACATCACCAAGCTGGGTGAGATGCTGGGCATCGACACCGGGGACGTAAGCCAGCTGATAACGGCTATCCAGTCGGGCGATATCAAGCAGATAGCAGGCGTTATCGGAATAGATGCAGACATTACCAAGCTGGGCGAGATGCTCGGCATTGACATCGGCGGCGCCAAGGATATGCTGGGGGCGCTTTGCAGCGGTGACATATCGAAGATAGCCGGGCTCTTGGGCGTTGACGCAAGCCTTGAGAAGATCGGCAAGGCTCTCGGCGTGGATGTGAATGATCTGTCGAAGCTGGGAGATGCTATCGCCAGCGGAGATATTTCAAGGATAGCAGGCGCTCTCGGCATGGATGTGCCCGACATCTCGAAGATAGGCGATATGCTCGGCGTCGATACCGGCGACCTCGGCAGACTGGCAGATGCAGTTGCCAGCGGGGATATCTCAAGGATAGCCGGAGCTATGGGCATGGATGTGCCCGATATCTCGAAGATAGGCGAGATGCTGGGTGTCGATACGGGAGATCTCGGCAGGCTGGCAGACGCTGTCGCCAGCGGGGATATCTCAAGGATAGCCGGCGCTATGGGCATGGATGTGCCCGATATCTCGAAGATAGGCGATATGCTGGGTGTTGATACGGGAGATCTCGGCAAGCTGGCAGACGCTGTCGCCGGCGGAGACCTCGGAAGGATAGGCGAGCTGCTCGGCATCGACACGCCGGATCTCGGAAAGCTCGGTGAGGCGCTGGGCGTGGATACCGGCGACCTTAGCAAGCTGGGAAGCGCTATCGCCGGCGGGGACATTTCAAAGCTCGGTTCGCTTATCGGCATAGAGATGCCCGGCATTTCGGCGATCTCGGATATCGCAGATTCCCTCGGGCTCCCCGACCTGTCGTCCGTGACAGGTCTGCCGGATGTGCTTAGCGAGCTGGGCGGGAATGCCGCCGGCATCCTCGACGGGACCTTCAATTCAGTCATCGACACCTCCAGAGAGGCCTTCAACAGCCTCTGCAGCAGTGATTTTGCATCCGCCGTCAGCGGACAGATCACTTCGGTGTTTGATATAAACGGAGCCCTAAAAGAGCTGCTCGGCTCGCTCGGCTCCTCGGTACAGAATGTGGGCGAGGGGATCTCCGGGCTGTCGGGGCTGAACCTCGGGATGCTCTGATGAAACAAATATATACAGTATGAGGTGAGCAGATTGGATAATGTGACATACAAGGAAGCCGCGGCAAATGCGGACATAGCTTTCTCAAACGAGAACTATGAGGGGGCGGTCAAGTGGTTTGACAAGGCGCTTGCCTCCGCGCCGAAGGACGTTTATGCCCTTTCGCGTGCGGGTGCAGCACTGGTGGCACTGGGACGGTTCAAGGAGGCATATCCCTATTTCCAAAGGGCGATAGATGCCGAGCCGCAGAACGGCGACAATCTCTTCAACATGGCAAATGCCTATTTCTTTGAGGGAAATGTGAGCAAGGCTATAGAGTATTACACTCTTGCCTCGGTAAAGCCCTGCTCAAAGGACGTTAAGGCAAGGATATTCTATCAGCTGGCGCTGATGTGTACGATCAAGCAGGACTATAAAGCTGCTCTTATCAATTATCAGAAATTTGAGGATATGGACGAGACCGGCAAGGCCTCACTCGATGTGGATATCATCACCGAGAAGCTGCAGCTTTATGTAAGGCTTGAGGACTACGAGAACGCAAAGAAGTGCGCCGTCAAGTGGGTCGGCCTTGCTCCGTCGGAGTTGAGGGCTTATATGGCCTATTTCAATCTGCTGCTGGCGAACAACGAGTTTGCCGAGGCGGAAAAGGCGCTTGACGATGCGGTGAAGTATGCCGTTACCGACGAGGCCGGGAAATTTGCGGTCGATATCAGCCGGGCAAATCTCTGCAGCTTGGCTGCCGGAAGCGAGATCGACAGTGCGGGGGACTTCGACCAAAAGGCTTATGACCTGTTGAGTGAGCTGATCGTAAGTCCCTTGGGAACGCCGCAGCAGAAAAACGAGCTTGTGCTTTCGCTGGCGGAGCTGTGCATCAAAATGGGCAGGACTGACGAGGCGATAGACCTGCTGACAGTGCTTGCCGAAAAGCCCGGGGCTGCCAAGGAGGAGGCTCCCGAGACTGACGGGACTGCCCTGCCGGCTGCACCCGACCCGGCAGAGATCGACGCCTTGCGTGAGCGTGATATGCAGCGCATGGATGCGCTGGTCGCCGAGGGCATGGTAGATGAAAGCATCGGCGAGCTGGCAGAGGTCACCTATGACGAAAACGGAAGCCCCGTAAGGAACTATCCCGAGGGCACCTTCGACGATATCCCGGAGGGAGCCGACCCGGTTAAGTTCGGGCTTCCCACCCCGGAAAAGCTGGTCGAGCTGGAAAAGCAGGCCGAGGCCGAAAACACGGCAGAGCTGAACGCAAGAGTGAACTTCATGCTGCTCTCCTGCTATTCGACAAAAAACGATTTTGAAAAGGTGCTGGAATATGCCGCTGCCGTAAAGGCCGGCGCAAAAGAAAGCTACTACTCCTTCTTCGGACATTATGCCGAGGCCTTTGCAGCGCTGCAGCTTGCCAAGGAGGGAAAAAGGTTCACCCTTGAGGAGGCGCAGGATAAATACGACCGCGAGCTGGCCTTTTTCAGAAACGAGACCATGAAGAGAACTCCCAGCTCAAATTACGCTCTGCTTTTCAGAGCAAGGATGTATGCGGAGCTGGGCAAATACGACAAGGCTGCCGAGCTTTCCGAGCTGCTTGACCCGGACGACAAGGCCGCCGTTGAGCAGTATATCGAGGACTGCCGCAGGGATGCGGAAAAGAACTGACATCGGGAGGTGTTTTGGGTATGGATGATTCAGCTCTGAATGCGATCAAGGAGCTTAAAAAGAGCATCGTCATCGACGAGGAGGTATTTGACAGGAACGTCGTAAAGCTGCAGGAGCTGGTGGATGATATCATCAAGCTTCGCAACGACGTTGCCGATATGCTGGAGACACTTAAGACCGGCTTTGATACCCCGGCGGGGAGAAAATTCCTTGGCCTGTGCAAGGATCAAGTCATCCAGCCGCTGAACCAGCAGAGGATAGTCATAGGCCAGATATCCGACAACTTGAAGGCCGCGAAAAACGGCTATCAGAGCATTTTTGAAGAATACAGGCAGCTGGCGGAGTATGCGTCCGAATGACCAAAGAAGCAAGCCCCTTCGGGGCAGGAATATGAATGTGATTTGAAAGGAGTATCCTATCATGGCATCAATACTTACAAGCGCGATAATCGTCAACGCGAAAGCCAGCGTCACCAACTATCAGACCACTGTGCAGGGGCTCTATGACGAGCTTAATTCTCTGATCTCACAGCTGACGGCCTCAAATTTCATGGGTGACGCCTCAAGCGGCTTCAGCGAGTTCTTCAAGACCAAGGCCACTCCCGCGCTGGTGGATAACCTTATCGCTCCCGAGCGGTCGCTGGCGGCCGGCATCAACAATATGCTGGAAAGCATCAAGACACAGCTTCTGGACACCGTTGACCCGCAGCTCGGTGAGATCAATAAGGATCCCACCAAGGCGCAGTAATTCAGAAAAGGAGTGGAAAGCTATGGCAGATATAGTTTACAGATTTGATGAAATGAGATCGGCTGCAGGCAAGATAGAGGAGATCGCAGCCAGATACAAGACCGCCGCAGCCACCTTTCAGCAGGAGTTCCGTGACGCTACCGCCGGCTGGGAGGGCGCCAGCAAGGATAAGCTGACAGCCTTCATCACAGGGCCTGTCAATGAGTATATGGATTCGACCGTTCCCTCGATAGTGAATGCGCTGGCTGCCCTGCTCAAGGCGGATGCCGAGCAAATGGAAAAGGCAGACCAGTCCATTGCGGACAACATCCCCGATAAGCTGACTTAACGGCTGCGGGCATAGCTTTGTAAGGTGAGGTGCCTATGGAAAACGATCACAAAATGCTTACCGGGAGCAGCATCGAAAAAGCTAAGGCTCTGTTTGAATATGAAATGACCTCTGTTCTGCTGGCGTTTACAGAGGAGCAGGAGGCGGCGCAGGAGAGGCTTCGCAGGAGGTATGCCCGCTATGCGGAAATGGAGATCGAAAAGCCCCGGGCGGAATATGAAGCCCCGGAGTTTTCGCCGGTGGTGGAATGCGCTCCGCCGGAAAGCATTTCCGCCGTGCCGGAGATGACCCTGCCGGAAATAAAGGCGGAGATAAGCGGCATCCCGCAGCCGGTTGAGACGGCTCCCTTTGCCGCACCCGTAATGCCAAAGCCGCCGAGGCTCCCCGGAGGGCTTCTGCCGGAGGGCGCAGTGAGGACAGAAAGTGCAGCTCTCCCGGATATCCTGCCGCAGGAGCAGCACCTGAAGGCTCCCGACATAACGCTGCCGAAGGCGGAGGTTTCCGCTGAATGGATAAGAGGGGCGGCAGTCTCCGGCTTCGTCCCGGAGGTGCCGGAGACGGACAGCATCCCGGAGGTGTCGGCGCCCGCTTTAAGCGGCGCAGCCAAGGTCAATGTCTCCGCGCCCGAAATGCCGGAGACCCCGAAAAGGATCACGGTGCCGGATATCACGGCGGATAAAGAGGTCGCCCCGCCGGAGATAATGCTGCCGGAGATCGCAGAGGTGAGCCTCGGAAGCATAGCCGAGGATGCTCCGGCAGTTAGGATAGCATCCGGCTATCCCGATAAGCTGCCCGGGGCAGGCGTAAGCTTTGCGCAGCCGGAGATCGGCATCAGTGCCGATGCCTTCAGTCAGACGGATATGCCGCCGCTGCCGGTGATAAATATTCCCGGCGGGGAGCTGCCGCAGATCGCCGTCAGCGCGGATATCGGCGGGGAGGTTTCCCTTGCAGGGCAGAGAGCCGAGTTCACAGCGCCGGAGGCAGAGCCTGTTAGGGTGAGGGTAAGCTATATCGCTCCCGTTCCGGTGAGCTTTGAAGCTGCGAAAGCGCCAAGGGTAAAAATGTCTGCACCGGCTTATCCCGAGATACCGGAAATGCCGGATATGACCGCTGCCGCAGAGGAGATACTCGAGGCAGTCAGAGCCGAAATATGAAAAGCGCTCCGGCGGGGAGATATATGCCGCCGGAGCGAATGTCTGAAAAGATAAGGGTGAGGGTATGGAAAACAACAAGCTGCTGATAGGTGTACAGTTCATAGATCCGGCTGACGGAAAGGGTCTGGTCTTTGAGCTTATGGTGCTGCGGGACTTGACTCTCCGGCAGCTGCTTGACGGCATCAAATACGGGCTTGCCAAAAAGGGCGAGGATGAATTCTATTCCGCGTGCAGGAGCATATTTGAAGAAAGCGTCTCCTTTAAGGACGAGTCCGGGCTGTACGGGAAGATCACCCTTACAGCCTATAATGATGCTATAAGCAGCGACAAAAGCGACCGCGGAAGATTTCCGATAACCGAGAACGACATGGGGCGCACTCTTGTTGACATCGGGTTCATTTCCTCAACACGGCTGGTCTTTGACCCCGCCCGGGGCTACCGCTCCTATGAGATAAACACCAGAGATATAATCCCGGCCTTCAATCCCGCAGAGCAGAAGGCTGACGGCATCAGCTTTCCCGATTACAATATCAGCACCCGTCAGCTTTACCGCTTTGACGACACGCCCGTTCAGATAATACCGCCCTCTGACCCGCCGCAGAAGCCGGATCAGAACCTGTTCTTCATGCTGCTGCCCACCTTCATCATGGTGGCTGTGACGATACTGACCCGCACCCTTACAGGCAGCTCGGGCTTTACGGCTGTGCTTATCAGCGCACTGATGAGCGTGGTGACTATGGTCACCTCGGTCATCAATTTCATACGCGGGAAGAAGAAATATAAAAAGTCCCTTGCCGACTGGCGCGGCAATTACGAGAAATATATCAACAAGGTGATAGCCGGTATCCTCGAACGACAGCAGAGGGACACAGCAAAGCTGGCAGAGCTGTATCCCGATGTGAACGAGCTGTTCGACGATAAGGATCCCCACAAGAGCGTTTACGGCGTAAGCGGCAATATATTCAGCCGCTCACAGGAGGATGCGGATTTCCTCACCGTAAGGCTCGGCATCTCGGATATGGTGAAAAACTGCTTTGAGATACAGGGCTCAAAGCAGGAGAGAGTTTTCTCTTCCACCTCCTTCCGTATGAAGTTCGACAAGGTGAGCGTGCTTATGTCCGATGACCCCGAATACGATGAAAACGAGGACGAGAATTACTATCTCGCTAACCTGCCCCATTACATCTCGGAGCATTACAGATACATGAAGCTCGCTCCGATGCTGTTCTCCTTCAAAAACAGCGGCTCGCTCGGAATAATCGCGCCCAACAGCGTGTTCTCCGAAAGGCTGATACAGCGGACCGTGTTTGACCTCTGCTTCTATCAGTCGCCGGACGACCTTCAGTTCATCGTGCTGTTTGAGCCGACAGATGACCGGGAAAAGATCGAGAATGCGGTGGCGGACTATAAGTTCCTGCCGCATTTCCGTGACCTTTTCCCCGACCGCTCACAGTTCGTTTTTGACAGCGCCAATGCGAATATGGTATTCAGCGCCATGCTCAATATCATGACCGAGCGCACGGCCGCAGCATCGGGCGAGGGACGTGAGGTGCGCTTTCCGCATATCGTGTTCATCGTCTATCATGAATATGACATCAAGGAGCACGCCTTTGCGCAGTTCCTGCCGAGGACTCCCGAGGAGGGCAGGCCCTATGTCAATACGCTCGGCATCAGCTTTATTTTCCCGAAAAAGTATAAGGAGCATCTGCCGGCATACTGCGACCACATCATAGCCTTTACCGGCGACCATACCGCCGAGCTTATCCCGCACGAGGACGAGGGACAGCGCCGGGAGTTCAGCTTCAACGTTACCCCCGAGTGGCAGGCAAAGCTTTACAACACCTCGAAGATACTTTCCTCGCTCTGCTATTCAAAAATATCACAGAACGGAAAGGTCCCCTCGGCAGTCAGCCTGTTTGAGCTTTACGGCTTTACCAAAAACAATATCGATGTATCGGCCTTCTGGAACGGCGATGACAGGAAAAATGTCATCGAAACGCTTTCCGTGCCTGTCGGAAAGACCGAGAGCGGTATCACATATCTCGATCTTCACGAGGACGCTGACGGCCCGCATATGCTGGTGGCAGGCACCACCGGCTCCGGAAAGAGCGAAACAATACTTACCTATCTGCTGGGTCTTTGTATGTATTTCCGCCCGGACGAGGTCAACCTTATGCTGGTGGATATGAAGGGCGGCGGGTTCATCAAGCGCATCGGCACTCTGCCCCATGTGGTGGGCTCTGTGACCGATGTGGACGGCGACGAAAACGGCACAGGCGCGGAATATATGCTCGGGCGTTTTCTTGACGCACTGCGCTCCGAGATCAAGCGCAGGAAGATACTTTTCAACTCGATGCACGTTGACAGCATCAATCAGTATATCGCCGCCTGCCGGAGCATCGAGTCGCATATCAAAAAGATAAACAACCGTTTGAAGGGCGAGGACAAGGAGCCTCTTACCGAGGCGGAGGAGCAGCAGCTCCGGGCGCAGGCGAAGAACGACCCGCTGGCGCATCTGGTGCTGGTGGTGGATGAATTTACCGAGCTGAAGCGCTTCTCGACCGAAAGCAACGGCGTTGACTTCATCGGCGAGATTACCACGATCGCAAGAGTGGGAAGAAGCCTCGGTTTCCATATCATACTTATCTCACAGAATATCGAGGGCGCGATCACCGATGATATCCGCGTAAACTCCAAATCACGGCTCTGCCTGAAGGTAGCCACAAGGCAGGCCTCGAAGGAGATGCTCGGAAACGATCTTGCCGCAAATCCCTCGATGCCCGGCCACGGACGGGCCTATCTGCTGGTAGGCACAGGCTCGAAGTTTGAATACTTCCAGTCCGGCTATGCGGGCGCGGTGGCAGAGGAAAATTTTGAGCTTCCCACCGAGATGACCGAGGCCTCAAAGACCGGCAGCTATACCAAGTTCTACAGCTCCGAAAAGGACAACACCGACGCCATACGGCGCAAAAAGGAGCTTGAAGCACAGGGCAAGCTCGAGACCCAGCTGAATGCCGTGGTGGGTGCCATAAAGACCTACTACAACCGCAGCAGGGCAAGCTATCCCAAGGTGCATATCATATTTGAAAAGCCCCTGCCCGGCAGGATAGTCTATGAAAACGGCAGCATCTATGAAGAGCGCGACGGAAGATTTGAGCTTTTAAGGGAGGCGGAGGAATGAAAGAGCTGGCAATAGGGCTGTATGATGATCTTGACGACCAGACCCAGCCTGTACTTACCGTTTGCCCGGAAAGGGAGAACATCTTTCTTATCGGAGGGCATTCCAGCGGGAAGACCACCTTTATCAAGACCCTGCTGGTGCGCCTCCACGAAAGCCTTGACACTGACCGCGAGCGGGATGTGTTCATCCTTGACATGGGAGGGAATTTAGGCAGATACCGTGAGCTGAACACCGTAGCCGCCTGCTTTGACAACTCCAACGAGGAGAATATAAGGCGTGTGTTCCGCACAGTCGAGAGCAAGCTCGAAAAGAACACCCGCCTGCTGAATTCCCGCCAGTTTTCAGAGGTGTGGGACGGCAGCGACGCCGTCAAGCCGGCGCATTTGCTGCTTATTATCGACAACATCAATTCCTTTTTGGCAGACGAGCGCTTTGAGCCGTATCAGGAGCTTTTGACAAAGTTCTGCCGTGACGGGCTCTCAAAGGGGCTTTCGGTCATCATCACCGCCTCCGACCTTAGCGGCGGGGTGAGCAGGCTTATCGGGTATTTCTCAAGAAGATTTGCCCTTGAAGGCTCATCGGACAAGTATCTCGACGTGTTCGGTATGCGCATAAGCGAGCCCATGCACTGCCCCGGCAGAGGCGTTACCGTCCTCGGCGGCAAGCCACGGGAGCTGCAGATCTTCCTGCCCTTTATGAACGAGGAGCAGGATCTGCCCATGTTCCGGCAGGCGCTCGGTGAGATCACCGTCCCCACGGAAAAGCTCACTGCCTTTGACGGCGACCTTACGGAAGCAAATTTCTTCGACTATCTGTCGGGAGAATATGACGGCGATGCCTCCGGCGACCGCCCCGTGGTGGGACTGGATTACTACGACCACTTCCCCGTGACCGTCGATCTGCACGAGGCGCACTCTATTGCGATCTACGGCAAAAAGCACTTCGGCAAAACCAATTTGCTGACACTGCTTATAAGCTATATAAGGAAAAATCACCCCGACTATCGGATAGTTTATTTCGACGACGGCAGAAAGCAGCTGCTTGAGCTTTATCAGCGCTCGCCGAAGGGCTGCTTCTACCTCACCTCCACAGAGGAGATGTATGATTTCCTTGACAGCTTCGGCTATGCCGCAAAAATGGAGCGGGGGGTCATTAACAAAAGCTTCACCGAAAAGACGAACCCGCCCACGGTGTTCGTGCTTCAGAACAAGATGCTGTTCCAAAGTGCGGGAGGACAGCTGCTGAAAAACGTGTTCCCCCGTATGACCGCTGCGGCAGAGGAAAAGAAATACTGGTTCATATATTCCGACGTCAGACGGATAAGCAACAACGACCGCGACACGGAATCCTCGCTCAACAACAGCATCGCCGTTGCCTTCCTGCTGGATAATATCGCTGAGTTCGTATCCGACAGAGGCAGCCGCTCGGTCTTTGGAGAAATGGATCCGAAGGAGCTTAGGACGGAATATGCCCGCTGCGAGCTGGGCGACGGCTATTATTACGATATAGAGTCAGACGAGCTGAAAAAGATAAAGTTCATCAAGGTGTAAGGAGGGACAGCTATGGCTGAAAATGAATATGTATGCATCGACAGCAGAGCCATGAGAAAATGCAAGGAAAAGAAACAGGATTTCATCAGCAGATACGATGCCATTTCGGTGCGCTATGACTGGATAGTCAGAGATCTTACCGAAAACTGGCAGGGCGAGGCGGCAGAGCTTTTCCTCAAGGACGCCTCGGTCATCAGAAAGAATATCGGCGGCATCGCGGATATTCTTTCTCTGATGTGCAGTACCCTTGACGATGTCATACTTGCCTTCAGCCAGACCGATACGGCTTTGGGTGAGTTTTCAAGGAACCCTAATGCGAAGTGACCGCCATGAAGCTGGAGCACAGCATTTTTTCCGATAAGGGAGGCCGCGAGGTCAACGAGGACTGCGCCGCCGCCGTCAGCAGCGGAGGAAGATACTGCTTTATCCTCTGCGACGGACTGGGCGGCCACGGAATGGGCGGCATGGCCTCGTCCCTTGTGACAAAGGCTCTTTCAGACTGCTTTAAGGCAAGCGGCAGCATCGGAGAGTTTGCAAAAGCAGCCCTTGAAAAAGCGAATGACGAGCTTTTGAAGGCCCAGCGCTCGGATGCGAGGCAGCGAGAGATGCGAACCACAGCCGTCGTTCTGTGCATCGACGGAGATCGGGGGACAGTGCTGCATATCGGTGACTCCCGCCTCTACCGCTTTCGGGAGGGCAGGGTCATCTCTCGGACAACAGATCACAGCCTGCCGCAGATGCTGTGCCTTGCGGGAGAGATCAGTGAGGATGAGATACGCTCTCACCCCGACCGCAGCCGCCTTTTGAGGGCTCTCGGAGACGATGCGGAGGAGCTTAGATACGAGCGGACTGATTTTGAGGTACAGGCGGGAGATGCCTTCCTGCTCTGCTCCGACGGCTTGTGGGAGCCCGTCACTGAGGCCGAAATGGAACGCCTGCTTGAAGAGACCGGCAAGGCAAGGAAATGGCTCTCGCGGCTTGCAGGCCTTGCAAAAAACAACAGCACCGGCAGGATAATGGATAACTATACTGCTGTTGCCGTGACCGTTAGGGAGTGATAGATCATGCGCTGTGAGATACGCAGCTTTATCGGCACCCGCAGCCGTCAGGAGGATCATGCCGTCAGCTGCGAGACCGGGAACGGACTGTTCTGCGCGGTCTGCGACGGCATCGGCAGCCGTAAGGACGGCGCTGCCTCGTCAAGGCTTGCGGCAGAGCGCTTCGCCGAGCTTTTCAAGGCAGGCTTTGAGGGGGGCTTCCCCCGGTTCATAACCGAGGCCGCCGAGCGCATCGACAGAGAGGTCTATGAAAGCTTCGGCAGCGGCTGCGGCACCACTGCCGTTGTCGTCTGCGTAAAGGGGAGAGAGCTTTGGTGGCTGTCGGTAGGCGACAGCCGGCTTTACATCCTGCGGGGCGGCAGACTCAAGCAGATCACCACCGACCACGACTACAGCTATGTCCTTGATCTGCGTCTGAAAAGAGGGATCATCGACAGGGAAAAATACGAAGCCGAAAAGCACAAGGGAGGCAGGCTCGCCAGCTTTATCGGCATGGGCGGGGTAGATATCGCCGACGTCAGCATGAAGCCGCTGACGCTTGAAGAAAACGACAGGCTGCTGCTGACCACCGACGGGCTCTACAAGTCCATAGGCGACGGACAGATAGCCGAAATAATGAACGGAAACAACGATCCCGCCGCCGCGGCCGACAGCCTTATCGAGGCGGTCAGAGCCTGCGTCGGGACGATAGATAATACGACCCTTGCACTGATAGGATAGGATCCGGAGGTATAGAAATGAAACTTAAACGCTGCCCGAATATGCATTATTACGACGAGGATAAATACGCACAGTGCCCTCACTGCGCCGCTGCAAGGCCTGCCGAGCCGGCACCCGTGCCAAAGCCCGCGCCGCAGCCGGTGAAAGAACCGGTCAAGGAGCCGGCAGGAGAGCCCGCCCCCGACGGGACGTGGAGATGCTCCTGCGGAGCTGTAAACAACGGGAAATTCTGCGTTCAGTGCGGCACACGCAAGCCCTCGGAGGAGGAGGCCGCCGCGCCCGAAAAACCGGCAGCCGTCAGCCTCGGGAAATGGGTCTGCAGCTGCGGGAATGAAAACGAAGGGAATTTCTGCAACCGCTGCGGCTCACCGCGGCCCGCACCGGAGACAGCACCGCCCGAGCCGGAGGGAGAGGCTGAAAAGTCCCTTACCTCGGTCATCAGCGAGGTAAGCTTTACCGGGAACATAGAGGATGCAAAGGAAAAGGCCGCCGCCGATGACGACGAGGGCGTTACGCAGATAATCTTCGACGAGCTGGCGGATGAACTGGTACTGGGCTGGCTGGTAGCAGCCAACACCGAGATCAAGGGAAAGGTCTTTACCGTTGCCGAGACCAGTGCTACCGTGGGGCGCTCCGACCCGGAGCATCCCGTCAGCATCGACCTCCACGGCGACAGAGCCGTTTCAAGAGGGGCACAGGCGGTCATCGTCTATGACCCGCTGAACAAGAAATTCTTCATCCAAAGCACCGGCGGCAAGACCCCCGTTTATGTCAACCGTCAGATGCTGCTTGCGCCGACAGAGCTTTCAGCCTATGACGTCATCCTGCTGGGAACCACCGAGCTGGTGTTCGTGCCGCTCTGCAGCGAAAAATTCTCTTGGTGACACCAAGTAAAGAGGAGAAACAATGACCTACTGTCCATACTGTATGTACGAACTGCCCGAGGAGGGAGCGGTATGCCCCTCCTGCGGCAGAGATACAAAGGAATACACCTCGCCCTCTCACACTCTTGCCAGAGGAGCAATGCTCAACCACCGCTTTCTGGTGGGAGGCGTGCTGGGAGAGGGAGGCTTCGGCATAACCTATATCGGCCTTGACACGCTGCTGCAGGTGCGGGTGGCTATCAAGGAGTTTTACCCCGCGGGAATGGTGAACCGCAACAACTCCGTCTCAAATGACGTTCAGAGCATCAGCGCCGACTCGGCAAGAGAGCTGTTTTCCAAGAGCCGGGAGCATTTCCTGCACGAAGCAAGAACACTGGCGAAGTTCACCAATGAGCCGGGAATAGTGGCGGTAAGGGATTTCTTTGAGGAAAACCATACCGTCTATATCGTTATGGAATATCTTGACGGCATCACGCTGAAAAGCTATCTCAAGCAGGTGGGGACGATCTCCAGCTACAACACGGTCTGCCTGCTGATGCCGGTGTTCAAGTCGCTGAAAAAAATACACGAGAAGAACCTTATCCACCGGGATATAAGCCCCGACAACATCATGCTGGTGGGCGAGCAGGTCAAGCTGCTCGATTTCGGAGCGGCAAGAGAATTTGCCGACGAGAAGAGCCTTTCTGTCATGCTCAAGCACGGCTATGCCCCTATGGAGCAGTACCGCCGGCACGGTCAGCAGGGGGCGTGGACGGATATCTATGCTATCTGCGCCACGGTCTATAAATGCATTACCGGAATCATTCCGCCGGATGCCCCCGACCGCATCTACGAGGATAATCTGAAAATGCCCTCGGAGCTGGGCTTTGAGGCATCGCCGGAGTTTGAAAGGGTACTGCGCCGCGGTCTTGCAGTCAAGGCCGAGGACAGGATACGCTCCATTGACCAGCTGCTGGAGGAGCTGGCAGCAGTGCCGGATATGGACATTGATTTCAGCGACAGCGCATCCCGTCCGGCAGACAGCCAGTCTGCGACTGCGCCCGCCGGCAGGGACGACGACAGGCTCTCGCAGTATATCCCCCGGGAAAGCTATGACGATGACAGCACGGTATATAAAGAAAAGCCCGCCTTCAGCGGCAGCACGGACGTGCAGCCCGAAAGCCGCCGTGAACGGCTCTCGGAGTATATCCCCTCCTCTGCCCCCGAGCCGGAGGAGGTGCCTGCAAAGGCGGAAAAGCCCTCCCCTGCCGCACCTGCCGAGCCGGAGAAGAAAAAGAGCAAAGCGCCGGTCATCATCGCGGCAGCAGCAGCGGCCGCAGCGGCTGCAGGCGTGCTGATATTTCTGCTGGCAGGCAGGGGCGATGACAAGCCGAGCGCCGTGTCCTCTGCTGAAGGCTCTTCGGCAGTGACGGCGGAGATGTCCTCTGCAGCGGAGATGTCATCGCTCCCGGAAAGCTCTGCACCCCCGGAGGAAAGCTCCTTTGCGGACAGCTCTGCTGCAGAGACCTCTCCGGCGGAAAGTCTTTCCGCGGAAAGCAAGCAGGACGACACCTCCTCGGAGGAGCCGCATATGCATATCGTTTATCCGGATCTGAACGGGAACTTTGCGGTCGAGGACGGCTTCCTCACTATGAATACGGCGATATTCAGCATGAAAAAGCAGTCCCTCCAGCTCCTCTTCGGAGCAGGCACCCTCTACACCACCAACGACCATGACCGCTGGGAGCCGGGACAGACCGTCACGCTGGTGCCGATAGATCTCGGCGTTTACGAGGAGGATTATTTCGACTCGGTGGATCTTTACTTTATGGATGATACTCTCTATCAAGTGCAGTTTGAAAGCGGCACCGAGGACTATGAAAAGGTAAAGGCAAAGGCCGTGGAAAAATACGGCGAGCCTATCTATGAAAACGGCGAAGAGCTAAGGTGGGCACTCAAGGATCAGGACTGCCTTTACAGGATATATATGCAGGACTATCAAGGTGAAAAGATATTCACACAGGGCTATATCTACAAGGATATGGCCTACAGGGATAAAATGGTCGAGGACGGCTTCTTCGGCTGACAGCAGGCAGGTGAGATGCAAGCATGAAATTCTGTATGCGCTGCATGACGCAGTATGATGACAAGCACAAAAAATGCCCGGAGTGCGGCTTTGAGGAGGGCGCACAGCCCTTTAATTCAAGGTGCCTCGAGCCGGGGGTCATCCTCTGTGACAGATACATCGTGGGAATGCCGCTGAATATCAGCAGCTGGTTCGTAAGGTATATCGGCTGGGACGCTCTGACCAACAGAAGGGTAACGCTGTACGAATACAGCCCCGCCAGATTTGCAGTGCGGAATATCGGCGAGGCAGGCCTCACCGTTCTGAAAAAGAACGAGTTCTACAGGTACATGGAGCGCTTTGTCAAGAAAGCGCAGCTTCTCGCACAGCTGCATCTGCCGGACAATGTGGCAGATGTGTATGAAGTATTCGAGAAGAACAATACCTCCTATGCGGTCTCACAGTATGCAGAGGGAATGACCCTCTCGGAATACATCGAAAAGAACGGGGCTGTCTCTCCGCAGATGACGGAGAAAATGTTCCTGCCGGTATTGCGGTCGGTGGACAGGCTGCACGAGAGCGGGTTCATCATCGGCGGCTTTTCGCCGGAGGATATACTGGTCATGGAGGACGGGAGCCTGTTCCTTTGCTCCTATCTTGAAAATGCGCTGCTCAACATCACAGATGACCGCACCGACATCACGGACAAGGAAAGGCGGAAATACTATGCCTATGAACGGCTGCAGGCCACCGATCAGCCCTCGCTGCAGCCGGCCTGCGATGTTTATTCGGCGGCAGTCATCATGCACAGTGTCATGGGAGTTCCTGTTCCCGAGGCGGAGGAACGGGACAGACTGTTTGAAAGGAAGCACAAGGACAGCCTCCGGCTTGCAAGCTCCTACCGCATAAGGCTCGACAGTAACAAGGAGGCCGCCTTGAGAAATGCCTCCTATGTGGATGCGGCTTTCCGCACCCCCGATATGGACAGCTTCATCAAGGAGCTTTTGGAGGACAAAAGGGTAAAAATAATCTCGAAGAAGGGGCCGGCGCTGCCGGTCTGGGCAAGGGTGATGATACCGGCAGTCTGTGCGGCTCTGATAGCGGGCGGGACGGTCTTGTTCATCATGAAAAACCGCGCTCCCTCGCTGCAGGAAAGAATGATCGTCACAAGAGAGGAGCTTTCTCCGGGACTGACGGTAGTCCCCGCTGCTGACGGCCTCGGTCAGACCGAGGCGGCAGAGCTTCTGAAGGGCTCCGGACTTATCGCCGAGCTGCTCGGCAGAGAGGTCAGAGCTGATACCGAGCCGGACAGGGTGATCTTTCAGAGCATCCCCGCAGGGACGATAGTAGAGAAAAATACCGTGGTGGGGATGACCCTTAGCGCAGCCCCGCCGGCAGAGACCGCCCCGGAGGCTGACGGCAGCTTTGCTATGCTTGACCTAACGCTGCTTTCGCGGCGTGAGGCGGAAAGGCTGCTCTCCGAAAACGGCCTTGCGGCAGAGATCCGCGAGGAAAAGGACGAGCAGACCGCCGCAGGGCTCGTTATATCGCAGCAGCCCGCAGCAGGCAGCATGGTCAAGGCAGGAGACAGGGTGACCCTTACCGTAAGTTTGGGAAGACCCCTGTTGAAGGTCCCGGATATCTCCGGGAAAGACAGCACCGAGGCCGTCGGTGTGCTGACAGAGGCGGGCTTTGTCCCTATGCTTATCTACGGCGATCAGAACGGCAGCGAGGCTGACGGAAGGGTCATCTCGCAAAGCGTGGAGGCAGATACAGAGCTTCCCAAGGGCTCGCCGGTCATCGTGACAGTCAACAGCGGCTCGGAGCTTTCAAAGGTGCCGTCGGTCACAGGGCTGTCAAGGAAGGAGGCGGCTGAACGTCTCGCGGCAGCCGGCTTTGCACTGGGCATCTACGCCGAGGGCGAGTCGGCGGCGGAGGGCGTTGTCATCTCCCAGTTCCCTGCGGCGGACAGCCCCGCCAAGACAGGCTCGGAGGTAACGGTGGTGCTGGCTGAAGGGCAGCCCGCTGCAGAGGTGAATATCTCGCCGGTAAAAAAGAGCCTTAGTGTCGGGGATGAATTTGTGCTGAAGATAAGCTGCGTGAACATTCCCGATCTTGTATCAGTGAATTATGAACTCTCCGAGGAGGGTGTTATAGAGCCTGTCTATATCGACAAGCAGACCCTTAGCATGACCTTCAAGGCACTGAAGGCGGGCAGTGTCACCGTTGAGATAAGCTACGGCAGCATAGTGAAGCACTGCTCGGTAGAGGTAACAGACTGAAAATGTAAAGCTCTGAAAGTCCGCAGATGCGCCCTCGCAACCGTCCGCAACCGGCAGTTGACAAATTGAAAAGCCCGGTTGGTGGAAAGCAACTCCAAAAAATGCTATGCTTTATCCATAGAAACGGCAGCGCCGTCAGAAAGGAAGAAAGCTATGATACTTGCAGACAAAATAATCGACCTAAGAAAAAAGAACGGACTTTCTCAAGAGGAGCTGGCAGAGAAAATGAACGTCAGCCGACAGTCCGTATCAAAGTGGGAGGGCGCTCAATCAGTGCCCGACCTTAACAAGATAATCATGCTAAGCGAGATCTTCGGTGTCTCCACCGACTACCTTTTAAAGGACACCCTCGATGCCCCGGAGGGCGAGGTCAGAGAGGAAAGCGGAACTCCCTTGAGAACAGTCTCTATGGAGGAGGCTAACTCCTTCCTTGACGACAACCGGCATTATGCATCCCGCATCGCCCTCGGAACACTTATCTGCATCCTTGCGGTGATACCCATGCTCGCGCTGGGAGCTGTTTCGGAATACACCGACCGGGAATACCTCGCCGGCATCGGCATCGGCGCTATGCTCTGCATCATCGCCCCCGCAGTGGCGATATTCATCCGCGCCGGGAGCAGCATGGATAGGTATGAATATCTTGAAAAAGAGCCTATCGACACCGCCTACGGCGTGGACGGCATGGTAAAGGAGCGCCGCGAGCAGTACAAGCCCGTCAGCGAAAAAAGCGTGATCTGGGGAGTCGTTCTCTGCATTGTCGGCGCAGCGCTGTTCATTGTGGGCGCTATCGTTTCCGAAAGCTTCGGCTCTGCGGAGGATGCTGCGGGAGCCGCCGCTCTCTGCGGGATGCTCCTG
Source organism: Ruminococcus sp. (assembly GCA_017450925.1). GTDB lineage: Bacteria > Bacillota > Clostridia > Oscillospirales > Ruminococcaceae > FB2012. The sequence goes on along the minus strand of JAFSSS010000075.1, from coordinate 1,875 downwards.
CTGGTGAGTGTGGGAGTTTTTCTGATAGTACGGGCAGAAACTGTTATGTCCGGCTTCGACCGCCTTCTTGAAAACGGCAGCTTTACCCGCGATAAAAAAGAGCAGTCCGGCAGCTTAAGCCTCGTCGGGATATACTGGATAGTGCTGACAGCCGCTTTCCTTGCGGTAAGCTTTATCACAAAGCGCTGGAACCACACTTGGCTGATCTTCGCCGTGGGCGGCGTGCTGACGCCGGTGGTCGCCGCATTCCAGAACAGTCGGAACAGAAAAAACAAATAAGCAATGCAATATCAGAAAGAGGAAGATTACTATGGATGTACTGAAAAAACTTATCGCTGCGGCAAGCGCCGCCGTTATGCTCCCGACAGGGATCGCTCTGCCCGCCGGCGAGGCGATCTCTGCCGAGGCCGCGGATGCACCGGCCTTTGTTGTCAGCGATGCCGAGGCTGTACAGGGAGATACAGTGACCGTCGAGATCGCAGTCGAGAATGACCCCGGCATCTCCTCCTTCAGACTGGCTGTGGACTACGACAGCGAGGCTATGCTGCTGTCCGCGGCAGAGGGCAGCGTTATCACCGGCACAGAGGGCAGCTCCGGACAGGTCTTTATCGGGAATACGGATAAGATCCCGCTGACCGTCTCCTGGTTCGACGGCCTCCACGAAGACTGTACCTATAACGGCACCCTTGCTCTCCTTACCTTTCAGATCCCGGAGGATGCGGCACCCGGAGAGTATAAGGTCACCCTTAGCTATGACCCCGAGGATGTTTTCAACACAAATTACCGCAACGTTACATTCAATACCGTGTCCGGCAAGGTGACTGTCATAAAGAAGTGCATCCACTCCTATGTTTCAACTGTCGTGAAGCCCTCCTGCACAACGGGCGGCTATACCGTCCACACCTGCTCTGAATGCGGCGACAGCTACACCGACTCCGAGACAGGGGCGCTGGGACATTCCTACAGCTCCGAGATCACACAGAAGCCCTCCTGCACCGAGGACGGCATCAGAACATACACCTGCTCCCGCTGCACAGACAGCTATACCGAGGTCGTGAAGGCGCCGGGTCATTCCTACGTTTCCGAAGTGATTGAGCCCACGGAGGCCGAGGGGGGATATACCCTCCACACCTGCTCGGTCTGCGGCGACAGCTATACTGACAGCTACACCTCTCCCCTGCCGGCTGAATATGCCCTGAGAGGCAGAGCATCGCTTGTCAGCACCGACCCCGATACCACGGAGCTGACCGTTACGGCAGAAAATGAAAACGGCATTATCACCGAGGCAGAGGTCAACAGCGACGGCAGCTACTGCTTCAAGGAGCTTGCGGGCGAGGAGTTCGTTATCACCGCCCGCTGCGGCAAGCTGTATGTTCCGGAAACGGCAGTGTTCAAGGCGGCAGCAGACGACAAGGTCATGGACTTCACGCTATATCTTTACGGCGACTGCAACAGCAGCGGCGAGGTGAACATGAAGGACATCACCGATGTGCAGAAGTTCATCAACGGCTGGGATATCACTCTCAACCGCAAAGCCGCCGACCTCAACGCCGACGGAGAAATAAGAATGGTGGATCTTTCAACGCTCCAGCGCTTTGTAAACGGCTGGGATGTAACCTTCGGCAAATAACCAAACAGAGCGGGGAGCTGCAGTAAGGCTGCGGCTCTCCGCTTTTTTCATCTGCCCGGGGAGCTGCGATAATTGACATTTCCGCCGCCGTGTGATAAAATATAAAGGCAACACCGCACGACCCCTGTGCATCAGCTGCGCCGTCCAGCTTTTCGTCAGATTGCCTAAATTCGACGCAGGCTTGCTGACGCAAGTCAAGGAGAATTTGGGTAATATGACGGAAAGCTGGCAAGCAGATGATGTGC
>JAFSSS010000074.1 GCA_017450925.1 Ruminococcus sp. | reverse complement strand
GCCTAAATTCGACGCAGGCTTGCAAGCGAAGTTCACTTCGCTTTACGCAACGTCAAGGAGAATTTGGGTAATATGACGGAAAGCTGGCAAGCAGATGATGTGCAGAGGCGTTAGCCGCGGGTCGTGCGGTGTTGCCTTAAGCTAATCTCAATAGAACGTCGCCACTTCCTGAGCCGGCGGATCGGCCTTTGTGACCTCGGTAACGTGCAGCACAGGGCCTCTGCCCTTATAAAGGCGGCTGCGCTCAAAGGCGATCTTTCCCTTGACATTCACCCATTCCCGTGAGGTGAGCGTGGAAGCGTCCTTCCAGTCGGCAGCTATGCCCATGTACTGGATATCCTCAACGCAGCAGGTCATAACGTGCCTGCCCACTGCAAACGTCCCCTGCGGGAACTTCGGGTCAGTCGCCACCAGTCCCTTGAAGCACATGGTCTTGCCGTCGTATTTCTTCGGCTCCTCCATAACGTCCCTGTACCAAAGAGCATAGTCCCTGTCCGCCAGCGTGATAACAGGCGCGTTCACGTCAAAGGGAAGCGGGTCTTGGATGTCGTCATACTTCACCTTGCCGCCGGCGTATTCATAGGCTATGTTTATGCCCCTTGCCACCCCGCGGCAGATCTTGTGCAGCGTCATCATGTCAATGTCATCGCTGTAGCGGTTGAAAATAACGATCTCCGCCGTCTGCAGCTTATCCACCACAAGGCTGCGCATATTCTGATTGTAGTTAATAAAAGTGGATGCATCCGCAAAGCACATCTCTTGATATACCGCAAAGTCCTCCGGCAGCGCATCGAAAAGGCTTTTCAGCTGCCACATACCGTTGTATTCCACCAGTATCCTCTTAGCGTGAGCTTCATTTGCAAGACGTCGGATGTTTGCCTCGTTCAGCTCCTCAACGCTGTCGATAACAGCCACCTTGATATTCGATTCTGCAAGCGCCGCCTCGTCCAGCTCCTCCTCGCCCTCCTCACAGAGCAGCACCAGAGTTTCCTCGCCGGTGTTGAACCGCGGGTCGTTCAGCGTCTGCCGGATGAAGGTGGTCTTGCCTGCTTCAAGAAAACCCGTAAACAAATATACGGGTGTGAAATTCTCGTTGTTCCCTGCCGGCATAGCTTATGCCTCCTCCACGCCGAAAAGCTCGGCCACAGCCTTGGTGTTCAGCTTAGCACCGATAACGCAGAGCCTGCCGGTAACTCCGGCGCAGCCGCTGCGCACATCGGGTGTCCCGGGAACGTAGTCATAGTGTATCCAGCTTCCGTCCACAGCGGGAACGATGCCCTTTGCACGCAGCACCATGCCGTACTTCTCCTCGTCACCCAGCGCCTCAAGAGCCGCAGTGATCTCCTCCTTGGTGAACTTCTTTGCGCTCTCTGCGCCCCAGCTTGTGAATACGTCGTCAGCATGATGATGTCCATGCTCGTGGTCATGGTGGTGGTGATGATGCTCATGCTCATCGTCCTCGTCATGGTCGTGGTGATGATGATGCTCATGCTCATCGTCCTCGTCATGATCGTGGTGATGATGATGCTCATGCTCATCGTCCTCGTCATGGTCGTGGTGGTGATGATGATGCTCATGTTCCTGCTCGTCCTTTTCGCTCTGCTCCTGCGCCTCCGCCAGCAGAGCTGCCAGCTCGTCATCAAGGTTGTTCCTGCCGGTCATAGCCTCAACGATAGATTCGCCGGAAAGCTCATCCCACTCCGTGGTAACGATAGTAGCCTTGTCGTTGAGCGCCCGCAGACGGGCAACAGTGTCCTCCAGCTTGTCAGCCGTGAGCCCTGAGGTGTGGCTAAGTATCAGACAGCTTGCATAGGTGATCTGATTGTTGAAAAACTCACCGAAGTTCTTCTGATACATCTTGCACTTCTTGGCATCAACGACCGTGGTAAAGCCGTCCAGCTCCACGTCCTTCATGCCGAGATCCTGCACAGCCCTTATAACATCCGAAAGCTTGCCAACGCCCGAGGGCTCGATGATTATCCTGTCGGGATGATACTGCTCCAGCACCTGCCTAAGCGCCTCGCCGAAGTCGCCCACCAGTGAGCAGCAGATGCAGCCGGAGTTCATCTCGTTGATAACGATGCCCGCCTCCTGCAAAAAGCCGCCGTCAATGCCGATCTCGCCGAACTCGTTCTCGATAAGCACAAGCTGTTCGCCGTCAAAGCCGTCAGCGATCAGCTTCTTGATAAGTGTTGTCTTTCCGGCTCCGAGAAAGCCGGAGAATATGGTGATCTTTGTCATTCTGATACATCCTTTCAAAAAGTTATATTCATACTATTATATTATACCACTTTGGGAGAAATAATCAAGTGCATTTTGTGAATAAGTACACCGCTTTGAACGTTCCCTTCGCACCGGCCACACTTGATTTATATCTTGTTTCATGTATCTGCCCGTTTTTCGGGACAGTTCTCTCGTCCCTCGGCCGATCTTCAAAAATGTTGAAAACTCTGTTGAAAGTGTTAAAAACTCGCTGTAAAAACTGTTTTCACGCCCCGCTGTTTCTCCGTTTTCAACATCAATACAAAAAATCTCCCTTTTGAATGCTCCTGCATATTTTCACCGTTTTATCACAAATACAAAATTTCGTACAGTAAATTTTGTCAAAAACAAATTCATATTCAAACACAAAGGGCCGCAAACCGCGCATTTGCGCAGCTTGCAGTCCTTGTCGTTCAATTTGTACAAATATTAGCTGAAATCTCCCGAAAATTTCTTCGTCAGATGACCTTGACAGACTTCACAGCGCTGTAGTTTCCGTAGCGGGTCGAGGACGCCTTGCCGTCCTTAGTGTAAAACGACCTCACCTTGACGTACCATGTCTCTCCCGACCTCGGCACCTTCGAGAAATTCTCGTTCAGATCGTTAAGGTCTGTCGAGGTGTAGCTGTGAACGTTCTTCTCAAAGCTCTTGTCCGTCGAGTACAGCACTTGATAGCCTACCGCTCCCGCAGTCGCCTTTTTCCAGCTAAGCTTAAAGGCTCCTGCCTTTACAGATGTCAGCGATACTATCTCGTTCTTCGCCGGCTTCACCACAAAGGTCTTCTTGAATGTGCCGGTAACGTTCTTGCCGGTGCCGGCAACGGTTATCTCCGCCACGCCCACTCTTACGTTCTTCGCGTAGCTAAGCTTGTACTCCGCCGCAGGTATCACCGTTCCGTCCTTGAACTTCACCGTTACCGCCGGCTTGATCTCCTTGCCGGAGTAGGTGTAGGCGCTGTAGGGGATAGTCACCTTAACATAGCTGCTCGACAGGTCAAGCTTCTTCACCGTGAAATACAGAGACCTCGAGCTGCCGTATTTGCCCTTGCCGGTAACTCTGATACACGCACTCCCCACATCAGTGTTATTGCTGTAGGTGACTGTGTAATCAGTGTCCTTTACCAGCTTCTGCCCCCTGTAGGTCACCGTTACCGTGGGCTTTATCCCTCTTCCCCGATAGGTGTAGGAGGAATAGGGTATGCTTATTTCAGCCGACCCGATCGGTATCGCCGAGATCGTGAAGTTCAGCTTGACAGTGCCGGTGTATTCTCCTTGCCCCTTTACCGTGATGCTGCCCTTGCCTATCCTTGTGTTGCTGCCGTAGGTCAGCTTATAGTCAGTTCCGGCTATAAGGGTCTTGCCGTCCTTTTTCACGGTAACTACCGGCTTTATCGCGCTGCCGGTATAGTAAAAGTTCGTGGTGGGAAGCTTCACATCGCCGCTTTTAAGCATGATCTTCGTCCATTCCTTGGTCTCGCTGTCCAGCCACTTAGCCCTGCCCCGGGCATAGTTCACAACGTTGTTTCCGCTGTCGTATCTCCATTCCTCGCCGGACGGAAGATCGCCCTTTACCACCTTGATATCCGCCGCTACCTTGTCAAGAGCCTCTGTCATAGCCCCCGAGGAGGATATCCTCTGCCACTTTTCAGCAGCCTGCCTGCGGAACCAGTCAGCGTTCATGAACTCTATCAGCCAGATGTTCGACCTGTCCCAGCCGTCGTGCTGGATGCTCTGCCAGGTGCCGGCATAGTAGCCCGAGGTGCTTCCCTCGTATGCCCAGTTGAAATCCCAGGGTGCCGTAAAGGTCAGCTTCGGATATTTGCTCCCTTCAGAGAAATCCACCGCGTAGTAAAAGCTTCCTGCGCCCACGTCGTTGTCATGGACCAGCTCCTCCAGCAGCAGCATATTTACGACCGATTCAGTGTCGAACACCGCCTCAACAGCCTGCTGCGGCGTATAAACTCCCGCCGCCGATACAACGTTATACCCCGCATCGAACATCAGCGCCTTGTTGTTGTTGACGCTCTCGTGCAGTATCTTAAAGCACCCCGCAAAGTATTTCTTGATGAAATCCAGCTGCTCCTGCGTGTTGATATCGCTCTTGACGCTGAAATCATCCCTCGGTATCGTCCTTGTCACGCCCTTGATGTCGGTAAGGCTTTGCTTGTCATAGTCAAGGCTGAAATAGGGATCCTCGCCGGCATAGTTGTCCATTTCCACGAAATAGCCTATCTCGTTCTGATATTCGTTCTCCTCCGGCTCATAGACATCGACTCTGTCCTTGCCCGCCTGGTTCTGCTCACACAGCAGATACATCCCCTTGAACTTGCCGTTCATGTAAACGGTGCAGTAGGTCGCATCCGAGCTGTAGTATTCCCCCTCAAACAGCGCCTTAGCCATGTTAAAGGCCGTGTAGTCCGGGCAGAGGTTCCAGAATGCCCTCAACAGCACCCAGCTCTTGAACTTCTTCCCCTCGTGCAGCCCCAGCATATTCTGCTTTTTGTCAAACTTGATTCGATAGGGCTTTTCAGTGTCGTTGGCGGTGGAGTTTCCTCTGACCTTAACGCCTCCCACCGCCGAAAGCTCGAACTCCTCCGGGCAGTTGGTAACGTCGATGACCGACTCAACATAGTAATCCTTCGATGTAACGTTCTTAGCGTCCTTCGTGGTGATATGCACCACCGGCAGATTTTTCGATTCAAGCTGCGCAAACAGCTTCTCCCGCTCCGCCGTCTTGTCCGCATACTGCTGCTGAACGGTCGTATAGTCCAGCTTCTCATCATCCTCCTTCGGCAAAAGCGTAACCGCCGAGGCCAGCACCGTCACCGATGCCAGACAGGCCGCCGCCGCACCCGCAAGTGCAGCTATAATTTTCCCTCGCTTCATAATTTTTCCTCCTTATTATCCGCAAGCCGAAAGCCGGCATTGTTTCAGTAGTATTATACACCCACCGCAGCGATTTGTAAACACCTTTTCCAAATTTTCAGCGTAAAGTGCAATTATTTTATAGAATAAGTATATTCCTCCCGCCCCGGCACACTAACCGAAAAATTAAAACTTTCGCCCTTGACATAAGTGATAAAATGTGAGATAATAACAATGTATGTAAATCCCGTCAGAAAGGAAAGATAACCTTGAAAAAAGAACTTGCAAAGCAGTACGATCCCGCGCAGTTTGAAGAGCGCATCTATAAGTTCTGGGAGGACGGCCGCTATTTCCATGCCGAGCGCGACTCGCAGAAACAGCCCTATACTATCGTGATCCCTCCCCCGAATATCACCGGCCAGCTCCATATGGGACACGCCCTTGACGAAACACTTCAGGATATCCTTATCCGCTGGAAAAGAATGTCCGGCTATGCCGCCCTCTGGCTTCCCGGCACCGACCATGCCGCGATCGCTACCGAGGCCAAGATCGTCGAGGCTATGCGCAAGGAGGGTGTCACCAAGGAGCAGCTCGGACGTGACGGCTTCATGAAGCGCGCTTGGGAGTGGAAAAAGCAGTACGGCGGACGTATCGTCGAGCAGCTGAAAAAGCTGGGCTCCTCCTGCGACTGGGAGCGCGAGCGCTTCACTATGGACGAGGGCTGCTCCGAGGCCGTAAAGGAAGTCTTTGTCAAGTATTATAACAAGGGTCTTATCTACCGCGGCGAGAGAATGGTCAACTGGTGCCCCAAGTGCCGCACCACCCTCTCTGATGCCGAGGTCACCTTCGAGGAGCAGGCCGGTCATTTCTGGCACCTGCGCTATCCCTTCAAGGACGGCTCCGGCTTCCTTGAGCTGGCCACCACCCGTCCCGAGACCCTGCTCGGCGATACCGCCGTTGCAGTAAATCCCGCCGACGAAAGATATAAGAACGCTGTCGGCAAGACCCTTATCCTTCCCCTCGTTGGCCGCGAGATACCTGTCGTTGCCGACGATTACGTTGATATGGAGTTCGGCACCGGCGTTGTAAAGATCACTCCCGCCCACGACCCCAACGATTTCGAGGTCGGCAAGCGCCACGGCCTCGCCGTTATCAATGTTATGACCGACGATGCTAAGATCACCGACGATTATCCCGATTACGCCGGCATGGACAGATACGATGCACGCAAAAAGATCGTTGCCAATCTTGAAAAGGGCGGCTTCCTCGTAAGGGTCGAGGATCACACCCATAACGTAGGCACCTGCTACCGCTGCGGCACCACCGTCGAGCCCAAGGTGTCAACTCAGTGGTTCGTTAAAATGGAGCCCCTCGCAAAGCCCGCTATCGACGCCGTAAAGAACGGCGAGACCAAGTTCATTCCCGAGAGGTTTGATAAGATCTATTTCCACTGGCTCGAGAATATCCGCGACTGGTGCATAAGCCGCCAGATCTGGTGGGGTCACCGTATCCCTGCCTTCTATTGCGATGACTGCGGCGAGACCGTTGTCACCAAGGAGGCCACTGCAGTCTGTCCCAAGTGCGGCAAGCCCATGCGCCAGGATCCCGACACTCTCGATACCTGGTTCTCATCCGCCCTCTGGCCGTTCTCGACCCTCGGCTGGCCGGATACCGATTCCGAGGATCTGAAATACTTCTATCCCACCAACACCCTCGTCACCGGCTATGACATCATCTTCTTCTGGGTCATCAGAATGATGTTCAGCGGCATCGAGAATATGGGCAAGCCCCCCTTTGATACCGTCCTTATCCACGGACTGGTGCGCGATGCCAACGGTCTGAAAATGTCCAAGTCGTTAGGCAACGGCATCGACCCCCTCGAGATCATCGCCCAGTACGGCGCCGATGCCCTCCGCTTCATGCTGGCCACCGGCAATGCCCCCGGCAACGATATGCGCTTCATCGAGGATAAGGTCAAGGCCTCCCGCAACTTCGCCAATAAGGTATGGAACGCCGCCCGCTTTATCATGATGAACCTCCCCGAGGGCTTCAAGGCAGATTCCCTCCCCGCAAATATGACCGCCGAGGATAAATGGGTGGTATCCAAGTTCAATACCCTCGCCGGCGAGGTCAATTCCAACCTCGAGTCCTTTGAGCTCGGCGTAGCCGTTCAAATGCTCTATGACTTTATATGGGACATTTACTGCGACTGGTATATCGAGCTTACCAAGCCCCGCATCGCCGCCGGCGGCGAGACCGCTCAGACCGCCCAGACCGTCCTCGTATGGGTCATGAAGGGAATGCTCAAGCTGCTGCACCCCTTTATGCCGTATATCACCGAAGAGATATGGCAGGCGCTCGTTGATGACGGCTCCGCTGTCATCGTAAGCAGCTTCCCCGTTTATGACGAGGCTCTCTCCTTCACCGAGGACGAGCAGCGCTTTGAAAAGATCGTTGAGGCTATCCGTCAGATCCGCGCGACCCGCAGCAATATGAACGTTGTCCCCTCAGTAAAGGCCAAGCTCTATATCGAGACCAATGAGCCCGAGGTTTTCGAGGCCGGCAGAATGTTCTTCGAGCGCCTTGCCTCAGCCTCCGAGGTTCATATCGCCGATAAGTGGGATATCCCGGACAGCGTAACAGTCGTTACCGCCGCCGCCCGTATCTTTATTCCTCTTTCGGATATCGTCGATACCGAAAAGGAGCTCGCCCGCCTCGAAAAGGAAAAGAAGGCCGCCCAGAAGGATATCGACTTCCTCTCCTCAAAGCTGAATAATCAGGGCTTTATCTCCAAGGCTCCCGCACAGCTCATCGAGGCTCAGAAGCAGAAGCTCTCCAAGGCTCAAGAAAAGCTCGCCAAGATCGAGGAATCCATCAGTGCAATGAAAAAATAAGACAGACTGAAAACTTAGGGTCTGCTGCAAAGCGTAAATGATCTATGAATAATTAGAACAAGGGCGCTCTCCCCGAACGGGGAGAGCGCCCTTGTTCGCCGGAAGCCGTTTTTGCAGCAGCCCCGTCTTTTATGCCTCCCTCTGCCGAGGGAATTTTTATTCCTCTGCCGCGATCTCCTCAACTATCGCCCGCAGCTCGTCAACTCCCTGCCCCGTAAGAGCCGAAAACTCAACGTGGGTTATTTGGTCAAACTGCGGTATCTCCTGCGCAAAGGCTGCCATGCGGCGAGCCCTTTCCGCAGCCCCGAGCTTGTCAGCCTTCGTGAACACGATCACAAACGGCAGCTCGTTCTCGATAAGAAAATCTATCATCTGCAGATCGTCCGCGGTGGGCGAATGTCTGATGTCCAAAAGCTGAAATACCAGCTCCAGCTCCCTGTCCGAGATCAGATATCCCCCGATCAGATCGCCCCAGCTGCGCTTCAGCCCCTTTGCCGTTTTGGCATAGCCGTAGCCCGGCAGGTCAACAGCATAGATGCTGTCCAGCTCGTAGAAGTTGATAGTCACAGTCTTTCCCGGCACCGAGCTGACTCTCGCCAGCGCCTTGCGCCCCAGCAGCTTGTTTATCAGCGAGGATTTGCCCACATTGGATCGCCCCGCAAAGGCGATCTCAATGCGGTCAGAATCCGGCAGCTGCGCAAATGTGCCGTAGGACGACACAAAGCTTACCTTGTTCCAGTTCATATCACACCGACGCTTTCTTGCTGCCCCGGACGGTCTTCTTCACCGGTCTGAACGGAATGTCAGCATGGCGTTTATCCTGCTTGACCAGCGCCGTATTCAGCACGTCCTCTACCGTCTCCGCAAAGACAAATTCCAGCCCCAGCTTAACAGCATCGTCTATCTCGTCAAGATCGCCCTTGTTGTCCTTAGGCACGATGACAGTCTTGATGCCCGCCTTGTAGGCCGCCATTGTCTTTTCTCTAAGCCCGCCGATAGCCAGCACCTTGCCCCGGAGCGTTATCTCTCCCGTCATTGCCACGTCGCCCCTTACCGGGATGCCGCTAAGCGCCGAGATAAGCGTGGTTATCATCGTAACGCCCGCCGACGGTCCGTCCTTCGGAACAGCCCCCTCCGGCGCATGGATGTGCAGATCCTTCTTTTCGTAGAAGTCCGGCTGGATGCCGTATTTCTCCGCAAGGCTCCTCGCAAGGCTTACCGCGATCTGCGCCGACTCCTTCATAACACTGCCCAAGGAGCCGGTAAGCTCGATCTTGCCCTTTCCGTCCAAAACCAGTACCTCCAAGGGCATCAGAACTCCTCCCACCGAGGTCCAGGCCAGTCCGTTGGTAACACCGATCTCGTCCTTGCCGCTGATGTCATCACCGAGATATTTCTTGTGTCCCATAAATTCGGTAATGTTCTGCTCCTTGACGGTAACGCGCTTTACACCCTCCTCAAGGATCCTCCTCGCCGCCTTGCGGCAGATCGAGGCAATGCCTCTCTCCAGCTTTCTTACGCCCGCCTCGCGGGTGTAGCTGTCGATCAGCGAGTATATCGCACTGTCATTTATCCTGAGCTGATTTCCGTTGAGGCCGTGTCTTGCCAGCTGCTTCGGGATCAGATGCTCCTTCGCAATGTGGAACTTCTCCTCCCTTGTGTAGCTTGAAAGCTCAATGACCTCCATTCTGTCCAGCAGAGGCGGCTGGATAGTGTCAAGCGAATTTGCGGTAGTTACAAACAGCACCTCGCTCAGATCAAAGGGCACCTCAAGGAAGTGATCCCTGAATGCCGTGTTCTGCTCTGCATCCAGCACCTCTAACATCGCCGAGGAGGGGTCACCCCGGAAATCGTTGCTCATCTTGTCGATCTCGTCCAGCAGCATAACAGGGTTTTTGGTGCCCGCCTGCCGCATAGCCTCCATGATGCGTCCCGGCATCGAGCCTATATATGTCTTGCGGTGACCGCGGATGTCGCTCTCGTCCTTAACGCCGCCCAGAGAAACTCTTACATACTTTCTCCCCAGCGCTCTTGCGATCGACTTGCCCACCGAGGTCTTGCCGACTCCCGGAGGGCCGTACAGACAGATGATCTGCCCCTTGCTGCCCCCGGTCATCTTCATGACCGCCAGATTTTCAACGATGCGCTCCTTGACCCGCTTCATGCCGTAGTGGTCCTCGTCCAGCATTTTTGCAGCCTGTGCAATGTCGTCATTGTCCTTGCTCCTGCTGCCCCAGGGCAGACCCAGCACAGCGTCAAGATACGTCCTGACGACCACAGCCTCCGCCGAATTCATGGGCATCCTCGCAAGCCGCTTTACCTCCTCGTTGAGCTTGGTCTTTACCTCCTCCGGGCATTCACAGCTTTTGATCTTTTCGGTATAGCCTTCGATCTCGTCAACACCGTCGCCCTCAAAGAGGTCGCCTTCTCCCAGCTCGGCACGCAGCGACTTTATCTGCTCACGGATATAGTATTCCCGCTGGTTCTTGTCAATGCGGTTCTGTACTTCCTCCGCAATGCTTCTTTCCAGCTGGATGATCTCCGTCTCTCTGTAGAGAATGGATATCAGCGTCACCAGCTTCTCGCCCACCGACGACATCTCCAGCAGATTCTGCTTGTCAGTATATTGCAGTACGATATTGAAAGCAATGGTCTCAAACAGCTTTATCGGATCCATAGCCTTCTCTATCGAGGAAAAGGTTATGGGCGGCATCTTCGGCACCAGATATGCATAGTTCTCGAAGATCTCCTTCGCCTGGCGGCATATAGCCTCAAGCTCTATCTCCGATATCTTGTCGCGGCTGTAATTCGGCAGCTCCTTGACCTCTGCCTCGTAATAGCCCGAATTGTCCTCAAGCCTTATAAGCTTTGCCTTCCGCTTTCCCTCAACAAGACAGCGATACACTCCGCCGGGGGTCTTGACGATCTGCTTTACCCTGCACAGCGTTCCCACGATAAAAACATCGCTCTTGTCGGGATGCTCCGTTTCCGGGTCCTTCTGCGATACAAGGAATACCGGCCTGTTTTCGTTCATAGCCGCCTTGACCGCCTTGACAGACGAAGTCCTTCCAACGTCAAAGTGCATCACCATGTTCGGGAATACAACCAGCGACCTTGTCGGCACGCAGGGATATAAGGTGATCCCGTTATCTGTGCTGTTCTCTTTCATAATATCTTCCCCTTTCCGCTTTGTCGTATGTGTCCTTCTTTCTCTTCTCTTCGCTCTCCCGTACTAATATGATACCATAATTTGAAACTGATTTCAAGCGGTATTTATTACCTCTCTCCCGGGAAAAAAAAGAGGCACCCGATGAAAGGATACCTCTTATTCACTGTTTCGCTGTCAGAGCCTTAGCTCCGATCAATCTGCAACATAAGGCAGGAGTGCCAGATGACGCGCTCTCTTGATAGCGGTCGTCAGCTCTCTCTGATGATATGCGCAGGTACCGGTCACACGGCGGGGAAGGATCTTAGCTCTCTCCGTCATGCACTTTCTCAGCTTAGCGATATCCTTGTAATCAATTTTATCGACTCTGTCAACACAGAATGTACAAACCTTCTTGCGGCCTCTCTTCATCGGCCTTCCGGTTCTTTCCATGATACAAATCCTCCTTACTTAAAAACTGTAGTCGGGGTAATGCCTGCTCAGAACGGAACTCCGTCGTCGCTCAGCACCTCAAAGTCATCAAGGCCCGAGATGTTGGGCGCGGCCGCTCCGCTGTCGGGCTCTTGACCCGCCGCAGGCGCTTGAGGATAGCTGTTCTGCTGTGGATTATTCTGATAGCCGCCCTGTTGAGGATAACCGCCCTGCTGGTAGCCACCCTGTTGAGGATAGCCTCCCTGCTGGTAGCCTCCCTGCTGGGGATAACCGCCCTGCTGATAACCGCCCTGTTGTGCCTTTTCGCCGGTGAAATAAACACTGTCAACATACACCTCAGTAACGTATCTCTTGTTGCCGCTCTGGTCATCAAAGGTACGGGTCCTCAGATTGCCTTCAACAGCGATCATTCTGCCCTTTCCGAAGTATCTTGAAATAAACTCCGCCTGCTGACGCCATGCCACACAGTTGATAAAATCAGCCTGACGCTCCTCGCCCTGCTTTACGAAATTGCGATCGACAGCGATCGAAAACGAAAGCACAGCCACACCCTGCGGTGTCTGCTTGAGCTCCAGATCTCTTGTAATTCTTCCCATCAGAATAACCTTGTTCAGCATTGTTCAACAACCTCTCTCTCTTTGATCAATAGTTTCCGTCCGTTCGTAAAAAAGTTTTTCCTTGTAAACTGTCCTGCGATCACTTAACAGTGATCAGAAAACGCAGCACGCCGTCGGTAATACCGAGAACACGCTCCAGCTCTGCAGGGAACTCGGGAGTAGCCTTGAAGCTCCACAGAACATAGTTTCCTTCCGTCTCGTAATTGATAGCATAGGCCAGCTTACGCTTGCCCCAGTCATTCATCTCAACTTCCTCGGCGTTTGCCTTTATCATTTCGTCAAACTTTGCGGTCAGAGCGCCAACGGTCTCTTCACCTGCCTTGGAGCTGAAAACAACTACAGCCTCGTAGGTCTCATTGATCTTTGCCATACTTTACACCTCCTTTTGGATTTCGCCTGCACCTTAAAATGCAAGCAAGGATAACTCCATAATTATAACACATTCCCGCCTTTTTGTCAATCGACCGGGAACGGCTATTTGTAAATTTTTTGTTAACCGGCAACGGTTATCCTGTTCATCACAAACACCACGCCGATCATAAGCATATACGATACCAGTGCCGCCAACAGGAACGCCGCCATGGAAACTCCTCCGCGCCTGCTGATCGTGCCGCGTATCTGCTCCTCATCAGCGCCGGCAGCCTCGCCGCGTATCGCGTTGATCTGCTTTCTTGCCAGCCTGTAATACCAGTAGTTCGCAAAAACTCCCGATATGCATCTCGATGCCATAAGCAGCGTCGAGGTCAGATGCAGATGCATCTGAAAATCATTCGAGGTCACATAAGCCTCCGTCACAAAGCTGATAGACGGCAGTACCCCAGCCGCCGAAAGATACAGCACAGTCGGAACCATAAGCGCCGACGACAGCAGCAGATATATCGCCCCGAGGAAATACATCTTCCTGTAGAAGAAATACAGCTGCGGGAACAGGAACGCCGAGAAGTTCAAGCTCACCTTTCCCCCGAATTTTCCGAACCGTATGAAGTTTGTCAGATATGAAAACTGGTTCTTTCCGACATATCTCGCCAGATCTCCCAGCTTTACTCCGTCAATGTCCGAGTCCTGATTGAACCGCATAGCGTTGGGGTCTGCAAATCCGCCGAACATCCCTCTCGGCTGACCCTGCTGCCACTGCTGACCCTGTTGCTGACCCTGCTGACCCTGCTGACCCTGCTGCCAGCCCTGCTGTCCGTAACGGCTGCCCGCTTGATCGTTAAAGGGTCTCGGCTCTGTATAGCCGCCCCTGAGCGGAAGTCCGCAGCGATCGCAGAAAAGTCCCGTGGGAGGGTTTTCCTGCCCGCAGCGCGAGCATCGTATCGGCTCGTCCGAGGCCTCGCCTCCCGCAGCTGCTCCCTCCTCCGGCTGCCATGTGCCGCCGGTCTCGTGCAGCTCTGTATTGATGCACCTGCCTTCCTTTTCATAGCAGGCACGGTGATAAGGCGTTCCGCATTCCGGGCATACCACAACGTCATCCCCGGCTTTAAAGATCTCGCCGCAGCTAAGACATTTGCTCCCGTCATATTTTCCCATTGGCATTCATTCCTTTCCTTGCATCCGGAAACCCTTTTGTCAAGTCTATTATACCATACTTTTCCCGAAAATTCTATAGCTTATTGTCAAACATTCGCAACAGTCCTGTTTTTTGTACACCTGCAGTCCTATATAAAGCTATCCCGATACCGTCTCACGGCATCGGGATAATATGCTTTTTTATTCCTCGCCCTCGGGCTTATCCTCGGGCTCGGCAGTGATCTCCGGGAACTCCGAAGGCTCCTCCGTTACAGCTGTTTCGGCTGTCTCGCTGACAGTCTCTTCAGCGGGCAGATCAATGAACTCCCCGTCCAGCTCGCCGTTCATAAGCCTTTCAAAATTCTTTCCATCGATCTTCTCGTATTTCATCAGATACTTCGCGATCAGATGCAGCTTGTCGATATGCTCGCGCAGCAGCGTCTCGCACTTCTCAAAGCAGTCCTCAACGATAGATCTGATCTCCGCGTCGATCTCCGCCGCCACATTTTCAGAATAGCTGGGCGTCGAGCTGTAGTCCCTTCCGAGGAATACCTCATGCTCTCCCCTGCCATATACAACAGGTCCCAGATTGTCCGAGAAGCCGTAGCGTGTCACCATGTTCCTTGCCGTGGCAGTCGCCCTCTCCAGATCGTTCGAGGCACCCGTGGATATATCGTCAAGGATGATCTTTTCAGCCACACGTCCGCCCAGCAGCACGATGATGTTCTCTATCATCTCATGCTTGGAAACAAATGCCTTGTCCTTTTCCGGCAGGCTCATGGTAAAGCCTCCCGCCTGTCCTCTCGGGATAATGGTCACCATGTGTACCTTGTCCTGCGACGAGCAGAAATAGGTGCAGATAGCGTGACCGCCCTCGTGATAGGCCGTCAGCCTCTTCTCCGCGTCGGTGACCACCTTGCTCTTCTTTTCGGGGCCGGCAACTACCTTGATAGATGCCTCCTCCATATCGTGCTTTGTGATAGCCTTCCTGCCGTAGCGTGCAGCCAGCAGCGCCGCCTCGTTGGCAAGGTTCTCAAGGTCAGCTCCCGTAAAGCCGACGGTCGATTTGGCGATCGTTTCCAGACTTACGTCCGGAGCCAACGGCTTGTTGCGCGTGTGTACCTTCAAGATCTCCTCACGGCCCTTTACATCGGGATAGCTTACCAGCACCTGCCTGTCAAACCGTCCCGGACGCAGCAGCGCCGGGTCAAGGATATCCCGCCTGTTGGTGGCCGCCATTACGATAACCGAATCGTTCTCCTCAAAGCCGTCCATTTCAACAAGCAGCTGGTTAAGGGTCTGCTCGCGCTCGTCATGACCGCCGCCCAGACCGGTACCTCTCTGTCTGCCGACCGCATCTATCTCATCAATAAAGATGATCGAGGGCGAATTTTTCTTCGCCTGCTCGAACAGGTCTCTTACACGGCTCGCGCCGACACCGACGAACATCTCCACGAAATCCGATCCCGAGATCGAAAAGAACGGCACATCAGCCTCGCCGGCAACGGCTCTCGCCAAAAGTGTCTTACCTGTTCCCGGAGGTCCGAGCAGCAGCACGCCCTTCGGTATCCGCGCACCCAGTTCGTCATATTTCTTGTGATCCTTCAGAAAGTCAACGATCTCCGCCAGCTCCGCCTTCTCCTCTTCAGCACCCGCCACATCCTCAAAGGTGGCCTTCTTCGAGGAGGGTGCCTGCTTTGCATTCGTCTTTCCGAACGAATTCAGCTTGCCGCCTCCCGCCGATCGCATCATGAATATGAACAGGAAGATCATAACTCCCAGCATCAGCAGAGTCGGTATCATGTTCAGCCAGAAGCTGTTGTCCGACACGGGTATCAGATCGTATTTCAGCGCTCCCTCGCCGTACTTTTCATTGTAAAGCTTGCGGTAGCTCTGTGCCTTTTCGCCTCCCAGCACCTCCTGTACGAAGATAGATACATTCGGTACGGTATAGCTCTTCTTCTCGTCGCTCCCCCTTGACTTATAGGTCAGCTTGCCCGACCCCAGATCAAGAGTAAACTCCGATACCTGCAAAGAGTCGAACTCCTGCATGATCTCCGAATAGGCCTTATCCGACCTGTTCTTGCTCATTGATGTGAGCATATATACCAAAACGCCCAGCACCAGCACCGATATCAGCAGATAGATCAACAGAGATTTTCCGTTTCCGCCGTGTTTCAATCCATTCATTCCTTCTTTCCCTTGTTATTTTATATCACACACGGTAAAGTCTTTTTCACCGCACAGCCCCGGCCCTCGCAGAACACAAGCCCGGCCGCCGTGCATTATTATTATAATGTCTCATTGTGACAGCAATATGATAGACCTAATCATTTTTGACCCCGAAAAGCAGCAGCCGCTCTGTGCCCTCATCTGCGGCCCAGCGCTCCGCCGTCCCGAAGCCCTCTATCATTCCCGGCCCTTCGCCGTCGCATACCAGCAGCACTCTTTCCCGCCGCTCCGACGGTATCCTTTCTGCAAACAGCTTCTTTACGCTTTTGGTGCAGCCCCGCCCCTCAAGGCGTATGCTGTCCCCTCCGCGCCGGGTCCTGATCGAAATCACACCCTTTATTTTATCATAATCCGCTGCTGTATATGTAAACATTTTGTTAATTTTGCAACTGATCTGATCTTTTTTTGCAATAACTATGCTTATCCTCCGCCCACAGACCTCGTATTCTCCCTCTCCCTCTACAGTCAGAGCTTCATATGAAGCCTCCGCCGGCTCCGCGATGCGGAACACCCCGCCGGAGCAAAGCGCATACACGTTCCCGCTCAGGCAGACCTTTCCGCCCCTGCGCCTTATCATCCCGCACAGCTCCGCCACCCGGCCGCTGTCATAGGCCGTCCCGCTCTCCTTGAGCAGCAGTATAACCGCCCTCGAAAGCACAGGCTCCTCCGCCTCTGCCAGCTTGTCCGCGCCGTAGCCCTCACGGCATTTCGCCTCGCCCAGCAGCCTCGCCGCCAGACAGAACAGATATTCATCGTCCGCCCGCAGCGAGCGCGAAAGCCTCCCGAATGCAGCCTCTGCCCCGGGATTCAGCCCCCTCAATACCGGCAGTATCCCGTGCCTTATGCGGTTGCGGGAGAATTCGTCCTCCAGGTTCGTCGAATCCGTTACGAAGCCCTGTCCCCTCCGGCTAAGATATTCCTCGATCTCCTGCCTCGTGCAGTTTATCAGCGGCCTTATGAACCGCCCTCTCACCGGCGGGATGCCGCAGAGCCCTCTCGCTCCCGTACCCCTCGCAAGATTGAACACCGCCGTTTCAAGGCTGTCCGTCAGAGTGTGAGCCGTGGCGATCTTCTCCACCGGCGACCGCTCAAAGGCCGCATACCGCAGCTCTCTCGCACCCTCCTCACAGGATGTCCCCGTTTCGGCACAGTAGCCCTTTACATCCACACGTTCCACCGCAAGCGGCACTCCCAGACTTTCGCAGAGCCGCCGGCAGAACTCCTCGTCCCTGTCAGACTCCCCGCCCCGCAGCCGGTGGTTGACGTGCATCGCCTCGACCTCATAGCCCAGCTCGCGCAGGCACAAAAGGAGGGTAACGCTGTCTGCGCCGCCCGAAAGCCCGCAGAGAACAGCCTCGCCCTCTTTCAGCATACCGTATTCGCTTATTGTCCTTCTGACCTTATCAAGCATATAAAACACCCGTGCTATCAGTTCTCCCTGTGTATCGTGTCCGCGTCGGTGAACAGCATATATTCGCCCCGCCACACAAGATTTATCGTACCCAGCTGGCCGTGACGGTTCTTTGCCACACTGCATTCCGCCACGCTAAGATCGGTGGCTTGATCGTTGTAGTAGGCATCTCTGTACAAAAACAGGATTATATCCGCGTCCTGCTCTATCGAGCCGGACTCACGCAGATCCGAAAGCATCGGGCGCTTGTTCTCACGCTTCTCCGCCTCACGGGAAAGCTGTGAAAGCGCGATGACCGGCACCTGCAGCTCCTTTGCCATAAGCTTCAGCTGCCTCGTGATCTCCGAGACCTCCTGCACACGGTTGTTGTGGTGGTTCGGGCTGCTCATCAGCTGCAGATAGTCGATGACCACCAGTCCCAGACTTCCCTGCCGCCGCCTAAGCTTCGCCTTCATCTCCGGCACGGTTATATTAGCCGTCCCGTCAATGTAGATCGGCAGCTTCACCAGCCGCTCCGTACCGCTTGCCAGCTCCTGCCATACGCTGTCGCCCTGTCCGAAATCGCCGGAATGCAGCACCGAATGACTCACCAGCGCCTCGCTCGAAAGCATTCTCGTTGCCACCTGCTCCGGCGACATTTCCAAAGAGAACACCACCGTGTCCTTATGAGAGGCCTTCGCGGCATTCACCGCCACGTTCAGCGCAAAGGCGGATTTTCCCATACCGGGACGCGCCGCCAGTATGATAAGGTCAGTGTTGTTAAGTCCCATCATGACCTTGTCAATGGACGAAAAGCCCGTGCTTATGCCCTTGAACTTGTCCCTGTCAGCACCCGTCAGCTCCTGCAGATGATCGTAAACATCCATGATGACCGTTTCCAAAGGCAGAAGTCCGTTGGCGAATTTTCCGCTTCTGATATCATAGATCATCTGCTCTGCCAGATCCAGCAGCTCGTCCGACTTCACGTTCTTCTCCGAAGCCCGCTTTATCAGCTCCGTGGAAACGTCGATAAGCGTTCTGACATAATACTTGTCCTCGATTATCCTGCAGTAGTCCGCAACGTTTCCCTTGGTGATAAAGCCGTCCAGCAGCTGCTTGAGGTAGTTCCTCGCCATTTCCTGCGTGGTGAAAACTCCCGTCTCCACCGCTTGGTCTATAACGGTAACAAGGTCGATCGGCTTGCCCTGGCTTTCCAGCCAGTAGCAGCAGCTGTAAAGCCCCCGTATGTATTCGTCATAGAAATACTCCGGCTTGCGGATTATCTGCATCACTTCCGTGAACAGAGCCGGCTCCACCAGCACAGCCGCAAGTATCGCCCTTTCAGCGTCGATCATGTAGGGCGGTTCCCTGCCGATAAGCTCGCTAAGCGTCATCAGGGAATTGTCGTTTCCCGCCATTATTCCTCTACCGCCTTAACCGTGACCGTACAGCTTACGCCCTGCGTCATCTTGACAGTCGCCGTATAATCCCCGAAGGCCTTGATGTCCGAGGAAAGGCTTATCTTCTTCTTGTCAACCACTCCGCCCAGCTGCTCCTTGATCGCATCAGCCACATTGGCAGTGGTCACCGCTCCGAAAAGCTTTCCGCCCTGACCGGCTCTTGCCTTTATAACAACAGCCTTTCCGCCGATCTCTGCAGCGGTTTTCTCGTTCTCTGCCTTTTCCACATCCAGCTTGTGCTGTGCCGAGGCCTTCTTGCCGGCCAGCTCGTTGAGGTTCTTTGCATTCGCCTCCACAGCCAGCCCCTTCGCCAGCAGGAAGTTCCTTGCATAGCCGTCCGCCACATTCAGCGTATCTCCGGCCTTTCCCGAGCCCTTTACATCCTTTAAAAGTATTACCTTCATCATTATTTCCTCCAAACGTTAATTTACTTGACAGCCGATAATAAGCTGCGCCGCAGCGCTCCCTTCATTATCAGCTGTCAACTATCCATTATCAAAGCTATCCGTTGTTCCTTATATAGTCGTCGATAGCCTCCTTGAGCATACGTCCGGCAGTCTCAAGGCCGGTGTCCGCAAGCTGTGTGGCAGCCATAGTCTGATGCCCGCCGCCGCCGAGCGCCTCCATGACGATCTGCACGTTGAACGCTCCCATGCTCCGTGCAGAGATGTTCGTCGTCCCCCCGATCTCATACAGCACAAAGCTTGCGTTCACGCCCACGATGCCCAGCATCTCGTCCGCCGCCTGCGACGCGGCAACGCGGATATTGTCCGCATACTCCTCCGCCACGGCGATCGCACATTTGCGGTAGATCTGCGCCGAGTTGATGATCTGCGACTTGTACCTGTAGGTCTCTATCGAATCCGCGAACAGCCGCTTTACGTTCACCGTGTCGGCTCCCATTTTCCGCAGATATGCCGCCGCCTCAAAGGTGCGCACGCCGGTCTTCATAACAAAATTCTTCGTGTCCAGCATGATTCCCGCCAGCATGGCCTCCGCTACGGGAGCAGGTATCTTGTTGCCCACGCCGAAGTATTCGATCAGCTCCGCCACCATTTCACAGGCCGAGGATGCCGTCGCCTCCTGATAGAAGATCACCGCGTTGTCAATGGACTTGTTCGCCATACGCCTGTGGTGGTCGATGACGATGATGTTCTGCGCCCTCGCCAGTACCTCCTTCGACTCCACGATGTCGGGATTGTGGGTATCCACCACCACCAGCAGCGTGCCCTCCGTCATCTTCTCCACACCGTCCGCGGGAGTGATGAAATAGTTGTTTATGTCGTTGTCGTCAAGATAGTCGATAAGCAGCTTTGCCATGCTTGTTTCACGGTTGACCACCACATAGCTCTCCCTGCCCATTTTCCGCGCTGCCGAGCATATACCCACAGCCGACCCCACCGCGTCCAGATCGGAAAAGCGGTGTCCCATGACAAGTATCTTCTCGCTCGCAAGCAGCTGCTCCAGCATGGATTTGGCGATCATCCTCGTCTTGGTCTTGGTACTCTTCTCAACGCCCTTTGAAACGCCTCCGAAGAACTCATAGCCGTTGTCCTTTCTGACAGCCGCCTGGTCTCCGCCGCGCCCCAGACACATATCCAGCGCCTTGCGGGCGAAATTCTCGCTCTCTGCAAGGTTCTCCGCATTCGATCCCACACCGATAGAAAGGGTAAGGTTCTGCCGCTCATCCACCTTTATCTGCCTTGCCTGCTCCAGTATCTTGAACCTGTTCTCGATGATCGGGTTCAGATGCCTGTCCTCCATGACCACATAGAATTTGTCCGACGATACCCTCTTGTAAAACGCCGTGGTGCCCTCGGTGAAATTCTCCACCAGCTTTTCTATCTGCACCAGCGCGTGAGCCTTGTCGCTTTCCCGGGCGTTTGCCATAAGATCCTCATAGTTATCCACCGAAATGATGATAACGTTCTTGTGGCTCTGCCTGTATTCGTATTCCAGCTCGATATACTCTGTGGTGTCGTCAAAATAGACCATTGAAAGCTCGCTGTCAGAGGCATCGGTATGTATCCCCCGCGTCTGATAGAAGCGGTTCTTGATGCACACCAGCTCGCCCTCTGCGCTGAACACCTTGTCCATGTCCATATCCACGATCTCGTTGATGTTGATGCCGTAGGCCTCTCCGTCGGTAAATACCTCCCGCCCGAAACGCTTGTTGTACCAGATTATCGTCGCACTGCTGTCAATAACGATGACCGGCGCCGGGAAATTCAGCAGACTCTCCCGCTCTGTCTTGGTAATGTGGGACGACATCCGCGAGACCGTCCTTATCGTCCTCCCTCTGAACGCGATGAACTCCGCGATCAGCACCAGCGCCAGAAATATGGTAATGACCAGCATCGCCTTGCCCTTGCCCTCTGTCGAGGGCGTGTCATAAGCGATTATGGATGCCGAAAGCGAAGCCGCCGCCAGCAGTCCGGTAGTCACCTTTATTATTATGTCAAGAACATTAAGTCCCTTCATAAGCGTTACCTCTCTATGTCTCTTTCTCTGTTCCTTTTTCTTGGGCAACACCGCACGACCCCTGTGCATCAGTATGCGCAACCTCAACTGGCGTTGAGGCACAGCTTTTCGTCAGATTGCCTAAATTCGATGCAGGCTTGCGAGCGAAGTGTGCTTCGCTTTGCGCAACGTCAAGGAGAATTGACGTCATCTTTGATGACGTTGGTAATCATGACGGAAAGCTGGCAAGCAGATGATGTGCAGAGGCGTTAGCCGCGGGTCGCGCGGTGTTGCCCTTGTCTGTTCTGATGCGCGGTCATATCTCCATAATGATCGGCAGTATCATCGGGCTTCTCTTTGTTTTCTGATAGATGTAGTCGGACAGATTATCCTTCATCCGCCCCTTGATAGCGTTCCATTCGTGCATACCCCTGTCAAGGCATTCCGTCAGCGTCTCCGTCAGCAGCGCCCTCGCCTCGTCCATAAGCTCCTCGCTCTCACGAACATATACAAAGCCCCTCGATACGATGTCCGGCCCCGCCAGTATAAGCCCGGCCTCCCGGTCGATCGTCGCCACTGCGATTATAAGACCGTCCTCTGCCAAGCGCTTTCTGTCTCTCAATACGATCGAGCCCACATCGCCGACCCCAAGGCCGTCCACAAGCACCTTTCCCGCCGGGACAGTGCCGGTGATCTTCATATCCACCCCGTCAGTCTCAATGACCGACCCGATGTCCGCAATGATTATCCGCTCCTCCGGTATGCCCACCGACATAGCCGTCGCCTTGTGCTTCATCAGATGCTTGTATTCACCGTGTACCGGGATGAAAAACCTCGGCTTTATAATGGAGAGCATCAGCTTCTGCTCCTCCTGACAGGCGTGTCCCGAAACGTGTACGTCATACATATCCTCATACACGACCTCCGAGCCCAGCTTCATCAGCTCGTTGACGACCCTCGTCACGAACTTCTCGTTGCCCGGTATCGGCTTCGCGGATATGATGACGAAATCGTTCGGCGTCACCGATACCTGC
The DNA here is from genome assembly GCA_017450925.1 of Ruminococcus sp. Lineage (GTDB taxonomy): Bacteria > Bacillota > Clostridia > Oscillospirales > Ruminococcaceae > FB2012. The sequence goes on along the minus strand of JAFSSS010000074.1, from coordinate 14,679 downwards.
CGATGCTCGCCCATTGCCATTCTCGTCAGAGCGCTCATGGGCTCACCCTGTGAGCCGGTGGTGACTATGCACATCTTCTCCGGCGGGTACTGCCCTATCTGCTCGATATCCACCAGCAGGCCGTCCGGCACCTTCAGATATCCCAGCTCGATGCCCACGCCGATGACGTTCACCATGCTCCGTCCGCTCACCGCCAGCTTCCGCCCCGTGGCATCCGCCTGATTGACGATCTGCTGCACCCTGTGAACGTTTGATGCAAAGGTCGCTATGATGACCCTCTTTCCGTCCGCCTTGGCAAACAGCTTTTCAAAGCTGTCTCCCACCTTGCGCTCGCTCATGGTAAAGCCCGGCCTCTCCGAGTTCGTCGAGTCGGACATCAGCGCCAAAACGCCCTTGTTTCCCAATTCAGCGAACCTTGCAAGGTCGATGATGCCGCCCTGTATCGGCGTGTAGTCCACCTTGAAATCGCCCGTATGCACCAGCACGCCCGCCGGCGTATGCACGGCAAAGCCCACCGCATCCGGGATAGAGTGGTTCACTCTGATGAACTCCACCGCCATGCAGCCCAGCTTTACGGTCTGCCGCGGCGTTACGACATTCAGCTTGCAGCTGTCGAGTATGTTATGCTCCCTCAGCTTGCCCTCAAGCAGACCGAGCGTCAGCGGAGTCCCGTAGCAGGGCACGTTGAATTTCTTGAGAAAATAGGGCAGCCCGCCGATGTGGTCCTCGTGTCCGTGAGTGATGACCACACCTCTAAGCTTGTCGATATTCTTCTCGATGTAGGTAAAATCCGGGATGACGATATCAACTCCCAGCATCTCGCTGTCCGGAAATGCCAGCCCGCAGTCGATGACCAGCATATCGTTCGCACATTCGATAACGGTAAAGTTCTTTCCGATCTCGTTGAGCCCCCCCAGCGGGATTATCTTCACCGGGGTGCGTCTTTGGGGCTCTCTGATCTTCTTTGCCCTTTCCTGCTGCTTCGGTGCAGCCGCTGTCTCCTTGCGGGAGCCTCCCCGTTCCGGGACTCTCCCCTTTATCTCCTTACGTCCCGAGAGTTTAAAGCTGCGCTTGCCGGAGTTCCCCGCACCCGCGCTCCTCCCGCTGCTGCGTTTGGTGGTGTTTCTGTTTTCTGACATAATTCAAAATACGCCTGCACGCAAAAAAGCAGGCGCTCTACGCTCCTTCCGAAATATTATTGACATGAAACGCCTATGATAATGACGGTCGGTGAGACGGGCGTTTCTTTTAACCTGCCGCAAAGCGGCCTTCAACGGACACAAATATCTTATTATATTTTAAACCTTTTTCATGTCAATGTCAAGTCTTTTTTGACACCCGCCCTAAAACACCGACTGCGCCCGCGGCTCCTGCGACTCCAGCACCAGCCTTACCGCCGCCTTTATCCCCTCGCATTCCGCAATGAAATCGTCCGCTCCGTTTTCATACAGCCCCCTGAGCTTTGCCGCCGCATAGGAAATATCTCCCAGCGCTCCCGACTGCACCAAAAACGACAGCTTCAGATAATGCTCCCGCCAGCAGTCCTCAAGCTCGTCCAAAGCCCTTTCCGTTTTCCCGCTGTCACCGCTTTCTGCCGCCTCTATGACCCTGTCTATAGCCCCGATGACCCCCGCCGTCGAACCTTTCAGCACTCCCAGCGTCCATACCGACACCGCCGCCGTCACCGCCACTATTATCCCGCATATACCGGCTCTGCTCATTTCTCCGTCTCCTTTCTTACTATGCTGTATCTCCCGCTTTTGTCCGCCGTCATGATAAATACCTCCCCTGGAACAGTCCCCGCCGCCGCCGTGACCTTCCCGAGCCATGCCCTGTCCCGCCCGATGCTCTCCAGCGCCGCATCGCTCACCTCTCCGTCAGAGATGACCAGCACCGACGGGTCGGCATTCTCCGCCTTGATGTTCATGTCCTCTCTCGTGGGAGTGTCAAGGCTCTGCTTCTTCATGACCGAGATCTTCCCCGTGGTCTCCACCACCGCCAGCTGTACGTCCGAAAGCTCAAACACCGAGCATCCCCTAAGGGACTCCGTCAGATCATCCACCGTGTAACGCAGATCGCGCATAGTCCGCTGATCTATCTTCCCATCACGGATGATGACCTTCGGCTCTCCCGAAAACAGCCTCCTAAGCCTCCGGGACTTCATCGCTATCTGCGACATGAACACGTCAAGGCTCACAAAGGTAAATATCGGCACTATCCCCATTATCATCGGTATCGAGATATCCTCCACCGGCAGCGTGGCAATGTTCGACATAAGTATCGTCACCACCAGCTCCGAGGGCTGCAGCTCGCCTATCTGCCGCTTGCCCATAAGCCTCACCGCAATGATTATCAGCACATACAGCACCACCGCCCGCAGAAATACTATAAGCATATCCTCACCTCCGCTTTAATCCTTGACATCTCGCCCGACTTTTATTCAGCCAAAGTCCGGCAGTAAAAAAGAATAAAGAAGAAAGAATAAAGAATAATTAAGGTGTCCGCTTCGCGGACGAATTTTTAAAACATCGCCGGAGGCGATACCTTGTTTATTCTTTATTCTTTCTTATTTCTTATTTTAGCGCCAGCGCAAAAGGCACCTCCGCCGTGTCCCGGCAGAGGTGCCTTGATAAGTGCTTCTTTACTGCGCCTGCGCAGCTATTTTATCAGTCATCTTTTTCAGAGGAGTCATCCTTCTTTGAAGAATCGTCCTTCTTGGAAGAGTCGTCCTTCTTCGAGGAATCGTCAGCCTTTTCGGAGGAGGTGTCGTCCTTGTCAGAGGACTCGTCATCCTTCTTGGAGGAATCATCGTCCTTCTTTGAGGAATCGTCCGGCTTTGCAGCCGCACTGCCGCCGATCTCATAGACCTTCCCCTCAGTTACCTTATCCACTGTGGCCTTCTTCAGCTCGCTTGCCTTTTCAGCCACAGAAATGCTTACGAAATTGCTTTCAAGCTGTCCGACGCCCTCAGCGTCAACATACGGGCTCGAGAACTTGAATGCCGCATATATGTTCTTCTTGGAATCCTTTCCGTCCTCGTCCGTTATGGTCATGCCGACCTTGTAGAACCTGTACAGCGAGGATTTCGTATCGTAAACGCCGATCGTTCCCTCTTGGAAGCCGTTGTTGAGAACGATGTAGTCCTTTTCAACGTCAAAGCTGTCGATGCTCTTGATCTTTCCGCCGAGCTTGATGCCGCCGAGATATTCCTTGCCGGTGTAGTCGTTTTGGAACTTTGTGGTGAACTCACCGAACTTTTCCTCGAACGCCTTCATCTCGCCGGGCTCGCTCTTATCGGTGATGTAGTGGCCGTAGGAATCGTCCACCGTGAACTCCTTGTAGCAGTAGCCGTTCTCGTCGGGAGTATCGGTCGGCTTGCAGCCGGCAGAGAGCAGGCTGCTGGAAACATAAGCCTTTACAGTGAACTTGTCGCCCGACTTGAATGATTTCTTGTCGCCAAGGTCAAGATAATAGCTTACGCTGTTTCTTACCCTCTCGTCCAGACCGTCGGTGTTCACGCGGTTAAGTCTCAGATACGGGTCAGCACCGCTGGCATCGAATTTCAGACCCTCAAAGATATCCACCTTTTCAGCCTCGGAAAGGCCGGAAACAGTGAACTGCTTCTCCTCCTCGGTGTGTGCAAGAATGTAGGTCTTTCCGTCATAGGTAAAGTATGCGCCCTTGCTTTCGTCAGCTTCGTCGATGTAGTTGAAGTCCTTGATCTCGTCGTCATAGCTTCTGAAGCTTGCCTGAATGGTGACGGTGTCGCCGTTCTTCAGCTCATAGCCGCCGTCGCTCAAATAGAATTTTACAAAGGGATAGCTGCCGGTCATGCTGTCGTAATCCAGCTCGCCCTTTTCGTCCATTCCGGTGAACTTCGGCTCAAAGCCTGCCCAAAGGTCAAAGTCCTCGCCCTCGACAAGCCCGGTGACCTCTATCTCAAACTCGGTGTTCTCCAGCTTGATAAGAGAGTCCTTCAGCTTATCCTCGTTGTATTCCACCTTGCAGCTTATCTTGTCGCCGTTGGAAAGCTCGGTTGACTTGGACATCGTCACCTTCAGATCGTACACTCCGTTGGTCCTGGACATAAGAGCCGATCTCATCTGCATAGCCTCCTCGTAGTTCGAGGCCTTGCTGAACGCCTTGGTGAGCGTCGTGCTGTCATTCGAGAAATAATCGCTGTAGCTGCCGTCGTCCTCAGCGTAGTAAAATTCCGGGTCAGCCTGTCTGCAATTGAGATAGCTTACCGCCCTGCCGCTTCCGTTGAGACCCTTGAACCTGAACGCAAACAGCTCCTGCGCGTCTATCTTCTGATACTTAGTCAGCTGGAAGAAAACTATAAGTCCCGCCGCAATAAGCACAGCCGCCAGACATCCGATGATGATCGGCACCTTGCGCCTCTTCACGAAAGCGCCGAAGGTCTTGTTGGGATCCTTGGGCGGCTTGGGCGGCATGGGCGGCATTTGATTATAGGGTCCCGGCTGATAGCCTCCGGGAACGGGACCCGGCTGATAGCCTCCGGGAATAGGCCCCGGCTGATAGCCTCCCTGCATCGGTGCCTGCTGATTTGGTGCAGGCTGCGGAGCCGGCTGGGGCGCAGGCTGCGGGATTATCTCCGGAATGGGCTGGGGCTCTGCAGAAGCCTCCGGCTCGGGTATCGGCTGTGGGGCAGGTGCAGGCTGGGGAGCGGGCTGCGCTGCAGGTTCAGCCGCAGGCGCTTCCGCACTTGCTACGGGAGAGCCGCAGCCGCCGCAGAACTTGGCGTTTTCAGCCAGCGGGCTGCCGCACTTAGGGCAAAACTTAGGATTGCTCATATCGTGACCTCCAATTTTTCATAAAACTCAAGTCCTGTTAACAGACTTTTACCAAGTTTATACGGTTTTATTATAGTATAGATTTTTTAATTTGTCAATACAAAAACGCAAAAACCCGTGACAAAAAATGCACAGCGGACGATGCACAATGCGCAATATGCCCATTCGGACACCGTAGATCGATGTAACAATGCACAATTGCGGTTATACGCACTTTCTGCCCCGCCCGAACAGGCATTCGCCGCCGAAAGGCGACACCTTACTGTTCACTGTTCACTATTCTCTGTTCACTCTTCACTGCTTCCGCATATTTCCCCCTCCGCCGGGAATACTATCCACTGAAAATACCTGCTTTAGGAAATTCAGAGGTGTATCATGAAGATCATTGTTGATATGTGCGATGTTTCCCGGGAATACGCCGCCTCCTGCGGCTGCCCTCCCCCGTTTCTAAGACTGCTGGGCAGGGAGCTTGTCTCCTATGCCCTCTCCCGGCTGTCAGCCGCCGGATATTCCTCGGCTTTGTTCTGCTCCGATGAATATCTGTCCGAAATTTCGGACTATTCCACCGAACAGCCCGGCCTTGACATAACCTGCATCTCCCCCGAGACGCTGCCCGTAAGCGAGGATATGCTTATCCTTTCCGGCGACTGCTTTTTCACGTCAGCCCTCACCGAGCTGGCAGCCCAGCGCTCCCCGTCAGTGCTGGTCTGCTGTGAGCCGGTAGGCAGCGGCGCTGTCGGCCTTGAGGCCGAAAACAACTCCGTCATCGGCATCTCCGACCGCCCCGGCTGCCTTTGCTTTGCCGGTGCCGTCCTTCTGCCAAAGGAGCATTCCCGCCGCTACCGCGGAGGCCTTCGCTCGCTCCTTGAGGAGCTTTTCAAGGCCGGTGTTACCCTTACCCCGGTGGTGACCGGCTTCTCCGCACGCCTCACCGATGCCGCCGCCTTCCTCGAGGTACAGCGTTATCTCCTTGACAGCGCCGGAGGCCTCGGCCTTCCCGAGTGCCGCGAGAGGGTCTGGTCACACAGCCCCCTGCCTGCCGGAGCCGAGATCCTCCCGCCGGTATATATCGGCAGGAACGTCTCCTTTAGCGACGGCTGCCGCATCGGCCCATATACAGTCATCGACGACGACTCCCACATCTCCCGCCGCGTTCATGCCGAGGCATCCTTCATCGGCAGACGCGCCTCCGTCGGGGCTCACAGCCGCATCTGCAGCTGCTGCATCCTCGACGGCGTTTCCGCCGGCAGAGCCGTCAGAGCCTCCGAGGGCTCCTGCATCGGGCGCTCCGCCCGCATCTTCGACGGTGCCTCGGTCTGCGGCGGAGTCAGCATATATCCCGGCCGCAAGGTCTTTGAGGGCGCTTATGTCTGCGAGGATCTCGTCACCGGCAGCATCTCCTCCCGCACTATCGACGACGAGGGATGCTGCTCGCTCGGTTCCTTTCACTCCCCCTCGGATTATATCCGCTTCGGAGCAGCAGCCGCTACCGCCTTCCCCCGGGGCAGCCTCGCCGTGACCGCTCACAGCGGCACTCCCGCCTCCGCGGAGATGTGCGCCTGCCTCCGAATCGGTCTGACCTCCGCCGGCTGCCGTGTGCTCGAGCTGGGCGCTGCCACACGCCAGCTGCTGGCCTTCACCCTCTCCCGCTGCGGCATCCCCTTAGGCTGCTATGTCTCCTCCGGCAGCGAGGACAGCGTGACCCTTATGTCCCCCGGCGGCCTGCCTCTCCCGGTCAGCACCGAGCGAACTATCGAGCGCGCCCTCTCCGGCTCGGGAACACGCCCCGTCCCGCTGCCGGAGCATTCCGCCTCCGGGGATATCTCTGGCTTTTCGCTGATCTACGAGCGCTGGCTGCGCTCTATGCTGCCAGAAACTCCCCGTGTCGGCGTGACCGTCAGATGTCCCGATCCACAGATAAGACGTATAGCCGACCGTGTGTTCAGCGACCGCGCCGCCGTCCCCGACAGCGGCGAGCGTCTGATCTTCCACATCCCGCAGGACGGCTCTGCCTGCTCTGTCTATTCCGATGCCTCCGGCTATGTGATGTACGACCGGCTGCTGCTGCCGGCACTAAGCCGCCTCTTCCGCAGCGGCGCTCCGGCCGCAGTGCCCTACACCTGCACCGCCGCCGCCGATACCGTTGCCGCCGCAGAGAACGGCCGCCTCCTGCGCTATCTGATCTCTACCGACGGCGAGGAGGACAGAGAAGCCCGCTCCGCCGCTGCCCGCATCGACAACCTCTTCGTCCGCGACGGCCTTGCCCTTGCGGTGCTGCTGACCCTCCTTACCGAAAGATCCGGCGGCAGCTTTGCCAAGCTTACCGAAGCCTTCCCCGGGCTTTGCAGCACCCAGCGCTATATAGGCATCACCGCACCCTCGGCACCCCTTGCCCGGACAGTCGGCGGCTCTCCCGCCGGGACAGGCGCCGTCATCCGGCAGGACGGCAGACGCGCCGTCATACGCCGTGTCAAGGGCAGCCGCGGTCTGATGATCTACGCCGAGGCCTGCTCCGCCGAGGCCGCAATGTCCCTCTGCGACGAGGTCACCGCCATGGTGTCGAAAGCAGCAAGACCCGAAGACAGTTCAGTTGATAGTTGATAATGAATGGATGCCCATTCGGGCGCGGCAGAAAGTGCGTAAAACACATTTTGCATTACTGCATCAAGCCGCAGCGCCCGAATGGGCATAATGCGCCCAACGGGCGCTCCTTCATTATCAACTGTCCATTATCAACTATTCAACCGTTCATTATCAACTGCAAACCGCAGCGTGGATGCCGCCGCCCTCTCCTATGCTATGACCGTCCATTCCCTTGTGGATAGGCAAATGGATATGATGACCGCCGGCAGACTGAACGAGTCCGAAATTTCGGACATAAGCGATGACCTGCGAGCCTATGTCAAATGGTTTGCAGAGATAATGGAGGCTGATGACAATGAATAAACGTCTTATAAACATACTCGGGCTCACAGGGCTGATACAGCTCCTGTCCTATACGGCCGCAGTGATATTCTCCCCCCTTGACTTTCCCGGCTATGACTGGCTCTCGCAGGCGGTCAGCGACCTCTCCGCCGAGACCGCCCCCTCCCGTATGCTGTGGGACAGGCTCTCTGCCTGCTATAATGTTTTCAGCGTCGTCTGCGTCACCTGCGTGACACTGTTCGTGCTGGAGCATAAGACCGGCAGCCGCCTCTTCCGCCTTGGGATATACCTGTTCACCCTTATGTCCTATATCTCCCAAATAGGCTATGCGATGTTCCCCCTCACCGACTCCGGCAAGGATATCACCACCCTCCCGGAGATAATGCACATCGCCGTCACCGCCGCAGTGGTGCTGCTGTCTATCGTCTCGCTTATACTTATCATAATTTCCGGCTTCGGAAAGGCAAAGCAAAAGGGCTGCGCCGTCTGTGCAGCCGCAGCCCTTTGCATGATGTTCGTCGGCGCGATAGGCCAAAAGGCCGTCCCGCCGGAGTATTTCGGATTGGTGGAGCGCTTCAGCGTATTCGCCGCCGTAGGCTTCTGCGCCGTCCTCGGCCTTTTCCTTTTCCGCGGCTTCGGCGAAGAAAGCTTAGCGCGGCGGCGGTAAAGCAGTGATTGTAATTTGCTGCTTTATCTTCGCCGCCGCTAAAAGAATAAAGAAGAAAGAATAAATAAGAAATAAAAATGAAGGTATCGCCTTCGGCGATGATTTTTAAAACCGTCCGCAAAGCGGACACCTTGTTTATTCTTTATTCTTTTTTCTTTCTTCTTTATTCTTTTAGCGGGCGCTGCACGAAGTAAAGCCAAAGCACCTCTGCCGTAATACAGCAGAGGTGTCTGAATAATCACATCTTTATCACGCCCGCGCTTCATTTTGTCCCGTCGGGATAGTAGCAGTGCCCTCCGAGGAGCTTTTCAAAATCCGCAAGAGGCAGAGGCTTGTCAAATACAAAGCCCTGTGCTATGCGGCAGCCGTTGCGCCGGAGTATCTCTATCTGCCGCGAGGTCTCAACTCCCTCGGTGATGCACTCCAGCCCCATTTCCAGCGCCATAGATACAACGTGACGGTACATCATGCTGGTGACACTGCCCTCTCCCTCCTCGTCCGAGGGCAGGAAGCAGCGGTCTATCTTCAGCACGTTCCACGGTATCTCTCTTATAAGATTCAGCGAGGAATAGCCCACTCCGAAATCATCCACCGAGGTGCAGATGCCAAGCTGCTGCAGCCCGCTTACTATCCTCTTCAGATCGCGGAACTCCACGTCGGTGGTGGTCTCCGTCAGCTCTATCTCAATGTATTCGTGCGGCACCGAATGCCTGTCGATTATATCAAGTATGTGCTTCAGCAGGTCAACGTCCGCCAGGTGCTTTCTCGAAAGGTTCACCGAGACCCTCACGGGCTTCCTGCCCTCGTCCAGCCAGCGGCGTATGTCCCCGCAGACGCAGTCCAGCATATAGAAATCCAGCCGGCAGACATCCGTGGTCTGTTCAAGTATGGGGATGAACTCCATAGGCGGTATCATGATCCCGTCATGGAACCAGCGGCAGAGAGCCTCGGCTCCCACCATGTTGCCCGTCTCCACATCCACCTTGGGCTGATAATAGACTTTGAACTCCCTCTCGGTCAGCGCCCGCGGGAAAAGCTGCTGAACCCTCATCGACTTGTAGGTCTGCCTTACCATGCCGTAGTCGAAATACACGATATGGTCGCCCTGGCTCCGCTTTGCCGCCTGGGACGAGTTCATAAGCTTGTCCATTATGTCGCCCTGCGTGCTGAAAACAAAATCCTTCGGAATGGGATAGACCCCCGCGCTTGCGGAAAGCATCACCCGGGTGTCCTCACCCTCGCCGTAGGATACGGGCATCCCCCGCAGTATGCCGAGGATGCGGTCGGTGTGGACGTTCCTGAACAGCATGATGAAATTATCGCCGCCCATTCGCGCCGCGATGCCGCTCCTGCCCACGGCGTTTTTCAGCATACTGAAATATTTCCTCATAACGGTATCGGCATTTTCTCTGCCGATATCTTGATTGATAAGCGTAAATCTCCGCAGATTGAAAAGCAGCGCCGTATAAGCCCCGGCAAGCTTTCCTTGACTGTAAAGCATCCCGACCCTGCGCATATATGCCCGCAGATTGGGATATCCCTGATCGTCGCTGAAGGCGTATTTCTCCAGCGCCCCGGCAAGGCGCTGACGGCTTATGTAGCTAAGCAGCGACCTTACCGCCGTTTCAAGCCTTCGCATATCCTTTTCGGAAAGAGGCGGCTCACTCTCCGGCCGGTAGATCGTTCCCTTTATCACCGCCTGCGACGGGCTGACGTAGCGCAGAGCCACCACCGCAGGGCCTCCCCTGCCGTCGTCGTAATCGCAGTAGATCTCGCCCTCGCCGCTCTTCTCCATAGCCTCGTTCACATAAAACTCCGTAACGCCCTTTGAGATGCGGAACAGCCTTGCTATTTCAAACAGCGAGTCCAGCAGCTTATCCTTAGAGTATTTTTCCGGGTCGGTCAGAAGGTCTATATATTTCTCAAAGCATTGGCAAAACTCCATATCAGAAACCGTATCCATGACCTTCCCTCCTTTTCATATACTTGACAGCTGCCGCATTTTATACTGATTTTGTATTATTCAGTTTATTATAACACAAATTGCTGCATTTTTCAAGAGGGTTGACAGGATTTTGCTACAAAATTTACAATTGACCAAAAAAATCATTTGACAGTTGATAATCAATGGAGCGCCCGAACAGGGATCCGTGCGCCAAAGGCACACTCCTTTCACTATCAACTGTCAGCTATCCATTATCAACTACAGGCAGTCCGGCGCATAAGCGGCCGGGGGGATAAAAAAAGCGCTCCCGCCTTACAGCAGGAGCATCAAAAAAGATTATAGGGGAGAAAGCCGGCAGTTTCCTGCCGGGCTTATGTATATGAAGGCCTGGGGTAAAAGCCTGCATATCATTAGCTTGCTTTTATTCTAAAATCTTTTTGTGATAACTGTATGAAAACTTATAAAAAATATTATTAACATTATTGAACTTTTTGTTCATCTATGTTACAATATGTTGTAAGCAGTGATCCTATGCGCTTTCAAGACATTGGATAAGTTAGGAGTTTTAAATATGCCGAAATTCAATCTTCCGAGATTTTTCAAGGAGTCCCGCCCCGAGGGCGAGACCGTTCTTACCGGCGAGGATGCCCGTCATATAGGCCTTAGCCTGCGTATGCGCGTGGGCGAGAAGATAACCCTTTGCTCCAAAGGCGTTGACTTCGAGTGCGAGATAGTTTCGATCACTCCCCAGGAGGTGCGCTGCCGCGTTATCGACGAAAAGCCCTCCGAAGGCGAGCCCACCGTAAAGGTGACCCTCTTTCAAGCGCTTCCCAAGTCCGGCAAGATGAGTACGATCGTTCAGAAGGCCGTTGAGCTGGGCGTTGACAGGATAGTTCCCGTCATCACCGCCCGCTGCATTGCCCGCCCCGACAGCCGCAGCATCGCCCGCAAGCACGACCGCTGGAATAAGGTGGCTCTCGCCGCCGCAAGACAGTGCGGCCGCGGCGTCATTCCCGAGGTCACCGAGCCCGTCTCCTTCGACGAGGCCGTAAAGCTTGCCGCCGAAATGGATAAGTCGCTGTTCTGCTACGAGGGCGGCGGGGACAGCCTGCTCACCGCCGATTTCGAGGGCGTGGAGACCGTGGGCATCCTTATCGGCGCCGAGGGCGGCTTTGAACCTACCGAGGCCGAGGCTGCCGCCGAGGCAGGGCTTATGTCCGTCACCCTCGGAAGACGCATCCTCCGCTGCGAGACCGCCCCGCTGGCTGCGATATCTGCGGTAATGCTGCTCACCGGCAATATGTGACCTTCAAGGTGTCAAAAATTTATTATTCTTTTTGTTGACTCTGCACAAAAAAGAGAACTGCATTTTTATTTTTTTGAAAAATGCTTGATTATTTCCAATTGGTATGCTATAATTAGATTAATCTGAATGGTGCGAATATATACGCTGCATTTGTGAGATACTATAATAAAATCGAAGGAGTGTTTTATCATGGGTAAGTTATTTAAGATCGCTGTCGTTGCAGGCGCTGCTGCTGCAGGCTGTGCTGCTATCTTTGCTCTCAAAAAGCGCAAGGAGCTTGAGGACTACGATTATGAAGAGCTGGACGATGACTTCGATGACTGCGTAGAAGACTGCGTTGCAGATGCTGAAGACGCTGCCGAGGAAGTTAAGGAAGGCGTAGAGGAAACTTTGGATAAGGTTGAAGATGCTGTCGAGGAGACCGACGAATAATTCTTAGAATTATACGAATTTTTTCTTTTTCATACTTTCCTGAAAAGAGGACCTGCCGGGAGGCAGATCCTCTTTTTTGCACTCTCTCCTGCTGCAGGCGCAAAAAGCACCTCTGCCTGTTTCGGCAGAGGTGCGGTAAAATCTTTGGATCAATACATATCCAGCAGGTCATTGAGCAACATACGCGCCTTAGTGCAGACATCATAGGGCTCCAGCACCTTGGCACGGGTGCCGAACTGGAAAAGCCAGCCCCAGAAGGTAGGTGCAAGCTGCACCTCACAGCGGACAACAAAGGTGTCGTCGGAATTTTTCATGCACTCGACACTGTCGCCGAAGCGGTCGATGACGGCATCCATAAGCGAGTTCTCAAACTGTATCTTCAGCTCTCTTCTCTCGCCGCCGTACATGGTGAACAGCGACTTATAGCTGTCAAGCTCCTTCTTCTCCTCTTCGGTAAAGGGAGCAATCTTTGAGTCGGTGACAGTCACCTCTGCCATACGGTCAACGCGGTAACGGCAGACCGTTCCGTGATTGTGGCAAACGCAGGTGAGGTAGTAATTATCGTTCTCCCACACCAGCTCGTTCGGCGAGACGAGATACTGCTCACCGCCGTGCTTGAGCTGACGCTTTTTCAGCGTGTTGTAGGTAAAGTATTTGAACGTTATCTTCTTCTTCTTGTTGATAGCATTCTGAATGGTATTGATGCTGTAATATATAGTCTCGTTCACAGACTTATTGCGTGAACGTTGAGACACATAGACAGCCCTGCCCAGCTGCGCCGCCGTGAACTTATTGGTGATGCGCTGGAGCTTGGTTATCAGTTCATTTGATTTTTTGGTAGTCAGAAACCTGCACGAGGCCACTGCGCTGGCGAGGATAAACAGCTCCTCTGCTGAAAAGTCCTCCTTGCAGGCATAGAAATAGGCATTGGAGTGACCCTTCTTCACTGTCTCGATAGTCACGCCGCTGTCATTGAGGGTAGCGATATCGTCATAGATAGTTTTTCTCTCTGCCTTGATGCCCTCTTTTTCGAGTATTTCGATAAGCTCGTTGCCTGTGAGAACGTTGTTCTCGTCGGTTTGTGATTTGAAGATCTGTTCCATACGGAGCAGCTTCTGTTTCTGTTTGGACGCACCGGTCATTACTTATCCTCCCCGCTTCGTTTCAGATCCGACACTCTTATCCTTGAGCCGTCGGGTTCGACGATCGTCATGCTTTCAAGCTGCGCTCTCAAATTACCTGTTACTGCCTGTCTGTATTCATTTCTCAGGGCAGTTCTCTCCTGCTGCTCCTCGGCGGTCAGCTCTCTGGTACGCGCGATCCTTGTCAGCTCTGACAGTCTGTCAAGTTTGATCTTCTCCATAAATTTTTACCTCTTCGGGACGAACCCGTATTTCGCAGGGCGGGATCTTTCCTCTTCCCTGCTGCCGACGGCGGCTTACACAATACCGCCTTTCCAATCCTCTGCACCTTTACGGCTCCCTTTTTACGGGGTATATCCCCTGTTTCTGTTTTTGAAGTCCGCAAAAACGCCCTCAATTGGTCGGTAAAACATATTATATCACGTTTTTTCGCATATTTCAACAAGTAAATTGCACAAACTGTCCGTTAAAAATCCCACATTTTATACAAAAAACATTAATTTCAGCTCCTCTCTTGACTTTTTTCGGTTTCCATGCTATTATTATATCAGAGGCAAAGAACAAATGTTCGAGGCTGTCGGTAAGCTTCTCCTCCCCGTGGGGGAGCTTTATTGGGCCTTGAGTATCGAACATAGGTTTGCCTCTGTAAGGGCAGCTTCCGAACCACTCAAGGGAGCTTTCCCGCATGAAGACAAGGACATATTCTGCAAAACGGAGGGATAAAAAAATGACGGAGCTGATAAGACAGTACGAAAGAGACATAGAGACGATCCGCGGGAGGATCATCGAGCTGAAGCAGAGAAGCGTATCAAGCCGCAGTGATGATGAAGGCAGTCTGCGCGACCGCATCGAGCTGCTTCAGGACGAGATGTACGAGCTTATGTATTCTGCGGCACTGATGAGACGGGTGACGGGGCCGAAGCCTATCACTCCGAGCAGTGCGGCACTTTTGGCGAAGGCAGCGGGTGATGCTGCTTGTTAAGAGTAAGCTTCAACGAGCTTGCCGGCATGGGAGCGTCGGGAGGCGCAGACGAATACAGGCACTTAGCGGGAAGCTATCCGAAGCTGCTAAAGCTGGTGCTGAACGAGAATTTGACTAAAACGCAAAAATGTTATATAATAAGATACTACAGAGACGGAATGACGGTAACGGAGATCGCGCAGATGTACGGTGTAAACAAATCCACGGTCTCCCGGACCTTAAAGCGGGCGAGGGAGAACCTAAAAAGGGCTATCCACTGCGAGCTGGTGCGAAAGGCGGCGGGGTCCTCGCGCGGACGGGTCCTCGCCGGACGGGCTAACGCCGCCGAGCCGGAGCGGGGGCAGGAGGAAAAATAGACTGCCGGCGGGACGGACAAAGCTGTAAACCAAAACGCGAAGCGCATTAAAAAGCGCGCGGTCAAGCCTCGCGCCAGAGGCTTGCGGGGTCAAGGGGCAGCGCCCCTTGC
>JAFSSS010000073.1 GCA_017450925.1 Ruminococcus sp. | reverse complement strand
GTCCAGCTTTTCGTCAGATTGCCTAAATTCGACGCAGGCTTGCTGACGCAAGTCAAGGAGAATTTGGGTAATATGACGGAAAGCTGGCAAGCAGATGATGTGCAGAGGCGTTAGCCGCGGGTCGTGCGGTGTTGCCTTAATCGTCTTATTCTGTGAACAGCGGAGTGGAGTAGTATCTGTCGCCGCTGTCGGGCAGCAGGGCTACGATGACCTTGCCCTTGTTCTCGGGACGCTTTGCCAGCTCTGCTGCCGCATGGAGCGCAGCGCCGGAGGAGATGCCCACAGAGATGCCCTCCTTCTTCACCAGCAGCTTTGCGGCTGCAAAGGCATCCTCGTTGGCTACCTTGATTATCTCGTCATAGACAGAGGTGTTCAGCACGTCGGGAACAAAGCCCGCGCCGATGCCCTGTATCTTATGGGCGCCCGCCTTGCCCTCTGAAAGCACGGGAGAGCTTTCCGGCTCGACAGCCACGATCTTAACATCGGGGTTCTTCTCCTTCAGAAACTCGCCCACGCCGGTGAGAGTTCCGCCGGTGCCTACGCCTGCCACGAAGATATCAACGTTCCCGTCGGTATCGTTCCAGATCTCGGGGCCTGTTGTGGCCTTGTGGATCGCGGGATTGGCAGGGTTGACAAACTGTCCCGGTATAAAGCTGTCAGGTATCTCCTTCGACAGCTCCTCGGCCTTGGCGATAGCGCCCTTCATGCCCTTTGCGCCCTCGGTCAGCACCAGCTCGGCACCGTAGGCCTTAAGAATGTTCCTGCGCTCGACGCTCATGGTCTCGGGCATGGTTATGATGATGCGGTAGCCCTTGGCCGCCGCTATAGAGGCCAGACCTATGCCGGTGTTTCCGGAGGTGGGCTCGATGATGACAGAGCCCTTTTTCAGCAGCCCCTTCTGCTCTGCGTCCTCGATCATCGCCTTGGCGATCCTGTCCTTGACGCTGCCTGCGGGGTTGAAATATTCGAGCTTGACGAGGACTGTAGCCTCAAGGCTAAGCTCCTCCTCAAAATTCACCGCCTCGACCAGCGGGGTGTTTCCGATAAGTCCGAGAGTTCCCTTGTATATGTTAGACATGGCTGTGTCCTCCTGCTTACTTTATAGCTGCAAAGCCTTTTTCAAGGTCTGCGATGATGTCGTCGATATGCTCGGTGCCGATAGAGAGACGGATAGTGTTCTGACGGATGTCGTTCTCGGCCAGCTCCTCCTCGCTGAGCTGCGAGTGAGTTGTGGTGGCGGGATGTATCACGAGGGACTTAACGTCAGCAACGTTGGCCAGCAGCGAGAATATCTCCAGTGCGTCGATGAATTTCCAAGCCTCGTCCTTGCCGCCCTTGAGGTCAAAGGTGAAGATCGAGCCGCCGCCGTTGGGGAAATACTTTTTGTAAAGCTCATGCTGGGGATGCTCCGGCAGTGAGGGATGATTTACTCTTTCCACCAGCGGGTGCTTTGAAAGGAACTCGACTACCTTTTTGGTGTTCTCTGCGTGGCGGTCAAGTCTAAGCGAAAGGGTCTCGATGCCCTGCAGCAGCAGGAAAGCGTTGAAGGGCGAGATAGTCGCGCCGGTGTCACGCAGCAGGATAGCGCGGATGTAGGTAACAAATGCCGCAGGGCCTGCCGCAGCGGTAAAGGCTACGCCGTGATAGCTAGGGTTGGGTGCAGCTATGGGAGCAAACTTCTCCGGCGACCAGTTGAATTTGCCGGAGTCCACGATGATGCCGCCCAAGGTGGTGCCGTGGCCGCCCAAGAACTTGGTGGCGGAATGAACTACGATATCAGCACCGTGTTCGATAGGTCTGATAAGATAGGGAGTGCCGAAGGTGTTGTCGATAACGAGCGGTATGCCGTGAGAGTGAGCGATCTCTGCCAAAGCGTCGATATCGGGGATATCGCTGTTGGGGTTGCCGAGGGTCTCGATGAAGAGCGCCTTTGTCTCGGGACGGATAGCCGCCTTTACAGCCTCAAGGTCATGAATATCCACGAAGGTGGAGCTGATGCCGTACTGGGGAAGAGTGTGTGCCAACAGATTGTAGCTGCCGCCGTAGATAGTCTTTTGAGCCACGATATGCTCGCCGGCATAGGCAAGTGCCTGAATGGTGTAGGTGATAGCCGCAGCGCCGGAGGCTACTGCCAATGCAGCCACGCCGCCCTCAAGAGCGGCAACTCTCTTTTCAAGCACGTCTTGAGTTGAGTTTGTAAGTCTGCCGTAGATGTTTCCCGCATCGGCAAGACCGAAGCGTGCGGCAGCGTGTTCGCTGTTATGGAAAACATAGGATGTGGTCTGATATATCGGAACGGCTCTCGAATCCGTTGCGGGGTCTGCCTGTTCCTGTCCGACGTGAAGCTGAAGTGTTTCAAATTTATAGTTGCTCATGATGATTACTCCTTTTCAAAATAAATTATGTTTACGGGTCTGTTAAGTGTCTGATGCGGAAAGCCTTCAACATCGGGACATTCGTCCGAAACGGTAATTTATTCTCAGAAGCTGTGTAAATCTTCGTGTCATAGCCCTTCTCACCTTTCGATTTACTGTAATTCCTATCGGGTATGTATGAATTATAGCACACAAATCCCAGTTTGTCAATAGGAATTAAGGAATTTTTCCAAAAAATTTTTTCAAGGCACTGAAACCGCTTAAATGCGCGGTTTCGACTGACGGCTGCCTGCAAGGAGGGCTGCGGATATCCCGAACTCTTCCGCAGGGCGGTCTTAGCGGTAGGCTTTTTCTACCGCCTTCGCCCCGCAGGCTCCGCCGGTGCTGCAGTGAGGGCAGGTGCCGTAAATGGGCGGTTTGTCCGTTAATATCACCAAAACCCCCGCTTCGGGGGCTTGTTTTTTTTATTTGCAAAATGCGCGGTTATGTGATATAATAATATTTTGGAAAGTTGATAATCTGTGACCTTTACAGGAGGAAAAAGTATGATAAGAGAAGACCTTAGAAATGTGGCTATCATCGCCCACGTTGACCACGGCAAGACCACCCTTGTTGACGGTATGCTCAAGCAGAGCGGCACCTTCCGCGAAAACCAGGCCGTGGACGAGCGCGTTATGGACTCGAACGATATCGAGCGCGAGCGCGGGATCACTATCCTTGCAAAGAATACCTCTATACATTATAAGGACGTAAAGATAAACGTCATCGACACCCCCGGCCACGCCGACTTCGGCGGCGAGGTAGAGCGCGTGCTTAAAATGGTGAACGGCGTTATCCTCCTCGTGGATGCAGCCGAGGGCCCTATGCCCCAGACACGCTTCGTGCTTCAGAAGGCTCTCGAGCTGGGTCATAAGATCATCGTGGTCATCAACAAGATAGACCGCCCCGATGCCCGCCTCAACGAGGTCGGCGACGAGGTGCTGGAGCTGCTTATGGATCTTGATGCTTCGGATGAACAGCTGGACAGCCCTATCATCTACTGCTCGGGACGTGACGGCACTGCCTCCTTCAACCCCAATCAGCAGGGGCAGGATCTGACCCCTCTGCTGGACGAGATCCTTTCCTACATTCCCGCTCCCGAGGTGGATACCGAGGGAACGATGCAGTACCTTGTTTCCGCTATCGACTATAACGACTATGTGGGACGCATCGCTATCGGACGCATCGAGCGGGGCGAGATGAAGGTAAACCAAGAGGTCACCGTCGGCGATTATCATCAGACCAAAAAGGAATACAGGGGCAAGGTAGTTACCATGTATCAGATCGAGGGTCTGAACCGTGTCCCCGTTGAGACTGCAAAGGCAGGGGATATCGTCTGCATCAGCGGTATCGAGAACATCACTATCGGCGACACGATCTGCGAATACGGCGCCTTTGAGGCTCTGCCCTTCGTGAAGATAAGCGAGCCCACCGTTGAGATGACCTTCTCCGTTAACGACTCGCCGTTTGCGGGACGTGAGGGCAAGTTCGTGACCTCGCGCCAGCTTAGGGACAGGCTTTTCAAGGAGCTTCTGAAGGACGTTTCTCTCCGTGTTTCCGAGACCGACACCACCGACAGCTTCAAGGTGGCAGGCAGAGGCGAGATGCATCTTTCCATACTTATAGAGAATATGCGCCGCGAGGGCTATGAGCTGGGCGTTTCGACTCCCCGTGTGCTTTACAAGGAGGTCGAGGGCAAGCTGTGCGAGCCTATCGAGAGGCTTGTTATAGACGTGCCGGAGAGCTGTGTCGGCTCGGTAATGGAAAAGCTT
The DNA here is from genome assembly GCA_017450925.1 of Ruminococcus sp. Lineage (GTDB taxonomy): Bacteria > Bacillota > Clostridia > Oscillospirales > Ruminococcaceae > FB2012. Next base: position 664 of record JAFSSS010000073.1, on the reverse strand, counting down.
GGAACAAGAAAAGCGGAGCTGACTCAGATGACCCCTGTGGGGAGCCGCATGAGGCTGGAGTTCCTTATCCCGGCGAGAGGGCTTTTCGGCTACAGGAGTGAATTTCTGACCGACACCAAGGGCGAGGGCATCCTAAGCTCGGTATTCCACAGCTATCAGCCGTACAAGGGAGAGATCAGCAAGCGGAACACGGGCTCGCTGGTAGCCTTTGAGACCGGCGAGGCTGTTACCTACGGACTTTACAACGCGCAGGAGCGCGGCGAGCTGTTCATCACGGCGGGAACGGCGGTATATGAGGGCATGGTCGTGGGAGCATCTCCCAAGACTGACGATCTGGTAGTAAACGTATGCAAGAGAAAGCATCTGACGAACACACGAGCCTCGGGCTCGGACGATGCGCTGCGGCTGATACCGCCGAGAAACCTTAGTCTTGAGGACTGTTTGGAATTCTTGGCAGATGACGAGCTTTTGGAGGTAACGCCGAAGAGCTTGAGGATAAGAAAGAGGATACTGTCGAATACGCAGAGAGCGAAGGACAGAGCAAAGCATTAAAGCGTATAGCAATAGTCCAAACCGCGAAGCGCGTTAAAAAGCGCGCGGTCAAGCCTCGCGCCAGAGGCTTGCGGGGTCAAGGGGCAGAGCCCCTTGCAGGGTGTGGGACAGC
>JAFSSS010000072.1 GCA_017450925.1 Ruminococcus sp. | reverse complement strand
TGCGGCGATATATTTTGAAATATGTCCGCAAAGCGGACACCTTGTTTATTCTTTATTCTTTCTTCTTTATTATTTATTCTTTTAGCGGTGGCACATACAAAGCTGTAATTGTCAAATACTTCTTTATCGCCACCGCGCTTCAGCAGACGCCTGTTATTATCAGTAAGCTATCGCCCACAGCACCATATGCTTTGCGGGCTTGCCGCAGCACACACACTTGTCGCTGATCTGATGCTGCTCAAAGGGGATGCAGCGCGAACCGACGCCTGTCAGCTCCTTGACCTTGTCCTCGCAGGCCTCCTCGCCGCACCACATCGCCTCAACAAAGCCGTCGCCCTTTTCCTTGAGAGCGGCCTTGATCTCATCGGTGGTGGTACACTGATATGTGCGGTTCCTTCTGTTCTCCAAGGCCTTTGCAAACATTCCGGCAGGGATCTCCTTCTCCAGCAGTTCCTTGACCTTGTCCGCAAGAGTGCCGAGGTCGTTTTCAAGAGAAACGGTCTGCTTTTCGCTGTTGTAACGTGTAGCAACGATGCACTGTCCCGCCTCGATGTCCTTAGGGCCTATCTCGATGCGGACGGGCACACCGCGCATTTCATGCTCTGCAAACTTCCAGCCCGGTGAGTTGTCGGAGTCATCCAGCTTAACGCGGATGCCCAGCGCCTTCAGCTTGTCTCTGATCTCGGCAGCCTTTTCCAGCACGCCCTCCTTGAACTGCGCGATAGGCACGATAACTGCCTGTACAGGTGCAACAGCAGGCGGCAAGACAAGTCCGTTATTGTCGCCGTGGGTCATGATGATAGCGCCGATCATACGGGTGGTCATGCCCCAAGAGGTCTGGTGAGGATATTCCAGCTTGTTATCCTTGCTGGCGAACTGGATGCCGAAGGCCTTTGCAAAGCCGTCGCCGAAATAGTGTGAGGTGCCTGCCTGCAGAGCCTTGCCGTCGTGCATCATAGCCTCGATAGCATAGGTGGAAACTGCGCCGGCGAACTTATCGCTCTCGGTCTTCTGGCCTCTTACCACAGGTATGCAGAGATCCTGCTCGCTGAAATCGGCGTAGCAGTTGAGCATACGCTCTGTCTCCTCGATCGCCTCCTCGGCGGTGGCGTGTATGGTGTGACCCTCCTGCCAGAGAAATTCTCTTGAACGCAGGAAGGGACGGGTGGTCTTTTCCCAGCGTACTACCGACACCCACTGATTGTAAAGCTTGGGCAGGTCGCGGTAGCTGTGTACGATATTTGCATAATGCTCGCAGAACAGTGTTTCAGAGGTGGGACGGACGCAGAGGCGCTCCTCCAGCTTTTCGCTGCCGCCGTGGGTGACCCATGCCACCTCGGGAGCAAAGCCCTCAACGTGATCCTTCTCCTTGTTCAGCAGGCTCTCGGGAATGAACATAGGCATACAAACATTCTCGTGCCCCATCTCCTTGAACCTTGTGTCAAGTATATGCTGGATGTTCTCCCAAATAGCATAGCCGTAGGGTCTGATGACCATACAGCCCTTTACGCTGGTGTATTCCACCAGCTCGGCCTTTTTGCAGATGTCAGTGTACCACTTTGCGAAATCCTCGTCCATTGAGGTTATCGCATCAACCATTTTTTCGTTTTTCTTTCCCATGTTTAAAATCAACTCCGTATATATCTTTATGGTATATTTTGTAATTCAGGTCATAGTCCTCATGCTGGGCGTCGTAAGCACCCTTGACCTCGGGGGCTGTCCCAGACTCGTTACTGTCCTCCACCCTTTCGGGACTGTTCCATTCGGGATGCCGTTTGGATAACAGCTTTGCGATCTTCGGTGTCACGATACAGGCGAGGGCGATGAATGCCATTATTATTGCGCTGCCGACTATCAGCTTCAGCAGCAGCGAGACCAGTTCACTGTTCATAACACACCTCCGATCACTTCTTTACGGCATAATACCACCTTTAACTTTACCACAAAATGCAGAGCTTGTCAAGGTTTTTGGGCTTCAGCAGCGCGGCGAAGTATGGGGCGATTAGTTTGTTAAATTTATTTAATCTGACTATTGTTATTTTGTATCAGTGGTGATATACTATATATGGGATAGTATGACTGTACATAAGACATATAAGGTGATGAATTGATGAAAGTTAAATATATAGCCCTCTTGGCAGCCCTGCTGATGTCCGGCTGCGGAGCAGAAGGCTCCTCCTCGGTCAGTGAGGTCTCCTCCGCTGCCGAGACCACGGCAGCAGCAGCGTCGGAGGCAGCAGCCGAAAGCGTTTCCGACAGTCAGCCCGAAGCGGCATCTTCCCTCGGTGAGCTGTGCGAGAAGCTCAAGGCCGCTGACAGCTCTGTGCTTACGGGCTCTGCGATCTACGGCGAAAGGCTGTTTGAGAAAAACTGCAAAAAGCTTTATCTCTGCGAGCAGTCCGATCTCACAGACGGGCTTATCGTCTATAACAACGGCGGCGGCAAGGCGGACGAGATATCTGTAATCAAGCCTGCCGACGGCAATACCGATACAGCCGTAAAGGTGCTGAACGACCGTAAGGAACTGCGCTATAACGACTTCAAGGGCTATGTTCCCGCGGAGCTGCCGAAGATCGAGGCGGGAAGAGTGTTCACCGTCAACGGCTGGTGCGTGTTGGTGATCTCCGACAGCGCCGACAGCCTTGAAAAGCTTGTCCGCGAGGAATTGTCGTGACCCCGGCTTCACCATGCATTTCTGCAAATAACAGCTTATCTTAGCTGACGGTTGATAGTTGATAATGGATAATGAAGGTGCGACCTTGGCGCACGGATGCCCATTCGGGCGCTTCTTTCATTATCTACTGTCAATTATCAACTATCAACTCTATCATAATTATACAGAAAGAGTGACACAAAATGAACAAAAGCAGGATAACAGCGCTGCTCTGCGCTATTGCTGTAACGGCCTCGGGCTGTGCGGCAGCGGCAGACAGCTCTTCGGAAAGTCAGACCGACAGCTCGTCGCAGACTGCCGCTCCTGCGGCAGAGCCTGCTGCCTTTGACAGCCGTCAGGAGGAATTGCAGGAGCTTACCCATAAGCTCGAGCAGATGACCAAGCGTATCGACGAGCTTGAAAAAAGAGTCAAGACCTTTTCCTATGATGCGCACGATATATATGACGACACAGCCGTTATAGAAGCGTACAAAAAATCGGACAGTTCATCCCTTGAGGACGAAAAGGACAGGTTCGTTTATGACTGCCTTACCGCTGCATTGAAGGAGATCATCAAGGAGGGCATGACCGATTATGAAAAGGAAAAGGCGGTCTATGACTACATCTTCAAGAACGCGAATTATAACTACAAGAACCTAAATCCCGTGGTGGACGATACCGTTGAGGACAACTCCCACACGCCCTACGGCTTCTTCCGCGACCACAGCGTTATCTGTGTGGGCTATGCCACCACCTTCAAGCTGTTCATGGATGCCCTTGACATCGAGTGCAGGATAATCCATTCCACCGAGCAGGGGGAACACGCCTGGAATGTGGTCAAGATAGGCGGGAAGTGGCATCACGTCGATGTTTTCTTTGACGGCGGAACACAGCACCCTCTCTACGGTGCCTTTAATGTTACCGACGAGCTGAAGCAGCAGCAGGGCTATCCCTGGAACACAGGCTCCGGCCCCGTATATCCCGAGTGCACCTCGCTGGAATACAATCCCGTGGTCAGAGAGGCAAAGGAGTGCAAAAGCATCTACGAGCTTCCGAAGAAGCTGGCCGAAATAGGCGGAGAGGACGGCACGGGCTCTGCATTTTTTAAGCTTGCAGTCCCCGAAGGGGCGGGAGCCTACGGTTTCTGTCAGCAGCTGGATGCTATCCTTACCAATATTGCATTTGAGAGCAAGCAGATATCCTACAAATGCTTTGCCGATGCCGGGACAGGCTGCTGCTACATTTCGGTGAGCATTGAGATTCCCGATGATATCATTCTCCCCGATGACAGCGATATATCCGATGACCCCGATTACCGCTATGCCGATATCGACTATGACAGGCTTAGCCGTGATCTTTACAGCGCCTTCGGCAGTGAGGTCACATTCTATATCGACGGCGACCAGTTTGAAAGCAGCATGGAATACTGATAGGAAGGGAGCGCCTGCCTTTTGAAAACAGCATTTGTTACCGGCGGCTCCGGCGGTATAGGCTCGGCCGTCTGCCGGAGGCTTTCCGCCGACGGCTTTGCGGTGGCTATAGGCTTCAACACCGCCTCTGATGCCGCAGAAGCCCTCTGCGCAGAGCTAAGACAGCAGGGAACTGCGGCTATGACCGTCGGGCTTGAACTGTCTGATCCTGCATCGGTGGATAAGGCCTACCGGACAGTATGTGAGGGGCTTGCCCCGCCGGAGGTGCTTGTGAACAACGCCGGAAGAGCGCACATCGGCCTCTTTGCCGATATGTCCGACAGCGAGATCATCTCGCTTGTGAATACCGATCTGACAGGCGCTATGCTGCTGTCAAAACGTGCCGCCGCTGATATGACACGCCGTCACAGCGGCAGGATAATCAACATATCCTCTGTGTGGGGTATCGCCGGGGCCTCCTGCGAAGCAGCCTATTCCGCCGCCAAGGCCGGTCTGATAGGCTTTACAAAGGCCCTCGGCAAGGAGCTTGCCCCCAGCGGGGTCAATGTCAACTGCATCGCCGCCGGGCTTATAGATACACCCATGAATGCATCGTTGAGCCCCGAGGAGTTTTCGGCCGTAACAGAAAGCATCCCCGCCGGCCGTGCAGGCCGCCCCGAGGAGATCGCTGCACTGGCAGCCTTCCTCTGCTCCGACGAGGCAGCCTACATAAACGCACAGGTCATCACCTGCGACGGCGGCTGGCTGTAATTTTCACCTGTTTTTCATTGACATTTACCGCCGGCCGTGATATGATTTATAAAAGGCTTATCCCAGCTCCGAATATGTATTTCTGCAAAATGCCAATTTGCCGTGCTGTCTGCGGAAATTATTGGGGGAGACCCTTTTGAAAAAGGGTCATCCCCCAAACCCCCTCCCTAAAACTTTTAATTCTTTTTGGCGAGGGTACCTGTATTTCCGCTAAAGTCATCAGACTTTAAAGATAGTG
>JAFSSS010000071.1 GCA_017450925.1 Ruminococcus sp. | reverse complement strand
CCAAACCGCGAAGCGCGTTAAAAAGCGCGCGGTCAAGCCTCGCGCCAGAGGCTTGCGGGGTCAAGGGGCAGAGCCCCTTGCAGGGTGTGGGACAGCGTCCCACTTGGCTCGCGACAGCGAGACAACCGGCGCTGCACAAAGTAACCAGTAGGGCACAAAAGTAGGAAATCACATCCCCGGTAAGGGGGACAAACAAAATGCAGCGCCGGAAAAAGTAGTTTTCCAGCACTCGCAGGAAAGAGCGATAGCGATTTTCCGTCTCTAAAAGCAACAAAGCTGTAGCGCAAATAAGCGCAATCCAACCACAAAGCAGCTGTACGACGTGCAGCTCTGCACATAAAAACCTCCGCAACGGAGAAAAGGGGTGTTATCAGTGAACGACAGAGTAAAGCAGACCTGCCGGGAGCTTTCAAAAAGCTGCACGCTGCTGGACGAAAAGGGCTATAAGGTCAGCGGCGGGAAGTATAAGATAGAACCGTTTATGAAGCTCGCTCTGCTCAGACTGTTCGTCTATCTCGGAACAAGAGGGAAGAGCCTTAGCGCCGAGGAGTCGGTCTTTGCCGGGGAGTTCATGGGGCAAAGCTATCCAAGGGCTGAACTGATGAAGCTTGTCAGACCCGAAAAGCAAAGAGTCGATGATATCATCGACACTATCGTTATGCTCTGCCCGCCCTTTGCAGAGGCGGAGTGCGACGGCCTCATTTCGGAGGGAACAGCTAAGCTCGTCTCTGCCGTCAACGAGATAGGCCTTGATTTCATCGCCTGCGACGGCAGCAGCACCAACGAGGAAACTGCCGTCCTCGGAAAGCTTATCTTCAGAATGAAGAATTTTTCCGATAACTACCTCAAGGCGCTGAACAATAAACCGAGACAGCCCTTGAATGATCCCGCTCCCGCTGCAGATACCAAGCAGGAGCCGGAACAGTCCTCCGAGCCGGAGGAAACACTTGAACAGCTTATGGACGAGCTTAACTCTCTCGTGGGACTGGAGAATGTCAAAAGCGAGATCTACTCCCTCTCCAATGTAATAAGAGTCAGAAAGCTCCGGGAGGAGAGAGGCTTCAAGCAGCCTAAGCTGTCGCTTCATCTGGTGTTCACCGGAGGCCCCGGCACCGGCAAGACCACCGTCGCACGGCTTATCGGAAAAATATATCACTGCCTCGGCGCTATCTCAAAGGGCAAGCTGGTGGAGGCCGACCGCTCCATGCTGGTGAGCGGCTATGTTGGACAGACCGCTATCAAGACCCGCGAGCTGTGCGAGAGCGCTTTGGGCGGCGTGCTGTTCATCGACGAGGCCTACTCCCTTACCAACCAGAAGGGGCAGAACGATTTCGGCCCCGAGGCAATCGAGACGCTTCTGAAATTCATGGAGGATAACCGGGACGACCTCGTGGTCATCTGCGCCGGCTATACCGACCTTATGGAGGAGTTCCTGAACTCCAACCCGGGACTGAAATCCCGGTTCAATCGGTTCATTGACTTCCCGGACTATACCCCCGACGAGCTGACGGAGATATTCCGCCTGCGGTGCGAGAGCTATAAGCTGAAGGTCGAGGAGCAGGCACTGGAATGCGTGCGCTCCTTCTTCGAGGAAAGATGCGAAAGCAAGCCGGAGAATTTCGCCAACGCCCGGGATGCCCGTAACTATTTCGAGCGGGTCATCACCCGGCAGGCCGACCGTCTCGCCCCTATGGAGCAGCCCACCGATGACGAGCTTATGACCATAACCGTTGAGGACGTGGTGGGAGTCATACTGTAGTTTATTACCGTTAAAAGGAGGAGCATCATGCCTGCAAACAACGACAGCCCGAAGAAAAAAAGAAAGCCCAAGTACCGCCTCGGGCTTCTGCTGATCGCATCGCTTATCGTGCTTGGAGTGACCTTTGCGGCGTATATGGTCAACACCTCACTGGAGGACACTCTTATCGACGAGCGCGGCAAGGCGATAGTTACTCACGACTACGGGTACGATTCAGCCGCCGGATAGCCTTTTTACAATGCATAATGCACAATTAAGGAGCGCAAGCGCGCATTATGGCCATTCGGCCGCCTCAGCTTGTGAGAACGGGAGCTTTGCCTTCTATTTCTCACTGCGGCGGCCGAATGGCCATTTTTGTCGCCGATAGGCGACTCCCTTAATTGTGCATTATGCATTGTGCATTGAAAAGCTTTCCGCTATCTTAGCATTCAGCCCGTTCTTTGCAAGGCGGTAGGATGTGAGGATGATGCTGCGCACCGTTTCGGCGGTGGCGGCACCGTGGCCTTTCACTATGGGCAGACCTGTTCCCAAAAGCACGGCTCCGCCTTGGGTGTTGTAGTCGTATTTGCGATAGACCGCATCAAGTGCCTCGCCGTCAAGCCCCGATGCCCGAAGCTCGGAGATGACTGCCTTGGCTGCCCCCTCGATAGTTTTCAGAAGGATGTTCCCGGAGAAGCCGTCGCAGACGATAACATCAGCATCGCCGGAAAGAACGCTGTGCCCCTCGGTGTTTCCCATAAAGCCCGGCATTTCCGCCCGCAGCAGCTCGTTGGCTCTCTTGACCGACGCACTGCCCTTTTTGTCCTCGGCACCGTTGGAGAGAAGATATATCTTTGGCTCGGCAACTCCCGCCGCCTTCATGTAGGCGGAACCCATTCTGGCGAAATCCACCAGCTTTTCCGCTCGGACATCCACGTTGGCACCGCAGTCCACTACGCAGAAGCTGCTGCCGTCCGGCTTGGTAAGCTCAACCGTCAGCATGGGGCTTATCCTGCCGATGCGCCCGAGGAGCATCACCGCAGAAACGAATATCGCTCCCGTAGGGCCGCAGGAGACAAAGCCGCTGATGTCCCTGTTTTCCCTGCACAGCTGCATTCCCCGCACCAGCGAGGAATTTTTTTTCGCCTTGAAGGCCTCGGAGGGATCCTCGCTGTTGGTGATGACCTCCGGGGCGTCAACGATCTCTATGCGCTCTCTGCCCCCCAGCAGGGGAGCCAGCTGCGAGGCGTCCCCGCAGGCATAAACGAACAGATCCTCCTGTGCCGAAACGGCATCAAGCACGCCTGCCGAGAGCTGTGCCTGTGACCTGTCGGCTCCTCCGAGATCTGCTGCTATTCTTATCATTTTCATCAGCACCCTTTTCGTCCTTCCAGAATTTTTCCATAAGCATACGGTATGTATTCCTTGTCAGCACCGGCTTTTCAAGAAGCTCGACAAGTGCCGGGTCGATGCTGCCGTGAGCGAACTGCATACCCGCCTGACGGCTGATCGCGCAGATCTTTTCAAACCGCTGACCCGAGCCTGCCTGTGCCAGCGCCTTGAGCTGCGGGCAGCAGAAGTGGGCGTATTTTCCCTCGCCGATCGACAGGTCATACTGCACCTTTATGGGATGAAAGGCCTCCTCCGACTCGGAGAACCCGCAGGAGGCGATGACAGCCAGACGCTGTCCCGGACGGGGAGTGCGCAGGGCGTGACGGCCTGCCTTGATGTTATCCAGCTCCTGCCCGGAGAAGGTACACATAATTCCCAACAGGCGGTCGATCAGTGTTTTCAGCGTTCCCGGCATACCGAAAAAGTAGATCGGGAAGGCGATGATAATGGTGTCGGCAGAGAGTATCTTCCTTCTGACCTCCGGCATGGAGTCGTCCTTGATAACGCATACGCCTTCGGTGCGTCCCCAGCAGGAAAGGCAGCCTGTACAGGGCTTTATGTTCAGCTTTGAAACATGGATGTACTCCGTCCTGCTGCCCTCCTCCTCCGAAAGCCCCTCGGCAAACGCCTTTGCCACCTTGAAGGTAAGGCTGTTCTCGCATTTGGGACTGCCGTTTATGATAAGTGTTTTCTTTTTCATAGCTATTACCCTTTCTTATGCCTTATAGACTGCGTCCCGGTCGATCTTGGTAAAGGTAAGGCTGCCCTTTGCACGAAGCACGCCCTCGGCCTTCACCTCTGCATCAAAGCAGTACAGCGTACCGCCGGCGCGGGTCTTTTTAACGCTTATCTCGAGCCTGTCGCCGGGAATGACGGCCTTTACGAACTTGAAGCCGTCCACCTTCAGCAGCACATAAAGCTTATCCTCCCCGCCGCCGTCCTCAATGACCAGCGAGCAGAGCTGTGCGCAGCTTTCGATGATAAGCACTCCCGGCATGATAGGCGAGCCGGGGAAATGCCCCATGAAGTGGGGCTCGTTTACTGAAACGCACTTTATGCCCACGGCACTTTCATCCGGCACCAGCTCGGTCACCCTGTCGATCATTTGAAAAGGGGGGCGCTGCTTGATCCTTTCGTTTATTGCGTCGATATTCATCATAGCGAGATACCTCCGTCCATAGTGATGACCTGCCCGGTGATGTAGGAGAACTCGTCGCTTGCCAGCATGGAAACGACCGCCGCCACCTCCTCCGCTTTTCCGAAGCGGTGCAGAGGTATGTCCTTTAAATACTCCTCCTTCTTTTCATCCGAGAGGGCGTTTATCATCTCGGTTTCGATAAAGCCGGGAGCCACAGCGTTCACCCTTATGCCCCTGCTGCCAAGCTCCTTGGCAAGCACGCGGGTAAGGGAGTTGACTGCTCCCTTTGTGGCGCTATAGACGCTCTGTCCTGCCAAAGCCAGCTCACCGCTTACAGAGGACATATTGATTATCACGCCCTGTCTGCGGCGGAACATCTTCAGTGCCGCCTGCTGTGCGCAGTAAAAATAGCCCTTGACGTTAAGCTCCATGCAGGAGGAAAGATCGTCCATATTAAGTGCCAGCAGGAATGCGTCCCGGACGATGCCGGCGTTGTTCACCAGCAGGTCGATCTGACCGTATTTCCTGTCGGTGTCCCTTATCATCTGCTTGACCTGTGCAAGGTCGGAAACGTCCGCCTTATATGTCATCCCGTCGCCGCCGGCGGACTTGATCTCGTCCAGCACTTTTGAGGCCTCCTCCTCACTGCGGCTGTAGTTCACGACTACCGTATAGCCGTCCTTTGCCAGTCTTACAGCGCAGGCACGGCCTATCCCCCGGGATGCCCCGGTAACTATCGCAACCTTCATCAGTCATCCTCCCTGCTTATGACAACGGCGCAGTAGCTGCCGCCGGAGCCGTAGGATATTGCAAGAATGTATCTGTACATTTCAGCGCTCTCGCTGCCGGCGGGCTCGCTGTCGAATACGTTATAGAAATCCTGCTCGCCGATGTCACCGTGAAGCATAAGTGCGGCGTGGGCTGCTGCCAGTGCAGCGCTTGCGGCTCTGCCCTCGCCCAGCTTATCCTTGACCGAATATACCGGCAGACTGCAAACGCTGTCGCCGAACACGTTTTTCAGAGCCTCTCTCTCGATGCTGTCCACCGCACTGTGGCCGTTGGCAAAGCCGATGACCGCATCAATGTCGCCCGGATCGAGAGCCGCATCTGCAAGGGCCTCTGTGATCGCCCTTTCAAGAGCCTTTTCCGAGCCGGAGAGCGTACCGAACGGAACACCGCAGTTTGCGGCACCGCAGCCTATAGCGTAGGCGTAGATATCGGCGCCCCTTGCCTTTGCTGCCTCGACATTCTCCAGCAGCAGGGTGGTGCTGCCGTCGGAGAGGGTGAATTTATCACTGCCGCTGTAGGGCATAACGCACTCGTCGGTGATAAGATCCAGTCCGCTGAACAGCTCCTGCATTATCTCGTTGTTTTCGTCCGTGCCGGTCGCCAGCATAGCCTTCTGCTTGCCGGAGCGGATAACGTCCATAGCATAGGCCACCGAGAAAAGCCCCGACTGTGCGCCGTTGGTGGCGGTAACATTATAGCCCTTTATGCCGGAGCAGATCGAAAGATAGCCGCCCGCAGCGTTATAAACCGTGTTCGGGAATTTGAAGGCGCTGCCGTTGGCGTTGCCCTTTTCCGCGATGAGCATTTCAAAGTCACACACGGGAGAGAGCGACCCCTCGGAGGTGCCGACGATGATACCTGTCTGTGCGGCGTTTTCATCGGTGATGCTGTAGCCGCCGTCCTTGAGGGCGTACATACCCGAAACGCATTGCAGCTGGCTGAAATGATCCAGCTTGCGGTAGAAGGCCATTTTCAGACCCAGCTCGTCATACTGCTCCTTGCCCACCTCGGAGCGCACTGCCTCTCCAGGGCGCAGACCGCTCCTGCCGTTCATAAGCTCGGTATAGCACTCCTTGCCGCTGCCGGCAGGGGTCACGATGCCGAGGCCGGTTATAGCCGCATTCGCGTGAGCCGGAACGCTCTTCACATTTCCCTGCTCCTTGCTGAACACGATGCTGGCATTGTTGCCGCCGAAGGCAAAGGAGTTGCTCATAACGTTGGTAAGCTCCTTCCTTCTCGGAACGTTGGGACAGAAATCTATACTGCCGGCACGCTCCTTGAGCCTTACAAGATCGTCCTCGCTGAAGCCGAGGGTGGGAGGAACGGTGTTCTCGGTCAGTGCCTTGACTGCAAACACAGCCTCGACAGCTCCCGCCGCGCCGAGGCAGTGGCCTGTCATGGCCTTTGTGGAGCTTACGCTGAGATCGTCGTTTCTTCCGTCAAAAATGGTATGCAGCGAGAGGAACTCCGCCTCGTCATTCTTGGCGGTGCCTGTGCCGTGGGCATTCACATAGCCGATGTCCGCTTCGGTAAGGCCGGAGCTTTCGATAGCTGTGCGGATAGCGTTCATCTGACACTCGCCGTCGGGACGGGGAGCGGTGATGTGGTGAGCATCGCTGGTAACACCCGAGCCCAGCACCTCGCAGTAGATCTTGGCTCCACGGGCAGCGGCGTGTTCGTAGGACTCCACGATCAGCGCACCGGCACCCTCGCCGAGGGTGATGCCGCTTAGACGGTTGAAGGGCGAACAGGGCTGGGCATCCAGCGCGTGAAGCGAGGTGAAGCCCGCATAGGGCACCGATGCGAAGGCATCCGCGCCGCCGGCCACTACTATATCCGCCTTTCCGGAACGGATAAGGTCGGCAGCATAGGCTATGCTTATGGTTCCGGCAGCACAGGCATTGGCCACGTTTGTAACGGCGCCGCCGGCATGACACCATGCAGCGGCCTGCGAGGCGATAGCGGAGATAGGCATCTGCGGGATAAGCTCCTTCCTTTTCTCCACGGTATAGTATTTTTCGGCGCTCACAACGCCGCCCACACAGCTTCCCATGATAACGGAAACGCGGCTGTCGCCGTTGAAATCCGAAAGAGAGGAGTCCTTGAGCGCTTCATCGACGGCCTTGATGCAGAGCTTCGAGACCCTGTCCATTCCCTCGGTGCGGGGGATGCTGTCAAGGCAGTCGGAGCGCACCTCGGCGGCATAGTCGGAATAGCAGTTCTCGGTATCGACTGTAGTGGTATGGTCGATTCCGGAGCGGGAGGCGAGCACGCTTTCCCAGCATTCCTTAACGTTATCGCCGACGGCGGAGATCATGCCGAGGCCGGTGATAACACAGCGGTTTGTATTTTCAGTCATAGAGTTCAGTCCTTTCAGAAGTAAGATGAGCCTTGTCTGTCCATAAAGGCAACACCGCACGACCCGCGGCTAACGCCTCTGCACATCATCTGCTTGCCAGCTTTCCGTCATATTACCCAAATTCTCCTTGACGTTGCGCAAAGCGAAGCACACTTCGCTCGCAAGCCTGCGTCGAATTTAGGCAAT
>JAFSSS010000070.1 GCA_017450925.1 Ruminococcus sp. | reverse complement strand
TTCTCCTTGACGTTGCGTAAAGCGAAGTGAACTTCGCTTGCAAGCCTGCGTCGAATTTAGGCAATCTGACGAAAATCTGTGCCTCAACGCCAGTTGAGGCTGCGCATACTGATGCACAGGGGTCGTGCGGTGTTGCCTTAACGAAAGTAATCCGGTATAATGGTTTTTTCCCTCTTGAAGATTTACCAAGTCATCCCTAAAATCGATTAATTGTTCCTGCTGCCACACATATCCTCGGCGAGCGTCATGCGTCCCTTTACACCGTTATATATGCCGCCGCCTCTTTTGTCAGCCGAATTTGCCGTCACCGTTCCGCCGCTCATGACAAGAAGGCTGTAATTCCCGATACCTCCGCCCTTGTCCGTGGAGCGGTTCCCTGTGATACAGCCGCCCTCAACGATAAGCGTTCCGACGTTGATGATGCCGCCGCCGTCCGGCGAGCAGCCGCCTGTGATCCTGCCGGACGCTCCCGGTGAGCTGTCCTTTACCGTCAGTACGGCATTCGGTAAAACTGTGATAACTGCGCTGTCAGCTGTACCGTTCTCCTCCGCCCTGCGATCTATCGTATGACCGTTCAGGTCGATCGTCAGCACCGAGCCGGAGGTTATGGAAAGCGTAGTATCCGAGCCCTCTGCCGCCACATCGGCGGTCAGCGTTACAGTGCCGCCCGGGCCGGCATTTTTTAAAGCCTCCTGAAGCTCAGACCATGAGGCTGTCCCGGCCGAGGGCTCCGCAGCGTCTGCCGTCAGCCTGACGGGAAAAACAAGAACACACACCGCTGCTGCAAGCATGGCAGCGATAAGCAATGCCCTCTCGGGCACTTTTGTAAATGCAGACATCGACCTCACCTCTACAAAGCATTCAATAAAGGCAGCACCTTACGGCTTCATTTTATCATTATATCATATCAGCCGCAGGATTTCAAGGGCGCAAGGCAATAGTCACAGCAACAGGCAGCTAAAAACAAGGGGCTTACGGCGCAAAATGGGTATCCCCCGTTAGCGCAGCAGCGATACAGAAGCTTTTGAAAAACCAAGCTTTGCGAGCGCTGCTGCTAAAAGAAAAAATAATAAAGAAGAAAGAATAAAGAATAAACAAGGTGTCCGCTTTGCGGACGAATTAAGATTATCGCCAAAGGCGATACCTTGATTATTATTTCTTATTTATTCTTTCTTCTTTTTTCTTTTAGCGGGCGCGGACACTTGTAACGCAAAGACACTTCTGCCGTGATACAGCAGAAGTGTCTGAATAAAAACTTCTTTATGATGCCCGCGCTTTCGGAGGATACCCATTTTGCGTATTCCGGCGTGCTGTGCAGCAGACAGACCGCGGAGGATATTGAGAGCCGGAGCATTTTCTGCCGGGAAAATACTGCCGTTATGCCTTCTTCGATCTCTTTGCCTTTTTCGCAAGCACAACGATCTCGTGTGCAGCAAGCGGCATCACTGAGAGGATCAGTACCAATCCCCACATAGGGAGAGTCATCTGAACTGTACCGAATATATTTCTGAAGAACGGTATTTCGGTGACTGCAAGCTGGCCGGCTATCCCTACTGCTAAGGCAAGGATCATGATCTTGTTATCCAAATGCTTGAACCGGAACAGCGATGTCTCGGTATCACGCATACCGATCGCGTGGAACAGCTCGGAAACGGCAAGCGTACAGAATGCAAGCGTTTGGGACTGCATCAGTATGTCCTTATCGGACAGGCAGTCGATGATATTTTTCAGGCTGCATCCCATTCCCGCCGACATAAGCTCCCTAACGGGGGTGTAAAGGAAAGCGATCAGGGTCATTACCGCGATGATGATGCTGTATAGCCCGACCTTGAAGTATCCGCCGTCAGCGAAAATGGATTCGCCGTTTTTACGCGGCTTCTTGTTCATTACGTCTGATGACGAGTTGGGGTCCACACCGAGGGCAAAGCAGGGGAGCGAGTCAGTAAGGAGGTTTACCCACAGTATGTGTACAGCCTTGAGCGGTGCAGCAAAGCCCGCAGCGATAGCCGCAAACATGACCACTACCTCGCTGATATTTGAGGAAAGGGCAAAGAGGATAGACTTTTTTACGTTTTCATAGATGTTTCTGCCTTCCTTGACGGCCTTTTCGATAGTGGTGAATTTATCGTCCTGAAGTACGATATCTGCGGCGCCCTTGGCTACATCCGTGCCTGTGATACCCATTGCAACGCCCACATCAGCTGCCTTGAG
>JAFSSS010000069.1 GCA_017450925.1 Ruminococcus sp. | reverse complement strand
TCCCAGCTATCGCGGCATTACGGACGAGCAGTTCGCCAACCGGCAGCTCCTTCGTGAAATCATCTTCTGCCCCTGCCAAAGAAAAGTTCGTAAACACGCCGTTTACGGACTTTTTGCTTTCTTTGAAAACGCCCCGAAATCGGGTTTTGACAACTATTTGACAACTAAAGTTATACCAATTTATTTTGGGTTATGAAAAGATAAAAAAGATATGCCGGATTATGTGTTTCATAATTTGGCATATCTTTTTTTGATGATTTTATATAACGTGATTTTGGATTGCTGTTTTGAGATGGAAATCCAGTCTCTCTTAAATTCAAAATATTCAAATATGAACGTATCAAGCTGATCATGTAGTCTTCATGCTAAATGTTTCCCTGCTTGTGCAGCATAAATATCTCGGTGTCCCTATCTGAAGCAAAATCGGAAGCATCTATTACCCCTATGACTCTGCCAATAATATGTGGAGATCGCTGTGCAAACAGTTCTTGCGTTTGTGTATGGTTATCTGACAAACCTCTCCGTCTGGCTGATAAGAGGGATAACTGTCAGCGGCTATCCTATGCAGTTTGTTTTTATGCTGCTGGGTTGTGTGATACTTGCTTTCGGTATCTGGATACAGATCAAGGGCGGTGTGGCTATGCTGCCGGGCGAGGCTATGAACAGAGCGATAAGCAAGGTTACAGGCAGGCGGTATGAGAATATAAAGATACTCTTTGACATTTTATATATTGCTCTTTCTGCTGTCATTTGCCTTGTATTTCTCGGAAAGCTGCAAGGGGTTCGTGAGGGCAGCATTATTGCAGCGTTTGCGGTGGGGAGTATTATAAAGGTATATAACAAGCTGTTTGACAAGTTGACTGAGAGAAAAGGTGAGTACTAAATGGAATGGATAGGGACCCACTAAAGAATAATTGTGGAAAAGTGTAACTATATGCCGAAAAATCCGTGGAAAAATGTAAGAATAAATGCAAAAATCACTTGCAATTTATCCCGATATGTGTTATCATTAAATAAACACTATGAAAGAGGTGTATATTATGCTTTACAGAAAAATATTTAAGCAGATCGAAGAGTTTTATAATAATGAAAGCAGCAAGGCACTTATGATAACGGGAGCACGTCAGGTCGGGAAATCATTTATTATCGAGGAGTTCTGCGAATCGCACTTTCAGAGTTTTATCAAGCTTGATTTTATTGAAAATCCGAGTCATAAAGAGCTTTTTTCAGATGCCAAAAGCGATGAGGATATTATCCTGCGTTTGTCGGCATTGTTCGGGGATAGAATGATACCGGGGGAAACTATTATATTCTTTGATGAAGTGCAGGAATGTAAGTCGCTTATAACTCAGATAAAGTATCTTGTTCAGGAGGGGTCATATAAGTATATTTTAAGTGGCTCTTTGCTTGGAACTGTGCTGAAGGATATTGCGTCATTACCTGTCGGTTATCTTGATATACGTCAGATGTATCCTCTTGATTTTGAGGAATTTGCAGTAGCAAACGGTGTTGGCGATAAGGTCATTGATTCACTTAGGCGGTCATTTGAAAGAAAAACGGCCGTTGATACATTTATTCACGAGCGTATGCTTGCTTTGTTCGAGCTTTATCTTATCGTTGGCGGTATGCCTGCGGCTGTATCAACATATCTTGAAACCAAAAATCTGCGCCGTGTTGCAGATGAGCAGAAGGCAATAATAAACCTATACAAGCAGGATATTTCAAAATATGATGAAAATGACAAGCTCTACCTTAATGATATTTTTGACCTTATACCGAGTGAGCTCAATTCAAAAAACAAGAGATTTATCCTCAAAAATCTGAATGAGCACGCACGTTTTGATAAGCTGTACAGCAGCTTTCTATGGCTAAAAAACGCAGGTGTGGCATTGCCTGCAAATGTAGTAGATGAGCCAAAGATCCCTCTGCTGCTTTCAAGATCGCAGAATCTTTTCAAGCTGTTTTCAAATGATGTCGGTCTGCTTATGGCACAGTACGGAAGCGAGATACAGCTTAGTATCCTGCGGCACGAAACAACAGTAAATTTCGGGGCAATTTATGAAAATGCTGCTGCACAGGAGCTTTTAGCACATGGCTTCCCTATATATTATTACAACAGCAAAAAGCTCGGCGAGCTTGATTTTGTAATAGAGCAAAATGCAAAGGTTCTGCCGATAGAGATCAAATCGGGCAAGGATTACTATCGTCATAATGCAATAAATAACGTTCTGGCGTCCGACGAATATGGTATAGCTGAGGGATATGTTTTTTGTAACGGAAATGTTGAGGTCAAGGAAAAGCTCACTTATTATCCAATATATATGCTAATGTTCGTAATAAAAAAAGAATTGCCCGATGAAATGATCTTTGAGTCGGATTTTTCTGATTTGAATGAAAGAGTGTAAAGAAGCATAAACAGAATATGCAAAAATATGAATTTGCGTTTTGACAACCGGACAACTGCTTGATCTAATAATTGTAGAGGTAAATCATCTTTGGACTGTATATGAGGATCGGTTTATGATTTTATATACTATAAGTTGTTATAACTTGGGCTGCGGTTGGATTTTTGACAACTATTTGACAACCAAAACCGCAAAAAGAGGCAAAAACATACATCAAGCTATAACAAGCCAAGTCGCAAAATCCCCGTAAAATCGGCATTTTCAAGAGGTTGAGAAAAGATAATCGAACAGATGTTCTCAACTCCAAAACCGCGTGCCGAGGGTTCGATCCCTTCTGCCCCTGCCAAAAAAGCCCGCAGATGCGTTATCTGCGGGCTTTTGATTTATGAACGCCCGTTCATATCTAACATTTTTCTAACACTTTGGTATTTTGCTGTGTCCGAGTTAGACTGTTAAGGCAATACCGCACAATGCACACTAAAAACGAGATATATCCCACCTGTTTCAGTTCTGCAGGGCGCACTTCATCAAGCCAGCAAGTTTTTCTTGTCAGCCAGATAAAGATTCGCCAGTGCGAATGTGATATTGAATTTACCTTTCTTGACAGAATGCGCTTCGGGGTCACGCTGTCTGTCAGCATTTTTTGTAGAGGAGGGCGCTGCAATGAGGGTCGAATCGACTATAGTGCCCTTTTTGAGTATGAGGTTATGTTGACTTATCAGAAAACGTGTGCTATAATGATGACAACATCAACAAAAGGAGCAAACTGAAATGAAAAAAATAGTTTTATGCACACTTGTGTCACTTCTATTTTGTTCCTGCTCGTCTATATCGAATGACGATAGTAATAACGGAAACTCTTTCCAAGGAACTCGCAGAGTTTCTGTAAGTGAACTTAATGCAGACAGCAGGACTATATACAGCTATGTCTCTGAGAAAGGATACGGAAACAAGTTTGTGCTCTCCGAAGGTATAAAAGTAAACGATGTAAACGAGCTGTATAGTTTCTCGCTGAAAGAAACCTCAGATTTTGAGAAGAGCTTTCCCAAGTTTTATAGTTGTCTTATGGGGAAAGATTTCTATAAGGACAGTGGTGCCAGTGATATCTCAAAGCTCCAAGTGGATGATTACTCGGGTAAGCTCTTTCCATTCTCAATAGGAAAAATGTACGGTGAGATACAATATATTGATCTTGAAACTGTTGACAAAGAAAACAACACCTATACGACCTCTATGTACGCTTATCCAAATGGTAAGCTGTACTATGAAAAGGATGCATATTTTTTCCCAGGTAACAGTTTTAAAAACTGGTATTATTATTATAGTTCTTATCCCGACACGAAATACACAATGCTGGACGGCTCGGAGTGGACTTTGAGTGAGGCACAAAGCTTCGCTGCGAAGACATATAATGAACTGTATTCAATTTACTCTCCCGACGCCTCTTTTGAACCGTACATTGTTATCCCGAATGAGCGTGACGGGAATTATTACTTTGCGGTCATCCTCAGGCGTGAGTATTGTGGTGTGCCGTTTAAATGCTGTGCAGTTTCCAAAGAAACTGATGAAGTTCAGAGCAAGCCGATGTTCTATCTTTGCTATTTCTACGGCAAGGAAAAGTTGACTGCTATGATAAACACAACCGGCTTTGAGGATATTATAAATCCAAAGCAGATCACAGATAAGGTGTTGCCTGTAACGTCCGCCCTTGATATTTTGGATAAGGAGCTTGCTCCGAACATTATTCTAGAAATAGATGATGTTAGTCTTGTGTATTACAATTCTTTTGATGCCTCAAAGTACGCTGAATTGTGTAAGCGTATTCAGAGCAGCGAAAAATACACGCTCACCGAAGATGAAAACCTTATGATAGGTCAGCCCGAGGGCTTGCCGGGTACGGAGTTTAATTGTTTTCCTGCATGGGAATTTAAGCTGAAAAAGAATATTCAAATTTCGGAAGACGGTTTTTGCTCAGAAAACTTTTATGATACCAAGGCTATATATGTTAATGCATTTACAGGAGAGGTGATAACATATTTATAAAGGTGCAGATGAAGCGGTCATAGGTTATGTAAAGAAAGGCGGAATGATCGCCCGGCTGATAAACAATTCGGCCAAAAATGTTAAGGCAACACCGCACGACACAAAACGGGTATTCCCCACGCACTGGGGAATACCCGTTTTCACGTGTTGCTTGTTACTTATCCTTCACGCCGACCCCTGCCTGCTGCTGCATCTCGTCAGCTGTTTTTCCTTCTGAATGCGATGACCGGGGTGATAAGGCAGAAAACACCTATCGGGGACAGCTTTATCACCATATCCATTACCGTCATGAACAGCTCGTTCAGAGTGTCAACGGCCTTCAGCCGAAGCCACTTTACAAGACCCAAATAACGCATAAATACAATATATCCCGTTCTGCCGTGTGATCGCTCCTGCCGGCTGCAATATTACAGGTATGAAAAAAATGCCTATTGGTATTGAGATTTTGTTTTTATTGTGGTATAATACTGTAGAGTGATGATCGGAGGATTGATCGAACTATGAGGATAATGATAATAAAAAACGAGCTGCCGGAATGGACGAACCTGAAAAAGGAGCTGAATGATATCGGGCATCAAGTGGATGTCGGGGAGCATCCGCCGGAGGAGATACCGGAAGTCTCGGCCGGATATCAAGCGGTGATCTTTGCCGCCAAGGGGCTCTCTTCAGAGGCTCTTGACAGTATGCTGCAGGAGCTGGGGCTCGAAAGGATCGCCGTCTGTGTTGCCGATGCCCGGGCGGCTTCTTCCTATAGACCCGTCCACAGCGTCGGGAACGCCGTGATCCTCCGCCGGCCGCTGGAGTTAAGCTCTCTGACAGCCGCCTTAACGGTCAGCCCCCCGCACTCCGAAAAGGAAAACACCAGAGAGGATCTGATCAAGGTGCTGACGGCTATGGGCTATCCCCGGGGGAAGACGGGCTTTGACACCCTCTGTGATACCATGCTGCTGATACTGAAAAAGGACAACGCCGGCATAAACCTAAAACGGGATATATACCCGGAGGCGGGACGGCTGAACGGTCAGTCACCGGCAGCCGTCGAGAAATCGCTGGAGCGTTTGAGCAAGGCTGTGTGGGGGAATGCTTCGGAAAAGCTGACCGAGCTGGTCTTAGGCTCCGGCGCCATGCGGGAGGGGAAGGCCCCGCCTCTGAAAGAGATACTCGCATCCATGGCCCTGTATTTCCAAAGCCGTCCCAGTGCCGAGCTGCTTGACGAGATCGCCGCCTGTGATGATACAAGCCGGAGCTGAATATACTTAGCAAGGGGCGTATCCCTTGGGTATTTCCCCGCATTATCGGTCGCTTTGACCGCAAAGGGGGCAGACAGCTTGGTTTGCAGCTTTTCAGACTTGAGGAACAAGGAGGTCGTAAACGTCAGAACGGGTGAGAAGATCGGTTTCATAGATGACTGTGAGCTTGACAGCGAGACGGGGCGCATAGTTTCCCTTGTCATCTACGGCCGCTCCCGCGCCTTCGGCCTTATGGGAAGAGACGAGGATATCGTGGTGAGATGCTCCGATATCCAGCTTATCGGCGAGGACACGGTGCTGGTCAGATTTGAAAAGGATGCGATATGTATAAAATCGCAGAGCTGCCGTGTCGAAAATTTGTTGAAATAAATAGCCCGGAATGATTGACAAAAAGACCGGAATGTGATATAATATTAAAGCAATTCGCACGCCCTGCTTTTGCTGAGGTCCCCACCGGGGTGTAAGCAAGCCAAGCAAGGCGGAGGATACACTACCGCTAAGGCGGAATAAAAAACCAACAGGAGGTTACTACAATGGCAGTAGTATCAATGAAGCAGCTTCTTGAGGCCGGCGTACACTTCGGCCACCAGACAAGAAGATGGAACCCGAAAATGGCACCCTACATTTTCACAGAGAGAAACGGCATCTACATCATCGACCTGCAGAAGACCGTTAAGAAGCTGGAGGAAGCTTATATGTTCGTCAGAGAGCTTTCCGCAGAGGGTAAGGAGGTACTCTTCGTAGGTACCAAGAAGCAGGCTGCAGAGTCTGTTAAGGAAGAGGCCACAAGAGCCAATGCTCACTATGTAAACGCAAGATGGCTCGGCGGTATGATGACAAACTTCAAGACCATTCAGAGACGTATCAAGAGACTGGAGCAGCTGCGCACTCTTGAGTCTGACGGCACCTTTGACCGTCTGACCAAGAAGGAGGTAGCAAAGCTCAACCTCGAGATCGAGAAGCTCGAAAAGTTCATGGGCGGTATCAAGAACATGAAGACCCTTCCCGGTGCGCTCTTCGTTGTTGACCCCCGCAAGGAAAAGATCGCAGTAAGCGAGGCCAAGAAGCTCGGTATTCCCGTAGTGGCTATCGTTGATACCAACTGCGACCCCGATGACGTTGATTACGTTATCCCCGGCAACGACGACGCTATCAGAGCTGTCAAGCTGATCGCAGGCTGCATGGCCAACGCTATCATCGAGGGCAGACAGGGCGCTGACGCTGAGGCTGAGGCAGCTGAGGAAGAGGCTGAGAAGGTCGAAGAGGCTGAGGACGCTGAATAATTTCTGAAAGATCGGGCAGGCATTGTTGTCTGCCCTAATTTCGATATATCAAGTAATACAGGAGGAATTAAAAATGGGTAAGGTATCCGTTGCAGAGATCAAGGATCTCATGAAGGCCACCGGCGTTGGCATGATGGATTGTAAGAAGGCTCTCGAAGAGGCAGAGGGCGATACTGACAAGGCTATTCTGATCCTTAGAGAAAAGGGTCTGGCCAATCAGGCTAAGAAGAGCGGCAGAGTTGCTGCCGAGGGCATCGTTACATCTGTTGTTGAGGGCAATGTAGGTGCTGTTGTTGAGGTAAATATCGAGACTGACTTCGCTGCCAACAACGAAGAGTTCAAGGCCTTCGTTGCTGCAGTTGCAAAGACCGTTATCGAGAAGGATCCCGCTGACCTTGACGCTCTCAAGGCTGCCACTATCAGCGGCGGCGACAAGACCGTTGAAGAGGCTCTGCAGGATCTGTTCATCAAGATCAGAGAGAATATGGTCATCCGCCGCTTCAAGAGATTTGAGGGCGTGCTGGTACCCTATGTTCACGGCAACGGCGCTATCGGCGTTATGGTCAAGCTGGACACCGATCTTGCTGCTGACAAGGTGTTCGAGGTAGGCAAGAACTGCGCTCTGCAGGTCGCTGCCATGAACCCCGGCTATCTTGACAGAACTCAGGTGCCTGCTTCCGTGCTGGACGAGGAGAAGAAGATCATGCTGGCTCAAATGGCAGAGGATCCCAAAATGGCCAACAAGCCCGAGCAGGTAAAGGTAAAGATCGTTGAGGGCAAGGTCGGCAAGTTCTATTCCGAGAACTGCCTCGTTGACCAGACCTTCGTTAAGTCTGACGTTTTCGACGGTACAGTAGGCAAGTATGTTGAGGATGCAGCCAAGAAGCTTGGCGGCAGCATCAAGGTAGCTGAATTTGTCCGCTTCGAGCGCGGCGAGGGCGTTGAGAAGAAGGAAGACAATTTCGCTGACGAGGTTGCTTCCATGATAAAGAAGTAATTCTCACACAGAGATACTAAGGCGCAATACAAAAGCTTTATCCGGGCACTTCTGCTGTATCACGGCAGAAGTGCTTTTTCGTTGCTTAGCGTGTGTAATAATCCCGGCCGGGCGGGAGTATAATAAAAAAGGCGCAGACATACGCTGCACCTTGGTAATAGTATGTATATTATTTTCCGGCCTTCAGTTCAGCATAGCAGACTGCGCAGATCGACTTGCCCTTATATTCGATAATGTTCTCGGGACTGCCGCAGAACACACAGGTGCGCTGGAATTTCTTGAGAATGATCATGTCATTGTCAGTGAAGATCTCTACAAAATCTCTTTCATTAAGGTCAAAGGTTCTTCTTAGTTCAATTGGCAGAACGATGCGGCCGAGATCGTCGATCTTTCTGACTATACCTGTTGATTTCATTTAAATACCCCTCTTCATTGTTCTTTTGGTTGTCATTTATCCTCTTGATGACAAATATTTACCAATAATATTATATAATATGTGTTGATTTTTGTCAATAGCGTTTTATCAGTAATCCGGCAACTTTGAAAAGAATTTAAACATTGTTCACAAAATTGGTCTAAATTGGAGAAAGCGAATGAACGTACTGCTGGCAATACTTTGCTGCGGCGGAGCAGCATATTCACTGATAGCCGGGAACACCGATGACCTCGCTGAAGCGGCTGCCGGTTCAGCGGGAGAGGCAGTCTCGCTGTGGATAACCGTGGCCGGGGCGATGATGTTCTGGAGCGGCCTTATGCGGGTGGCGGAAAGGGCGGGACTTGTTGATGCGGTCTGCCGCGCCGTAAGGCCGGTGCTGGGTCTGCTGATGCGGGATGCCTCGGGCAGTCCGGCAATGAAATACGTCTCGCTGAACGCGGCCTCAAACCTCCTGGGGCTGGGAAATGCCGCGATGCCCTCCGGAATAAAGGCGATGAAGGAGCTTGCCCGTGCCGGCTGCTCAAGGAGAACGCTGACGGTGTTTGTCCTGCTGAACACCTCGTCCATACAGCTGATACCTATGAACATCATAATGCTGCGCTCCAAGGCGGGGAGCGTTTCTCCCTCGGACTGCATCCTGCCGGTGCTTGTATGCTCGCTGGCCGCATTATGCTGCGGCCTGCTGATGACCCTGTTTCTTTTCGGAGGTGAGAGCCGTGAAGCTTTTCGCTATAGCGGCGCCCCTGCTGATCGCCGCTGTGCTGGCGGCGGCGGTGCTGCGGCGGGTAGATATACTTAAGGAATTTGCCGACGGCGCTGCGGAGGGGCTGCGTTCAGCCGCAGAGCTGCTGCCGACGCTGATGCTGGTGGTAACTGCCGTTTCGTTTGCCTACCGCTCGGGGGCATTGGGCGCACTGGCCGGGCTTATCGCTCCCGCAGCGGAAAGCATAGGCATCAGCGGCGATATCCTTCCGCTGGCGCTGATACGTCCTGTCTCCGGGAGCGGTGCGCTGGCTGTCTATAACAGCATCATCACCGATCTCGGCCCCGACAGCACCCCGGGGCGCATCGCCTCTGTTCTTATGGGCTCGACCGAAACCACCTTCTACACCATAGCGGTTTACTTCTCGGCAGTTAAGCTCAAGGCCGATGCCCGCATTTTCATTTCCTCTCTCACCGCCGACACCGCAGGCTTCATCTTCTCTGCGGCTGCAGTCAAGCTTTTCTTTTAGGGCAGTGCGCTCCGAGCCAAACAAGGCTTCAGCCAACACCGCAGCTGTCGGAGAGGGCTTGACTTTTTTAATGTAATGTGTTAAACTATAAACAGATTTAGCACTTTACATTATGATAACGGAGGGAATATTATGAGAGAGAAACTGGAAATAAAAAATCTCGATGACCTTTATGAAGCAGTGCTTTGCCTTGAAACAGTGGAGGAGTGCCGGCTGTTTTTCAAGGATCTCTGCACTATCCCGGAGCTGAAGGCTCTCTCACAGCGCTTTCAAGTGGCAAAGCTTTTGGTGGAGAACCACGTCTATAGCGATATCGTCAGCGAAACAGGTGCCTCGACCGCAACTATCAGCCGCGTGAACCGCTCCATTTCCTACGACGGCTCCGGCGGTTATAATATCGTCTTTGACCGCCTCAAGGAAAAGGAAGATAAGAAGTGAGCGGCTACGGCAGGTTTGCCGAGTTCTATGACCGCTTGACCCAAAACGTCCGCTATGACTTGATCGCCGATGCCGCTGTGCGCTATCTTGAGCGCTTCGCGGGCAGGAGGAATATCGTTCTTGACCTCGCCTGCGGTACGGGCAGCCTTTGCGAGCAGCTGGCAAGGCGGGGCTTTGACGTGATCGGAGCCGATGCCTCCGACGGGATGCTCTCGGCCGCGCTGGACAAGAAATTCGACAGCGGCCTGCCTATACAGTATCTTAGGCAGGAAATGACCGAGCTGGATATGTTCGGCACTATCGACCTCACCCTCTGCACCCTTGACAGCATCAACCACCTGCCGGATAAGGCGGCGGTGCA
The DNA here is from genome assembly GCA_017450925.1 of Ruminococcus sp. Taxonomy (GTDB): domain Bacteria; phylum Bacillota; class Clostridia; order Oscillospirales; family Ruminococcaceae; genus FB2012. The sequence continues at coordinate 14,433 of JAFSSS010000069.1, read as the reverse complement.
GAAGACCTTTGAGCGTGTTTCGCTGTTTGCCTATCCCGACGGGATGTTCATTTTTGATGTGAACACCCTCCACAAGCACCGGGACACTCTGGCGCAGAACGCTTTCACCTACGACCTTGAGGATATCTTCTGCGCCTGGCAGAACCAGTATGACCCCGCGGACGGCTCTGTGGATATTTTCCTTGACATCTTCGAGCAGCTTCCCGACGGCAGCTACGGGCGCATCAGCGAAAGCTTTACCGAGCGTATCTGGAGCGACAGTGAGATCACGGAAATGCTCCGCGCCGCCGGAATGACCGTCCTTGCCCGCTATGACGACTACACCGACAAGCCGGTAACAGACGCGACCGAGCGGATAGTTTATGTTGCAAAAAAATTGACAGACCGATCAGAGGACAGTTGACAGTTGATAATGAAGGAGTCGCCTCCGGCGACGAAATGGCCATTCGGCCGACGCAGTGAGAATAGAACTACAAAGCTTCCGTTCTCGCCAAACTGCGTCGGCCGAATGGCCATGATGCGCCCTGTGGACGCTCCTTTCATTATCAACTGTCAACTGTCAACTGTCATTTATATCCGCCGCCGGGATCTGTTTTTGAGGCGCAGAATGATCCCGCTTGCCACGATGCAGAAAAGCCCTATTGCCGCTATGACAGACCAGGCCGTCAGCAGGTTGGCGGGAGTGTGTTCGTAGCATTTCTCCGGCTCAAGACGCACGACGTTGGGAAAGGCCTCGTTGAGCCTAAGCGGAAGAGCGGGGTCGTTCAGGTCGGCGATGCTGCCGAAGGCACACATCCCCCATTTGCTGAAGGTCAGACAGGATACTGCTTCGCTCCAGCCGGAAAGGTCGAACAGCACTCCGCTCATGATAAGCTGGAGTATCAGCACAAAGGGCATGACCGTCATGGCGGCGGTGGCGTCCGAGGCCGCCGAGGAGATCATCAGCCCCAGCATATCCGAGCCGCAGCAGAGCAGCAGCACCGTGATGAAATACTCCGCCGGCGCAGGGAGTATCAGCCCCTCTGTCCCGCCTCCGGCAAAGAGCATCCCCGCTGCCGCGATTATCCCCGACTGGATAAGACAGATCAGAAGCTGCCAAAGGGCGTGAGCAGTGATATATGCGCTAAGCAGCATACCCGAGCGGTACTCCGAGCGGATGATATCATGCTCCCGGCAGATGCTTTGTATCGAGTTGAAAATGCCTATCCAGATCGCCGCCGAGGTAAAGGAGAAAAAGCCCGACTTGGTGCTTTCGTAGTTGGTGAACATATCCCCGCCCACCACCGCTCCCACCGTAAAGGAGATCACAAAGGCAAAAATGATGAACTTCCAGTAATGCTCCTGCAGGGCTATGCGGTGCAGCTTGCGGAAATAGACCCCGGTCTGGAGCAGATATTCGCGCCGCACCGTTCAGCTTGCACCCGCCAGACGGCGGTATCTTTCGATAAATTCGTCGGCTCTGCCCTGTCCGCCCTCTGACACGGGGTTCACCTTCAGCATTATGTCCTCAAGCCGTCTGACGCCGAAGAATTTCAGCGCATCCTCTGTACTTCCGCAGAATGCCAGATGCCCTGCGCTGTCGGCAGAGCTTCGTGCCAGCACCACCACCTTGCTGAACAGCCTCCGGCGGCTGCCGTCCGAGAGTGCCACCGCATCGTCCGGGGCGTGGGAAATGACGATGACGATCTTCCCCTGCCGGGAGATCTCCCCAAGCATTTCCATTTGCTGTATGCGCGAGGCTGCATCCAGCCCCGAGTCCGGCTCGTCGCAGATAAAAACGCTCTGCTGACCGATAAGCTGATCTGCCACTGCCACCTTTTTCTGCTGACCGCCGCTAAGCTGACGGATGTATTTGTCAGCGTGCTCGGTGATGCCGATGCTTTCCAGCACTTCATCCACCCGGCGCAGCTGCTCCCGCCGGGAGCAGACCCTTCCCAAACGCAGTGCGGCCGTGTCGGCAAGAGTGTCTCTTACAGTGTCGTTGCGGCGCAGGGTCAGAAACTGCGGCACCATTGCTATCATCGGGCGCAGCCGCCGCAGGTCGGAATAGAGGTCGCTTCCGTCCAGCAGCACCCGCCCCTCGGCGCGGCTTTCCCCGAGGATAGCCCGTATCAGCGTGGTCTTTCCCGTGCCGGAGCCGCCGAGTATCAGCACAAAATCCCCCGCATGAAATTCCGCTCTTATGTCCTTAAGCAGCAGCCTGCCCCGGCCGGCTGTTTCTTTTTTTATATCCACCACCAGCGAAGCGCCCCGCCCGCCGGTGTTTTTTTCAGCGCCTGTCAATCCTGCCGCCCCCCGTTTTTTTCTGTCTTCTGTTTTATTATTGACAGCAAACGCGGAATTATGATTGTCAAAATTCAACACATCAAATGAAATAAAATGCTTTGTTCGGCACAGCCCGATCATCCAGCGCTTCAAAAAACGACCGATAAAGGGCGCTTTGCTCCCTCTATCGGTCGTTGATGTCAAAAATGCTTTTTGTGAAAGGATCAGTCCTCGCCAAGCTTCAGTGCCTGCGAGATCTTTATCCGCGAGATTATCCTGCCCAGCACGATAAAGCCTGTCAGCAGCATCACGGCGATCACGATATACAGCTTGATATAGTCGCTCCTCTGCGGGATGACTGCAAAGGCAGGCACCTGCTCCGAGGCGCTGTAGAGCGACTGGAACAGCGGCACGAACAGATCGCTGGCTCCGCCGCCCACGAATATCGCTGCCAGTATGGACATTCCCGAGACGAGTATCTGTTCATAGACGATCATAGCGATTATCTCGCCGTAGGTCATGCCCATAGCCCTTAGAATACCGAACTGGAGCGTTCTGTTTCTGATCGAGAGTATCCAGTAGATCAGGAAGCCGATGATGCACATTATCATGATGATGATAAAGCCCAGTGTAAGAGCGCCGTTCATGCCCTGCAGCATGGGGTCGGTCTTTTCCGAGATTATCTTCTGGCTTCTCACGTTCAGCTCGGTGGGCTTGATGCCTGCCGCCGAGATCGAATTATAGAACTCCTCTGTCGAGACGCCGTCCTCAAGGTCGAGCCACACCTGATAGGGCTCAACGGAGGTCTGCACCCGGACGTAGTCGTAATCCATTACCGCGAAATCAAGATAGCTGCCGTCCTCGGCCTGTTCATAGGGGTTCAGCGTAGGCCAGTATTCCACGAAGGCCAGCACAGTTACCTCAAACTCCTCGTTGCTGCCCCAGCTGCACTTCACGGTATCGCCCAGCTCAAGGCCGTACTTATCCTTGAAGGAATTTGAGAGTATTACACCGGCGTTATACTCCGCCAGAGCGTTTATATAGTTATTGATATGCCCGGGCAGCAGCCTGTCGGTTGACCAGCACACCTGCGAAAAGTCACTGGGGACGATAGTCATCAGCTTGACCTTGTTCGTAAAGTTCTTTGTCCGCGAGGAGGACTGATAGTCGTTAAGGTAATCGTCCCTTGACCTCTTGCCGGAGTCCTGCACCACGGGAGTTACCTTCATCTTGTCCGCCTGTATCTTGACATTGTCCTTGACAAAGACCTTTGCGGCCTTCTTCACGCCCGCTAAGTTCTCAAAGCGCTCAAAGACAGGCTCAACATATGAAAGGGTCGAGGCATCCTCTTCTTCTTCATCCTCCTCGGCAGAGGCGGCGGGCATAAGCTGGCTGGTGGGGCCGGAGCTTTTGGGCTTATTGTTCTCCCACTTCTCCGAGAGGGTGACATCCGCGCCCACGGCGTAGGAAACTCTTTCCTCGGCGCTGCGGTTGAGGGCTCTTGCTGTGTTGGCGAAGAATATACCCAGCGATACGGTGAGTATCAGGAATATCATCAGGAATCTTTCCCGCCCGCCGGCCAGACGGCCGATGTTATTCAGCGAGACATATCCTGCCGGCGACCATATCCTTTTGCCCAGCCGTGATACTATGCGTATCAGGAAGGGATAAACGCGGATGAAGAACAGGCCCAGTCCCAAAATGAAAGCAGTGGAGGCGATGAACATCAAGGGATTGATAGTTGAGGTGGTGTCGCTCATGCCGCTGTCGATAAGCTTTTTCTGCTGGTCGTTGTAATATATCAGCCAGCCGACCGAGCCGCCCACCAGTATGAAATCGAGGCAGAGCTTCTCCCACAGCGGGAAGCGGCGCTTTTTGGCCTTTGACTGCTTATGCTCGACGATAGAGGTCTTTGTGGCGGGAACGATAGGCACCATAGTGGTGATGAAGAACACCGCCACTGCCGCAAGGGCGTATATGAACGCCTCGACAGTCAGTGAGATAGGCAGCGACTTGCGGTTGACAAATTCAAGGAAGCCGTTTGAGGCACCCAGCACCCGGCAGAGCCCCATTCCCGCAAAGGGTCCGATGACTGCCGTAGCGGCGCCGAGTATCAGCGACTCCAGTGCATAGATAGCCATTATTTGCAGACGGCTGGCACCGCGGCTCTTGAACACGGCGATCTCGTTCTTCTCCTGCTCCACATTCAGCTGCGATACCATGAACAGATATACAAGTATCATCATGATGACAGGTATCTGTACCAGCCAGAGTATCAGCCTAAGCCTTGAGGCTCTCTCGCCGTAGTCCTGCAGGATCTCCGACACGGGGAAGTTGAACTTCACCTTTGCCTTGCTGTAGGCCTGCGCCTGCTTATCACACACCTCCAGCAGGCCGGAAACGTTGTTCATATCCAGCTGGCGGTAGTCCATAGCATAGCGCTGGGCAAGGGCATTGATGTTGATGTTCCCGGTCTCCATAGCCTCGTTCCAGAGGGTGTCATAGTCCATGAACATGATGTTGAGATAGACCGAATCCAGCCCCTCCGACCAATAGCTGTCAGTCTCGGCGGCGGCGAATATGCCGGTGATCTCGATCTTCAGCGTCTTCTCCGGGTCAAAGACATTGGCGATCTCATAGACCGTCCCGGTAGTGAGGCGGGTGAGCTTCAATGCCTTTTCGGTAGTGATGACCTCGAAAACGCCGTCGGCGCGGCGGCCCTTTTCAAACATCCTGCCGCTGACCATAGTAACATGGTCGGCAATGCCGGTCATACCGCCCACGCCCAGTCTCGGGGGAGCGTTGCCGTCGTCCATTGACTTTGAGCTTACCAGCAGATACTCATCGGCTATGTAGGTCTTTTCGTTTTCGGCGGGGCATCCCAGCTCCTCATATGACTCCGAGACCAGCTTGGTGATATTCTCTATATCCTTTTTCTGCTCGGCGGTGGAGATGTCCATTTTCACCTCGTGAGTGGTATTGTAGGCTCCGGGATAGATGTCGTTCTCCAGCTGGAACTCCTCCATATCCTTGACCAGCATACGCTGCAGCGAGGCATTCATGTATATGGGTATGGTACTCATCATAGCGCTTGCCATGATGAAGCCTATCAGCAGACACAGTACCATCCATTTTGTATTGCGCATTTTGCGGAAAAGCAAAGTAAGCATCAGGATCGGTTCCTTTCCTTGGGATGTGTCTGTCGGTTATCTTAGTATCAGCTCGTCGCCCTCGTTTAAGCCGGAGATTATCTCGGCCTGTGAGCCGGTCTTGAGGCCGATCTCGACCGGCACCGCCACCTTCTCTCCGTCCTTGAGGACATAAACGACCTTCTGCTTATCCACTGTTTTTATAAGGTTGTTGGAGATGACTATAGCATCCTTGACGCTGTCCTGCACCAGAATGCAGTCTGCCAGCTGACCGGCGGCATCGGTGGGCATCTCGTCCTTGAAGCGGATATAGACGGTGTTGGCCTCAAAGGTTATGCCGGTGCTGTCCGCCTTGTCGTGGTCGTCGGCATTCTGCTCCTTATACTCCAGCAGCGACTGCGGATTCATGAACACCACGCCGGTATATTCGTTATCCCCCACCTTAACGGTCACCTCGGTATCCATATCAAAGGGAGCGGGGTCGGTGGGCTTTATTGCGATATAGAAATTGGTGGTGTCGATAACGGTGCAGATGTTCTGTCCCGTTCCGACGCTGTCACCTACTCTCACGTCAGAGATCTGTGATACAACGCCGTCCACCGGAGAGGTGAGTACAGCGAGTTTCTTTTTCTCATAGAGCTTATCCAGCTCGTTCTGTATCAGCTCGACCTCAACATAGGCCTTATCGATAGCGGCCTGAGTGCCGCCGTTCTGCCAAACGATAGTGGTGTTCAGTTCTGCACGCTTTTTATACAGCTCCTTTTCGGTGATCTGATAATCCACCTCGGTGGTATCCAGTTCACAGATAGGGTCGCCCTTTTTTACCTTGTCGCCGGCATGGACATAGAACTTGCTGATAGTACCGCCCTGCTTTTCATAGGTGAGCATATACTGCTTTTCGGCAGTTATGACGCCGGAGTTCACCAGCTTCTTTTCCAGATCCTTTTTCTGTGCGGTGACGGTGGAGTATTTCACCTCGCTGGCCTTGACCACAGGGGGAGCCAGCACCTCCTCCTCGTCCGGCAGCAGATAGCATCCCGAGGCCGAAAATGCAGTTACGGCAGCTATGATAAATGCAGCTGCTTTATAGTTTAATTTTCTCATATCGGTTATCCTTTCGAGAGTCGTTACATACATATACACTGTATATTATATCAGAAATATGCAGATTTTTCTATATCAGATATTACAAATTTCTCCCCGCGTTTCTGTCACTTATGACAAAGATGCTTGCATAAATACAAAAGTCCCGCCTCTGCAGCACGCATCTAAATCGAGAGCCTGCAAAAAGAAGTCGGGAGACCGGCTTCTTTTTTGCTTAAAAACATTGACGTTTGAAAATTAATGTGATATAATTGATATTGGGTTAGCAAGTGCTAATCGAAGGAGGGTTTGATCGTGAAATCAGCAATAAAAATTCTGAACTCAAAAAAGGAGTACAGAGAAGAGATCGAAAGTGTGCTTGACAAGGGGCAGTGCGATGCGCTTTGGCACAAGACTGCGTCAAGGCTCAACAGCTTTCTTGAAAGGTATGAAAGTCTGCCCAAGGGTGTTCATTCTCACACCGATGAAAAAATATTCCCGGCGGCTGCGATGTATCTTACCGCCAAGGAATTCATGACCGATGAACAGGCCTATGCGGTCATTGAAAATGCGGCGGTGAAGATATGTGCAAAAGCAAAGCCGCTGAAAACGATAATGAAGATACCCTTTATGCCCGGGCTTTTCATAAAAATGTGGGATCCGATGACCAAGAAGAATTTCGGCTCTGCCTGCGGCTTTGAGAACAGGTTCTATCCCAAGGAGAAGGGTGCTTACCGAATGGACATCCTGAAATGCCCCTACAAGACCTATCTCACCGAGCTGAGCTGCCCGGAGCTTACAAAGATATTCTGCGAAAATGACGAGCGTGTTTACGGAGCCCTGCCGGGTCTTGTTTTTGAGCGCAAGGGCACCCTCGGCAAGGGCGCAGACAGGTGCGATTTTTACATAAGAAAGGCTTGAGATCATGGACTTGAAATTCGGAGATATTCAAGAAACGGCGCTTATCCCGCTGGCAATAAAGGCAAGCGAAACGGCTCGCCCGAATGCAAGGATAAAGGACGAAAAGGCAAAGGAGATAATCGACACCCTCGGTGTTGATGTGAGCAAATACGACCCCTTCATGTCCCACGAGGGCGTTGTGGCAAGGACGATAATGTTCAGAGATGTGCTAAAAAAGCTGCTGGGGAAATACCCCGATGCGCTTTGCATAAATCTCGGCTGCGGGTTTGACGATAAATTCTCGCAGGTGGATAACGGCAGACTGATCTGGTTCGATGTCGATCTGCCCGACCAGATAGCCGTCCGCCGGAAGGTATACGATGACAGAGAGCGCTGCACCATGCTTGACGGCAGCGCCCTTGAAGGCGAATGGACAGAGCAGCTCCCAAAGAAGGATATGAACATCATCGTCATGGAGGGCGTGCTGGAATACTTCTCAAAGGAGCAGGTGGGCATCTGTCTTAATATGCTCTGCGACAGCTTTGAGCATGGTTATCTGATAGCGGAGCTGCACTCGCCCTTCCTCGAAAAGCACAGCAAGCATCATGATGCCGTAAAGCACACAAACGCCACCTTCGGCTGGGGAACGAAGTCGGGCAGGGAGTATCTTGAGCTTGAGCCCCGCATGAAGCTGGTAATGGAGCGCAGCTATAATGAAGAGATGAAGAAATACTCTCTCCGCGGCAAGCTTTTTGCGATCATCGGAAAGAACATGAACAACCGGCTGGCGGTCTTCAAGTGGTAAGGCTGCAAATGGGACCCGATTTCGTTGTCAACTATCCATTATCAACTATAGAAAGCTGTTTTCGGCGATCCGAAGACGAACAGAAAAAAGCCCCTGCTGTCGCAGCTCACGACGGCAGGGGTCATATTATTTACTTGCTGTTCTTCTCGGAATACTCTGTCATTCTGTCATAGATGACCTGCGGGGTGTAGCGCTTTATCGCCTTGTCGTTGACGGTGATGTTTGCAGCCTCTACCCACGAGTCAAGCTTGGACTGGAATGCATCGTTCTTCAAGCTCTGCACCAGTGTCGAGCGGTTCTCGCTGACGTAATCGGTGCGCTGTGTGACATCGCCCTTTACCACGATGTAGTATGCGTTGTCGTTCTCAAAGGTGAACACCTTGCCGACCTCGGCCTCCTTGACAGCCTTGAACAGCTTGCCGGATGCGGTATCGTAATCCTCGTCGGTGTATTTTGCAAGGTCGATCATAGCCTCGTTTGCATAGGGATCGGGCTCTTCTTCCTCGGCCTCGGAGGAATCGTCCGTTCCGGCCTCGGATGAGCTGTCTGCCTCGGAAACAGAGCTGTCCGCCGCAGACCAGCTGTCCACCGCAGAGGAGCTTTCAGCCTCAGAGGAGCTGGCATCTGACTCGGGCTCCTCGGCGGCCTCGTCCTCGGTGTTTGGCCCCTCGGGAGTTGAAACGGATTCAGCCTCGGAGGACTCGTCCGCGGTGCTTTCGCTTTCGGAGGAGGTGTCAGCCGTGCTGGAGGTGTCGTCGCCCGCCTCGGACGAGGTGTCCGTCTCGGCGGCGGAGCTGTCGGTGTCGGCAGCACTTTCGGACTCGGCCTTGTACTCCGCGATCAGCTCGTCGAAGTTATCAAAGTTCATGTCCTTGCCCTTTTCAAAGTATTCGTCACGCTTTTTAAGCTTTTCCTCGTTCTCGGCGTTAGCTGTGGATTCATCGCTGTCAGAAGATTTGTAGAGCGCTATCATCTTATAGCGGATGAAGTTGTCGTTGACGTACTTCTGCAGCTCCTCGTCTGTGGGAGCCTCGGAGCCGCCCTCGCCGTAATAGTGGTCGAAAAGCTTGGTGCGCATCAGCTGCTCGCGGTAGATCTCCTTGAGAGACTCCTTGCTGACGCCGTTGTTCTCGTACATTCCGCCCATATTATCCCATGAGCTTTTCACATTGGAGCTGATAGCCTTCAGCTCGTCATCGGTAAGGGTAAGCCCCTCGGCGGCGAACTGCTTGGTGATAGCCACATACTCCTTGGTGTCCTTCAGAGCATTGTTCTTGACATACTCTGCCAGGTCAACTCCCTCGACCTGCTGCGAGAAATAATCCTTGCTCTCGATGCCCTTGTAGCTAAGGATATAGAGCTGATTGTTCAGCTCGGTCTGCAAATAGCCGATATAAACGCCGGCCTTTACGGTATCGTCACCGTACTTTACAGAATAGGATGTATCGGCACAGCCCGAAACGGTGCTGGCCATTACTGCACACGCTATAAGCGCCGCAGCCTTTCTGAACCTTGCCATAAATCAAACGTCCTTTCGATTTTTTGCGTATAAGCATACTTTAACCTATATATTATACTACAAAACATTTTATAAGTCAAGACCTTTTGCAGCCTGCGATTTGACTGAATGTGCAGAATGTTGTATAATATCAGTAACAGACAGAACGGAGGAAAGCCAATGCAGGAATACATATTCAAGCTCAACGAGGACGGCACTGTCAGCGTGACCGGCTACAGAGGGGACGATGCATCGCCGGTGATCCCGGCAGAACACTGCGGCAGGGCAGTCACTGCCCTGTACGACGGCCTGTTTGCGGGGCATGATGAAATATGCTCCGTGACGATACCAGACACCGTTTCCGATATGGGCGAATTTCTCTTCCGGGGCTGCACCGGCCTGCGGAGGCTGACCCTCCCGGCTGGAGTAAGGTTCCTGTGGGGTCACACCTTTGCCTACAGTGCCCTTGAGGAGATAACGCTCCCAGAGGGGCTTGCAAGCATTCCCGCCTATGCCTTCAAGAATTGCAAAGGCCTTAAACGGGTAGTCTGCGGCAGTGGACTAAAAAACATCCGCGCCCACGCCTTCGCCGGCTGCGTGTTGCTGTAAATGACAGTTTGCCGTGCTGTCTGCGAGAGCTACTGGGGAAAACCTTTCTGAAGAAAGGTTGTTCCCCAGACCCCTTTCCAAAGACTTCTGACTCTTTTTGGCGAGGGTACCTGTATTTCCGATAAAGTCATCAGACTTTAAAGATAGTGCTTTTTTGGGGAACAGCAGGTACCCTCGCCAAAAAGAATTAAAAGTTTTAGGGAGGGGGTTTGGGGGATGACCCTTTTTCAAAAGGGTCTCCCCCAATAATTTCCGCAGACAGCACGGCAAATTGTCATTTGCAGCAATACACATCGAAATTGGGATATGTAAAATGTATGGGCTGCGCGGAATTGCTTCGCGCAGCTTTTTCTGACAGTATCGAAATAAATATCCGGCCTTGTATAGTGTAACCCTCGCGAGCTATATTGCGTCTATATAATTGAAGCGCTTCGACCCGAAGGGAGGTGGAGGATTGACTGACAGTGAGATGACCGAGCTGCTGCTCAGACGCGACGAAGGTGTGCTTTCCGAAATCAAGGCAAAATACGGAGCATACCTAACAACTATCGCCTTTAATATTTTAAGAAGCCGTGAGGACAGCGAGGAATGCCTTAACGATGTGCTTATGTCTGTATGGAAAAGGATACCGCCGGAGCGGCCGGATGATCTTAAGGTCTTTCTTGCGGTGCTGACAAGAAATGCAGCTTTGAGCATATGGAGAAAGCAGCACGCAGCAAAGCGCGGTGGGGGACATATTGAGCTGCTGCTTGAGGAATTGAGCGATGCAGCAGCGAGCAGCACGGCTCTTGAAGGGATCGACCGCAGTCTTTCCTTCAGGAAGGCATTCAATGACTTTTTGGGCTCGCTGACAGCCGAGCAAAGGCGGATATTCCTAAAAAGGTATTGGTATATGAACACCGTTGAGGAAATAGCCGCCGCCCTTGGGATAACGCAAAGCAAGGTCAAGGTAACACTCCACCGAGCGAGGAGCAGATTGAAAAAGCTATTGGAAAGAGAGGGATTACTATGAATAAAGCAAATGATAAGCTGCTTGATATCATCGGGCTGACGGACGCGCAGTATCTTCGTGAGGCAGAGGAGCAGCCGGCAGTCATTCACAGAAAACGCCGGTTTTCAGCAGGATTTATCGCTGCGGCTGCCGCAGCGGCAGTAATGACAGTGACGGCAGGCGCTGTTACTGCGGTCACACTTCTGCACAGGGAATCTGTCGAGTTATATTACAATGAGGAAATGACCTCTGAAATGGAGCAGAGGGGCTATGCGGTAGGGCAGGTGACGGAGAATGAACACGTCCGGCTGACGCTGGAAAATCTTGTGGTGGATGAAAACTACGCCTACGGTGTGGTAACGGCAGAGTATCTTGACTCTGCCGGAAGAAATGCCTTCGGCCTTGTGCCGGATCCTATCCTGTTTGACAGCAAGGGTCTGAACGCATATTATCTCGGAGCGGGCAGCGATAAAGTGAATGTTATGCTGGGACGTATAGTCAACGGCATCAATAACAGCAATGAAGACAAACAGGCCTACACCCTTCAGATCTATCTTCACGACCCGTTCAGCGAAAGCAAGGCCGCGCTGCCGGATGATCTGACCGTCAGATTTGTTGAGGACGGCTTACTGCCAAACGGCTCTGACGAGATAGTAACTGCCGAGGATATCCCGGAAAGCGTTTTTGACGGGCTGCGGTTCGAGATCAGCACAAAGCCTAATACAACCACCTATCACCTTATTTCTGATGACGGGCATAAGGGCGTTGTCTCGGAATTCATGCTGGATTTCACCTATCGGCAGGGAGAGGTCTCAACGGACGGCAATGACTTCCCCGACATGATGACACTTCGGTTTTCGGACGGCAGAGAGCAGGAGCTTCACAGCAGCGACTATCGCTCGCAAGGCGATTTCGATCTTGAGTCCGGCAGCTTGGGCAATGCAAAAGAGGATAGCGAGATGCGCGGGCGCTTCTGCCGATTCATCGACCTTACCGGGCTTGAGGAAATAGAATTTGCCGGAATTACCTACAAGGTGATCTGAACACAGACAGGCTGTCCCTCGGACAGCTCACGCCAAGATGATATAACAAAAACACCGGCTTCGACCACCGAAGCCGGTATTCTGTTATCCGCCGTATTGACTGTTTGGTGCGGAGAGCTTATTGCGATAAGCTGTCCACCCTTTTCAGCTTGAAGACCATTTTCTGACCGTTTGCATAGATGCTGAATTCCAGCATACCGTTCTTCATCTGAAATTCCGCGGGATCGTCGTCTTCGTCCAATACTGTCATAGTATCACCGCTGATAGACCACTTGATCTTCTCTGACTCCGAGTATTCGCCTTCGGTGCGGTAGGTGATGCCTGTGCCGTCCTCGCGGAAATTGAACTGCATAATGCCGACTGTCTTGGCGGGATCGTTTACTGTCATGTTGTCCACGCGAAGCTCCGTCATTTCCCAAAGCCCGACCACCTGTTCAGCGGAGAGGCTTTCGGCGGGGGTGCTGTCATCCTCCGGCTCGCTGGCGTTTGAATTGTCAAGGGTGGTGAATTCATCCACCTTGACAAGCTTCAGAGTGGCATTTCCCAGCTTACCCACCAGTCTTCCGTCCTCAAGTGTGAAAACAGAGACTTCATCGCCTGCCTGGTTCAGAAGTGCAAGGCCGTTTTCCTTCTCCTTCCAGTTCATGCTATACCTTTTGATGTCCTTGCCGTATTCGCTCTGCATCATTTCGGCAGTGCCGTTCTCCTTGAACTCGAACTGGAACAGTATCGCCACCGGGTGTCCCTCGACTGTACCCTTTGCGGTGATCTCGCCGGTGTTTATCTCCTCCAGCTCCCACTTGCCAGCCAAGCTGCCGGAGGGCGCAGGGGTGCTGCTTTCGGAGGAGTCCTCGGCGGGGGTGATCTCGGGCTCCTGCTCGGAGACGGAGGCTTCAGCCTTGCTCTCCACGGCGGAGGTATCGGCGGCTATTGCCGCCGCAGAGCTTTCCTCGGTGCTGTCTGCTTTGCTTTGTTCGGCAGAGCTGCTTTCCTCGGCAGAAGCGCTGCTGCTGCTGACCGACGATGTGTCTGCCGCCTCGGAGCTGCTGTCGCCGTCGCCGCAGGAGGCGAGGCATAATGCAGCCGCCAGCATAAGCGCTGCTGCCGCAGTAAATAGCTTTTTCATCATGATCTCTCCTTGTAATGATCTATAGTAAACGTCATTGAAGCTGCTTCTTTGCAAGCTGCGTAAAAGCATATATTTGACTTTTGCTCGTTCTTGTTGTTTACTACACTTAAAAACGGCAGCCGCGGCCGCCGTTTTTGTGATTCATCAAAATGTGCCTATCAGCTGCCGAGCGAGAAGCTGGAGGTATCAAAGGTAGTGAACTCATCAACCTTTTTCAGCTTGATAGTAGCGTCCTTGTCGCCTTCCTTCATGGAGGCTACAAGCAGATCGCCCTCCATGGTGAATTTCATCTCTTCGTTGGAGCCGTCATTGGGGGTCAGCACGATGCCGCCGTCCTTTTCCTCCCACTTGAAAGTGCTTTTCTCCTCGTCGGAGCCGGAGTCGTTCTGCTTCAGCTCGCCTGTTCCGTCAGATTTGAACTCGAACTGGAACATGATCGCTACGGGGATGCCCATGAAATTGTCCTTGAGGGTCATGCCGCCGGAGGACATTTCCTCAAGCTCCCACTTGCCGACATAACCGCCGTTTCCGCAGCCCACCAGCGCAAGGCAGGTGATAACGACTGCCATAATGATAACTGCAAACTTTTTCATATTATTCTTCCTCCCTTAGATCAGCGGCTATAGCCGCTATGATGTAATAATTTTATCACACTTTTGAAAAAAATTCAACTATATTATTGATTTTTTCTGTTTGCGGCACATTACGCCTCTCCCTGCTTGTACCATTTGTGCAAAATGCATACCTTCACTGCCTGTGCTTTAGCAGCCGGCTCCTTTTTGTCTGCATAATATTGACGTTTTAAAGCAAGTGTGATATACTTAAGGCAACACCGCACGACCCGCGGCTAACGCCTCTGCACATCATCTGCTTGCCAGCTTTCCGTCATATTACCCAAATTCTCCTTGACGTTGCGTAAAGCGAAGTGAACTTCGCTTGCAAGCCTGCGTCGAATTTAGGC
>JAFSSS010000068.1 GCA_017450925.1 Ruminococcus sp. | reverse complement strand
GCTGTATCACGGCAGAAGTGTCTTTGCGTTACTTAGTGCAGCGCCTGCTAAAAGAAAAAAGAAGAAAGAATAAATAAGAAATAATAATCAAGGTATCGCCTGCGGCGATATATTTTGAAATATGTCCGCAAAGCGGACACCCTGTTTATTCTTTATTCTTTCTTCTTTATTATTTATTCTTTTAGCGGTGGCACATACAAAGCTGTAATTGTCAAATACTTCTTTATCGCCACCGCGCTTTGAACAGCAGTCCTTTGTTGTTTCAGAGATATTGGTTATTACAGCATCTGCGCTCTCAACTCTTCACCGGAGAGGGGGGAGAGATATGCGGGAGCCACATCGAAGGCGGTGCGGCAGCCGGTCTGACCCTCTGCGAACATTCTGCTCATAGCTCTTGCATAGCAGATCAGAACGCTGGCAGTGAACTCGGGGTTTGACTCCAGCTTAAGAGAATACTCGATCATCTGATGAGTTTTCTCGCCGTCGCCGGTGAGGCCGCTGCGCATTACGAAGCCGCCGTGAGGCATCTTGTTATGCTCGCGGTCGAACTCCTCCTCGGTGATGAAATGAACGGTGGTATCGTACTGGTCGAAATAGTTCTTCATGCCCTTGATCTCTGCCTCGATAGCAGCCTTGTCAGCGCCCTCCTCGGCGACCACAAAGCACTCGCGGGTATGCTTCTCGCGGGTGGAAAGCTCGGGCTGTGAGCCGCTTCTGACAGCCTCCATAGCTGCCTCAACGGGGCAGGTGTACTGAATGCCTCTCTTAACGCCCTTGACACGTCTGATCGCATCGGAGTGACCCTGCGAAACACCCTTGCCCCAGAAGGTATAGCTTTTGCCGTTGGGGAGAATGGACTCGGCATACAGGCGGTTGAGGGAGAACAGGCCGGGATCCCAGCCGAGGGAGATAAAGGCAATGTGGCCGCTCTTACGGCTTGCCTTATCAACATTGGCAAAATGCTCCGGGATGCGGGCGTGGGTGTCGAAGCTGTCGATGACATTGAAGTGCTTTGCCAGCTCGGGTGTCTGCTTGGGCAGGTCGGTGGCACTTCCGCCGCAGATCACCAGCACGTCGATCTGGTCGGCATACTTTTCAGCGTCAGCGATATTATACACATTAACGCCCTCGGTCAGCAGCTTTACGGAAGCGGGGTCACGTCTTGTAAAGACAGCCGCCAGCTCCATATCCTGATTCTGTCTGACAGCAAGCTCAACGCCTCTGCCGAGGTTGCCGTATCCTGCAATTGCAATTCTGACTTTTTTCATTTGAGATCCCTCCAAAAATAAATTCCGAAAACTATTATAACATATATTTCCCGCTTTGTAAAGCCCCCCGGAGCAATTTTTTCGTAAAGCTTTTTTGGCGAATTTGCAGGATTTGAAAAGCAATCCTGCAAAATCACAAACATTAAGGCCTGCCGTCTGCAAAAGGCGGCAGGCCGATACTATCACATATCATCCGCTGTGAGGTCATCGGTCACGGTGATGACAGCGGCGCTCTTGCTCGATTTGGAATCATCGGAGCCGAAGATCCTGTCTCTGAAGAGATAGAACACATCAAAGAGGATGACTCCGATAATAAGTATTATCAGTATGATCGGCACCAGCAGCGATCTGCCCTTTTTGCCCTGCTCCACCGGCATTCTTGCGGGGTCGGGATAAGGCTTCTGCATGAAATCCTGATAGGGCATCTCCGGCGCCTGCTGCTGCGGCTGCTGCGGGGGACGTGCAGCCTCGGCAAAGCCGGAGGATCTGGTGCTGGTATAATCCGGGGTGTTGTCGATGACAGGTCTCTGCGGCTGTACGCCGGGGGAAGCCGACTGTCTGGGACGGTTCAGCAGCGGAGCCGATTGAGTGGGTCCCTGCTGCTGTCTGATAGGCACCGGGATAGGCTCCGGACGGCTTGCTGCCGTCTGCCTCTGGGCGGCCTGTTGAGAGGCAGGATGCACCGGCCGCATATACACAGACTCGTCCGCCGACTCGATCGCGGGGGCGTCAGCATTTGGCTCGCTGTGGGTGGCGAACATATCATCGGTGATAACAGGCGGTACCAGAGCCTCCATTTCCGCCGGGCCCTCGTCGGGGGCAGCGGTGTTGTAGATCCTTGCTCCGCAGACGGGGCAAAGAGTCGTTCCTGCATCGAGGCTTTCTCCGCAGGAGAGGCAGGTTATCTTATCCGTATCGAATGTAGAGCCGCAGCCCTCACAGAAGGCGGCGCCGTCGGGCAGCTCTCTGCCGCAGTATTTACAGTTGAAAGACATGATCCGTTCCTCCTTATTTCTCTGCTGACGATAGATCGGCTGACTGCGGGGCTGCCCCGGTATCGAACCAGCTTTCGATCACCGGCCCCAGCAGCAGCCAGCCCGTGCCGACGTTTACGGCATTCAGCGTTCTCTCGGCTTTCAAAGCGCCGGAGGTGACAGAAGCCTTGACCTCGTAGGCCTTGGTGATATCTATCCGCATGGAATATTTATCCTTGTACGCTGTTTCAAGCGCTGAAATCTCGTTATTGTTAAGCTCCCGGTGGTCGCTGACGGTAAATACCATAGCGGGATGTTCCCCCTCGTCCGAGGGGACGAGCTTAGCCGCAAGGCTGCGGTCATAGCTGTCGGAATTTAGATAGTTAAGACGGGCGGCATCGGTAAAGCAGAGCAGATAGGCATCGGTATCCTTAGCCTTGACTGCAGCCGAGACAGTATCGAAGACCGCCTCGTAATGTGCCGAGGGTGCCGCAGGCTCCGAGCCGCAGCCTGTCAGCATCAGCACCGAGGCCAGTGCGGCAGCTGCCGCTGATCTGATATACTTGAATAGTTTCATAAACAGTTACCGTTAGTTTTCAGTTTTTAATACAGGTCGCCGAGGAAACCCTCGAGGTCGTCAAGGTCTCCGAAGTCACCCAAGTCACCCAGATCTCCCAAGTCGCCAAGGTCGCCCAAGTCGCCCAAGTCGCCAAGGTCTCCGAGGCTGACAGAGGAGGCGTTGTGTGTGCCGCCGAGCTTAGCCGGCATCAAAATGTCGGGGTCGGCGTTCCAGATCTTCCAGTCGCCGTCGATCTTCAGCAGGGTCAAGGACTTTTTGCCCTCCTCCGATCTTTTGGAGCCCTTCCAGGCCACGTCTGCCGAGACCTTGTAGCCGGCGCTGATATCCGTCTCCTTGCCGGAGGCGTTCTGAAGGGAGCGGCTGTAGTAAACCAGCTTTGAGTCGGAAAGCTCCTCCTTGTCGGTGATGCTGTAGGTCACGGACACATCGCTGCCGTACCTGTCGGTGAGGGATCTTCTGTTGGAGGATAAAACGCTGTCATAGTATTCCTCGGCGGTATCGAACTTTGTATAGCCCTGCGAGAACTGCTCCTGCAGCGCATTTTTCTCCGGCTCCGGGAGGACGTCCATATAATCCTTGCCTGTGCCGTTTTCGAGAGAGCGGACAAGGTCGTCAAGAGGCTGCTTATAGCCGCCCTTTAAAAGGATGATAAGCAGCACGACGATAACCGCTATCGCCGCCGCGGCTGCGCAGCCGAGGACTATAAGCTTGACGGCATTGCCCGAGCCATTGCCCGAGCGCCGTGCCGGAGCCTCCTGCGCATTCTGCTGAAACAGCGGAAGGGGCTGTCCTTGATTAATTGTATCGAGCATTGAATAGGCGGCACTGCTGCCGGGGTCGGGAGAGGGCCGGGCCGGAGCCGGGGCGATCTCCTGCGGCGAGCCGCAGCTTGTGCAGTATGCTGCATCGTTTGGGAGAGCTGCTCCGCAGACAGAACAGGGCTTTGCCATAATTACACTCCTCCTTGCGTTCCTCGGGGTAGGGGATATGATACTATATATATATTAACGCATTCCGAAGCTTTTGTCAATAGCATCGGTGTGTCCTGTTTTGCGCGGGCAGACCTGTCTCCGCCGCTGCTGCCGGATGCCTTGCCGGACAGCCGGAGAGCGGTTGACAGGATGCCGGTAATGTATTATAATGGTATATAGAAAAGCAGTTTAGACCCGGATTGTGCAGTGTGCATAAAAATCTGTGAAGAAACCCGCGAAAGTTCTATATTGAAAAATGTGGGAAAGTCCTTGCAAAACTTGGATATATATATTATAATATATATTGCGTGACTGCACAGCGCCAATACTCTGCATCAGCATGGCATTGGCGCAAAAAAAGATATGCGATGAAGCGAAAGGTTGCCGGCGGTCTGTCGGGGAATTTTCGTGGAGTATGTCCGATTTTAAACCGGGCGACTGTAATACCGAACACAGTATGTGCTTATGCTTCTTGCGAAAGGCGGATAGTCCGCTTTTGGCGTGGGCGCGTGCGCTGTGCTGATGTTCCTATGAGTCCTCCGAATACCGAAAGGGTTCGGATTTTTTAATGGGATGAAGAGGGAACACACGGCATAGTTGAATTTGAAATCACTGCATTTGCAGAGGTTTCACTACAGACCACAAGGTATTGCATAGGGACTTGTCCCCTGCCCCCATATTTTGATATTGCACTAAGGAGGCGATTTTAAGTGGCAGTCAATGAAAAGATCAGGATCAAGATCAAGGGTTACGAGCACGCAGTCGTTGATGCAGCGGCTAAGAAGATCGTGGAGGCTGTTAAGCGCACAGGCGCACAGGTAAGCGGCCCGATCCCGCTCCCCACCGACAAGGAGATCGTAACGATCCTGAGAGCGGTTCACAAGTACAAGGACAGCAGAGAGCAGTTCGAGCTTAGAACACACAAGAGACTTATTGATGTTCTTCGTCCGACAAAAGAAACCACCGCAGCTCTCGAGGGCCTTGACCTTCCTGCAGGCGTAAACATCGTAATGGAGGTAAAGTGAGGCTCGTCCCCGCTTGATAATACTCCAAAATGAGATCGCGTGCGATCTTAAGTGATGTATGCAGGTCATGTCGGCAGCGCCGACCAATAACCAATAGGAGGAATAGAAATGCAAAAGGGTATCATCGGAAAGAAGATCGGTATGACACAGATCTTCGATGAGACAGGAAAGGTAATTCCTGTTACCGTTGTTGAAGCCGGCCCCTGCGTTGTCGTTCAGAAGAAAACTATCGAGAACGACGGCTATGAGGCAGTTCAGCTGGGCTTCGGCGACATCAGAGCCAAGAGAGTCAACAAGCCTCTCGCAGGCCACTTCAAGAAGGCTGACGTAGCGCTCAAGAGAACTCTTAAGGAGTTCAGATTTGACGATATCTCCGGCCTTAATGTCGGCGACATCGTAAAGGCTGACACATTTGCTGAAGGCGACATCGTTGATGTCTGCGGCACCAGCAAGGGTAAAGGCTATGCCGGCACTATCAAGCGCCACAACAACGCAAGACTTAAAGAGACACACGGTTCGGGTCCTGTTCACCGTCATGCCGGTTCAATGGGCGCCTGCTCCTCACCTTCGAGGATCTACAAGGGCAAGGGAATGCCCGGACATCTCGGTGCAGAGAGAGTTACCGTGCAGAATCTGAAGATCGTAAAGATCGATGCAGAAAATAATCTTATCGCTATCAAGGGTGCTATCCCCGGACCGAAGAACGGTACCGTAACCATCGTTGACTGCGTTAAGAAGGCTTAATGGAGGGAGGATTCGGAATGTCACAGATCACTGTTTTTGATATGGCCGGCAATAAGGTCGGCGATACTGAGCTTAACGACGCTGTTTTCGGCATCGCTCCCAACAAAAATCTGATGCACGCAATGGTAGTCTGCTATCTGGCAAATCAGAGACAGGGCACACAGTCCACACTTACCAGAACAGAGGTAAGCGGCGGCGGAAGAAAGCCCTGGAGACAGAAGGGCACAGGCCACGCAAGACAGGGCTCCACAAGAGCTCCGCAGTGGGTACACGGCGGCATCGCGCTCGGCCCCAAGCCGAGAGATTACGGCTACTCTCTGAACAAGAAGGAAAGAAGACTGGCTATGAAGTCTGCTCTTTCCACTAAGGTCCTTGATTCCGATCTGGTAGTTGTTGATGCTATCAAGACCGAGGAATTCAAGACAAAGACTATGGTCGAGATGCTGAAGGCTCTGGGCGTTAAGGGCAAGGCTCTTATCGTTACTGCCGAGGCCGACAAGAAGGTAGTCAGAAGCGCAGGAAACATCCCCGGCGTTAAGACAGCGACAGTAGGCACACTTAATGTTTACGACATCCTTAACTATGACAAGTTCGTAGTTGCCAAGGACGCTGTAGCAAAGATCGAGGAGGTATATGCATGAGCAAGCTTGCACAGGATATTATTCTGAGACCCGTCATCACCGAGGACTCTATGGAGAGACTTCCTAACGGGAAATACACTTTCGAGGTCGCTAAGGATGCAAATAAGGTCGAGATAGCCAAGGCTATCGAGGAGCTCTTCGGCGTCAAGGTCGCTAAGGTGAATACCATGAGCGTAAAGGGCAAGCAGAAGAGAATGGGCAGATATCTGGGCTACAGACCCGACCGCAAGAAGGCGATCGTTACTCTTGAAGGCGATAAGACTATCGAGTTCTTCGACGGTATGTATTGATACCCGAAGGATCAACCTTCAAAAAGAGGGCGCGTGAAAGCGCGTTGGCTCTGCGCGGCGTGATACCGAGCAGCGCAGAGAGAGCTTTGCGAGGCAGCGAGGGCTGCTGGGGAGAAACCCCCCGCGTTCCGTTATGACGGATAAGCCTTTTGATAAAAGGTATCACCGCAAAGCGTAGGTATGGAGCCGTACTTGGTGAGGAAGCTCGCTTTGACGGTTTCGCAAAACTAATATCAAGGAGTGAATTACAATGGCAATAAAGAGCTATAAGCCTACGACTCCGGGCAGAAGAGGTATGACTGTTACCGACTACACCCAGCTGTCTAAGGTTGCTCCCTGCAAGTCACTGCTCGAGCCGATGGATAAGCACAGCGGCAGAAACAGCTACGGCAGGATCACCGTTCGCCACAGAGGCGGCGGAGAGAGAAGAAAGTACCGTGTGATAGATTTCAAGAGGAACAAGCTCGATATGAACGCAACTGTTCTTACTATCGAGTACGATCCCAACAGATCTGCATTCATCGCACTGGTGCAGTATGAGGACGGCGAGAAGAGATACATCATCGCACCGAACGGCCTGAAGGTGGGCGACATCATCAGAGCAGGCGAGGACGCTGATATCAAGCCCGGCAATGCTCTTGCTCTGGCAAATATCCCCGTCGGTACCTTTATCCACAATATAGAGCTTTATCCCGGCAAGGGCGCACAGCTGGTAAGATCTGCCGGCAATATGGCTCAGCTCATGGGCAAGGAGGACAAGTATGCACTTGTAAGACTTCCCTCGGGCGAAATGAGAAAGATCCCGATAAACTGCATGGCTACTATCGGCCAGGTGGGAAATATCGACCACGAGAACGTAAACCTCGGTAAGGCCGGAAGAAAACGTCACATGGGCTGGAGACCTACTGTAAGAGGTTCCGTCATGAACCCCTGCGATC
This sequence comes from Ruminococcus sp., assembly GCA_017450925.1. GTDB lineage: Bacteria > Bacillota > Clostridia > Oscillospirales > Ruminococcaceae > FB2012. The sequence goes on along the minus strand of JAFSSS010000068.1, from coordinate 50,258 downwards.
ACCCCCACGGCGGCGGCGAGGGCAAGTCGCCTGTCGGCAGACCGAGCCCTGTTACACCCTGGGGCAAGCCTACTCTCGGTTACAAGACCAGAGCCAAGCACGCACGCTCCGATAAGTTCATCGTGAAGCGCCGCAACGGCAAGTAATACGAAGGGAGGAAGATGAATAAATGAGCAGAAGCATAAAGAAAGGCCCCTTCGTGGAAGAGAGCCTTATGAAGAAGGTTAATGCAATGAACGAAGCCGGCGAGAAGAAGGTCGTAAAGACCTGGAGCAGAGCTTCGACGATCTTCCCTCAGTTCGTAGGACACACCTTTGCTGTCCATGACGGCAGAAAGCACGTTCCCGTGTATGTAACGGAGGACATGGTGGGTCACAAGCTGGGTGAGTTTGCACCTACAAGGACGTTCAAGGGCCACGCAGGTTCCAAGACCTCCAATAACGGTAAGAAGTAAGGGAAAGGAGAGATACAGATGGAAAAAAATGAAGCAAAGGCAATTCTGAAAAATGCCCGTATCGCTCCCCGCAAGGTACAGATCGTACTTGATCTTATCAGAGGTAAGGATTACGAGGTTGCGCTGGCAACAGTAAAGCATACGCCCAAGGCTGCCTGTGAGTATCTGGAAAAGCTCCTCAAGTCCGCAGCAGCAAACGCAGAGAACAATCACAACATGGATAAGAACAGTCTTTATGTTGCAGAGTGCTACGTTTGTCCCGGACCCACAATGAAGAGGATCATGCCCAGAGCGCAGGGCAGAGCCTACAGGATCCTGAAGAGAACATCACACGTTACCGTAGTTCTCAAGGAAAAAGAATAAGCTGAAAGAGGAGGTTTATTATGGGCCAGAAAGTTAATCCGCACGGACTTAGAGTCGGTGTGATAAAGGATTGGGATTCCCGCTGGTTTGCAGATAAGAGCACTTTCGGCGACACACTTGTTGAGGACTATAACATCCGCGAGTATGTGATGAAAACTCTTAACAGACGCTCCAAGAACGCTAACGACAAGTGCGTTTATGCAGGAGTTCCCAAGGTAGAGATCGAAAGATACAACGACGCTGACGGCAGTCAGAAGGTCAAGCTCCACATCCATTGCGCAAAGCCCGGCCTTGTTATCGGCCAGAAGGGCGCAGCTATCGAGAAGATGAGAGCTGATATCGAGAAGCAGATCGGCAAGAAGGTAGCTATCAATATCGTTGAGGTAAGAATGCCCGATATCAATGCCCAGCTCATCGCTGAAAAGATCGCGCATGACCTCGAGGACAGAGTTTCCTTCAGAAGAGCTATGAAGCAGGCTATCGGCAGAGCTATGAAGCTTGGTGCAAAGGGTATCAAGGTAAGAGCTTCCGGCAGACTTGCAGGCGCAGAGATCGCAAGAAGCGAGACCTATCATGAGGGTACTATCCCGCTTCAGACTATCAGAGCAGATATCGACTACGGTTTTGCAGAGGCACACACCACCTACGGAAGACTCGGCATCAAGGTATGGGTTTACAGAGGTGAGGTCCTCAAGGGTCAAGTAGCAGCCTCCGACAGGAAGGACGCTCCCAATGACCGCGGCGACAGAAAGCCCCGCAGACCGCGCACAGGCGACAGAGCCAAGGATAACCGCAGAGATTTCAGCAAGGCTCGTCAGATGAAAAGAGAAGGAGGTAACGTATAATGCTGCTTCCAAAGAGAGTTAAGTACAGAAGAGTACAGAGAGGCCGCCTCAAGGGTAAAGCAACCAGAGGCAACACCGTTACCTACGGTGATTTCGGCCTGCAGGCACTTCAGCCTGCATGGATCACCTCGAACCAGATCGAGGCAGCCCGTATCGCTATGACAAGATATATCAAGCGTGGCGGACAGGTATGGATCAAGATCTTCCCCGACAAGCCCGTAACCGAGAAGCCGGCCGAGACCCGAATGGGTTCCGGAAAGGGCTCGCCCGAGTACTGGGTGGCTGTAGTAAAGCCGGGCAGAGTAATGTTCGAGATCGCGGGAGTTCCCGAGGAGACCGCAAGGGAGGCTATGCGTCTTGCGATGCACAAGCTGCCCATCAAGTGCAAGTTCGTTAAAAAAGAAACTGTTGAAACGGGTGGTGAGCAATAATGAAGGCAAATGAGATCAAGGATATGTCAGTAGCAGAGCTTAACGAAAAGCTCGCAGAGCTGAAGCAGGAGCTTTTTAACCTTCGTTTTCAGCACGCCGTGAATCAGTTGGAGAATCCGCTGAGGATGAAGGCTGTCAAGAGGGATATTGCTCGTGTCAAGACATTCATTCGTAAGCAAGAGTCGGTTCAGTAATCGGGAAGGAGGATCTGACTGTGAGCGAGAGAAATCTTAGAAAAACAAGAGTGGGCAAGGTCGTTTCCGATAAGATGGACAAGACGATAGTTGTTGCTATCGAGGATAACGTAAGGCATCCGCTCTATAAGAAGATCATCAAGAGGACCTTTAAGCTGAAGGCGCACGACGAAAAGAACGAGTGCGGCATCGGCGACAAGGTAGAGGTAATGGAGACCCGTCCGCTTTCCAAGGATAAGAGATGGAGACTGGTAAGGGTTCTCGAGAAGGCTAAGTAATCAATAATCAATATGGACTGACGGCAGAGAGGCTCTGCCGCAGCCCAACGTTCTGAAAGGAGGAACGCACTGTGATACAGATGCAGACTTACCTGAAGGTCGCAGACAACTCCGGCGCAAAGGAGCTTATGTGCATCAGGGTTCTCGGCGGTACACGCAGAAAGTATGCAAACATCGGTGACGTTGTGGTTGCTTCCGTTAAGAAGGCAACACCGGGCGGCGTTGTTAAGAAGGGCGATGTTGTTAAGGCAGTAATCGTTCGTTCGGCAAAGGGTCTCAGAAGAGCAGACGGAACATATATCCGTTTCGATGAGAACGCTGCTGTAATAATCAAGGAAGATAAAAATCCGAGAGGAACACGTATATTCGGACCTGTGGCAAAGGAGCTCAGGGAGAAGGATTATCTGAAGATCCTGTCTCTTGCTCCCGAGGTCCTTTGATCGGGAGGTGTCGTTGAAATGAACAAGGTACACGTTAAAACAGGCGACACTGTCGTTATCCTTTCGGGTAAGGACAAGGGCAAGAAGGGCAAGGTGCTTCAGGTATCTCCCAAGGAGAGAAAGGTCATCATCGAGGGCCTGAATATCGTGACCAAGCACGTTAAGCCCAGAAATGCACAGCAGCAGGGCGGCATAGTAGAGGCCGAGGCTGCAATGTATGCCGATAAGGTGCAGGTCATCTGCCCCAAGTGCGGCAAGCCCACAAGGATCGGTCATAAGATCCTTGAGGACGGCAGCAAGATCAGAGTCTGCAAGCACGCAGACTGCGGCGAAGAGCTTTGATTAAGGAGGAGAAACAACTATGGCTGCAAGACTTAAAGAATACTATGTTAGCACCGTAGCTCCTGCTATGATGAAGAAGTTCGGATACGCTAACGTAATGCAGATCCCCAAGCTCGATAAGGTAGTCATCAACGTTGGCTGCGGAGCTGATAAGGATAACAAGAAGGTCATCGACGCTATCATGGCTGATCTGGCTGCTATTACCGGACAGAAGCCCGTTACCTGCAAGGCCAAGAAGTCAGTCGCTAACTTCAAGCTGAGAGACGGTCAGATCATCGGTGTTAAGGTAACACTGAGAGCTGACAAGATGTATGAATTCGTTGACAGACTGTTCAACGTGGCATTCCCCCGTGTAAGAGATTTCAGAGGCATCAACGGCAATTCCTTCGACGGCAGAGGCAATTACTCGACCGGTATCAAGGAGCAGCTGATCTTCCCCGAGATCGAATACGATAAGATCGACAAGGTACGTGGTATGGATATCAACTTCATCACCACCGCCAAGACTGACGAAGAAGCTAAGGAGCTGCTTTCGCTTATGGGCGCTCCGTTCGCGAAGTAAGGATAAGAGGAGGAAATAATAATGGCTAAGAAGGCTATGATAAACAAGCAGCAGGCTGCGCCTAAGTTTTCCACCCGCGCTTACAACAGGTGCAAGATCTGCGGCAGACCTCATGCTTATCTGAGAAAGTTCGGCGTTTGCCGTATCTGCTTCAGAGAGCTGGCTCATGACGGCCAGATCCCCGGAGTAAAGAAGGCAAGCTGGTAAAGGAGGTATAAGCATGCAGATCACAGATTCTATTGCTGATCTTCTGACGAGGATCCGTAATGCAAGCACTGCTAAGCACGCAACAGTTGACGTTCCCGCTTCTAACATGAAGAAGGCTATCACCCAGATCCTTGTTGACGAGGGTTATGTAAAGAGCTTCCAGGTTATCGAGGACGAAAAGCAGGGTGTGATAAGGATCACACTGAAATACGACGAGAACAGAAATTCCGTTATCTCGGGTCTCAGAAGGGTATCAAAGCCCGGTCTGAGGATCTACGCAAGCTGCGAGGATATGCCTAAGGTAATGAAGGGCCTCGGCACAGCTATCGTTTCTACTTCCAAGGGCGTAGTTACCGATAAGAAGGCAAGAGAGCTGAATGTCGGCGGAGAAGTTCTCGCATTTGTTTGGTAAGGAGGACTAATATATGTCAAGAATCGGTTTAAAGCCTATTAGTGTTCCTGCCGGAGTTGAGGTATCTGTTGCAGACGGCAACGTTGTAACAGTAAAGGGACCTAAGGGTACACTCACAAAGACCTTTAACAAGGATATGATAATCACTGTCGAGGGCGCAGAGGTAAAGGTAGCCCGTCCTACAGAGGATAAGCTGCATAAGAGCCTTCACGGCCTGACAAGAACTCTCATCCATAATATGGTTGAGGGAGTTACAAACGGCTTTTCCAAGACACTCGAGATCGTCGGCGTCGGCTATAGAGCCCAGAAGCAGGGCAGCAACCTTGTAATGAACCTCGGTTATTCGCATCAGGTGATCGTGCCCGAGACCGACGGCATCAAGATCGACGTTCCGCAGCCCAACCAGATCGTTGTGTCGGGTATCGACAAGCAGGCAGTTGGTCAGTTCGCCTGTGAGATCCGCGAGAAGCGTCCTCCCGAGCCCTACAAGGGCAAGGGCATCCGCTATACCGGCGAGTATATCATCCGCAAGGAAGGTAAGGCCGGTAAGGGCAGCAAGAAGTAATTAAAAGGAGAGAATCACTATGGTGAAAAAGCTTGACAGAGCAAAGGCAAGAGTGAAAAGACACCTGAGAGTCCGCAACAAGGTAAGCGGTACCCCCGAGTGCCCCCGCCTGAACGTATTCCGCTCCTCTAAGCATATCTATGCTCAGATCATCGATGATGTAAACGGTGTTACACTTTGCGCTGCTTCTTCAATGTCCAAGGACTTTGAGGGTAACGGCGGCAATAAGGAAGGCGCGCGCAAGGTCGGCGAGATGATCGCTAAGGCAGCCAAGGATAAGGGCATCGAAACTGTCGTATTCGACAGAGGCGGCTATCTGTATCACGGCCGCGTACAGGAATTGGCAGACGGAGCCCGCGAAGGCGGACTGAAGTTCTAAAGGAGGGAATACTTTTGGCTAATATAGATGCAGCAACAGAATTTACCGAAAAGGTAGTAGCCATTAACAGAGTATCCAAGACTGTTAAGGGCGGCCGTATCATGAAGTTCTCGGCACTCATCGTTGTCGGCGACGGAAACGGCACAGTGGGCTTCGGCATCGGCAAGTCGTCCGAAGTTCCCGACGCTATCCGCAAGGGCATCGAGGATGCTAAGAAGAACCTGGTTAAGGTATCTCTCAAGGGCACAACGATCCCCCACGAGATCGTCGGCAAATTCGGCGCAGGAGAGGTCCTCCTGAAGCCCGCCGCAAAGGGTACCGGCGTAATCGCCGGCGGCACCGTCAGAGCAGTTGTTGAGGCAGCAGGCATCAAGGATATCAGAGCGAAGTCGCTTCGTTCAAACAATCCCTGCAATGTTGTAAGAGCAACAGTAAACGGTCTGGCTTCGGTCAAGTCGCTTGACGAGGTGGCAGCTAAGAGAGGAAAGACCGCTAAGGAAATTATAGGCTAAGGAGGAGAGTAACCATGGCAAACTTGAAGATCACACTGGTCAAGAGCCTTAACAGTAAGGTTGAGAAGCAGGTTTTGACAGCTTATTCTCTCGGACTTAAAAAGATCGGTGATGTGACCGAGCAGCCTGACAATGCACAGACACAGGGCAAGATCAAGGTCATTTCACACCTTATAAAGGTAACTGAAGCGTGAAAGCAAGGAGGTGCTAAACAATGAAACTGCACGAGTTATCACCTGCTGCAGGCTCTAAGACCGATCGTAAGAGGATCGGCAGAGGTCACGGCTCCGGCTGGGGCAAGACTGCAGGCAAGGGACACAAGGGTCAGAATGCCCGTTCGGGCGGCGGCGTAAGACCGGGCTTTGAAGGCGGACAGACCTCACTCGCACGTAGAATCCCCAAGCGCGGATTCAATAATATCTTTGCAACAGAATATACTGTTATCAATGTTTCGGATCTCGAGAGATTTGTTGACGGCACAGTTGTAGATACCGAGCTGCTCAAGGCAGCGGGGCTCGTTACCAAGGAGCTTGACGGCGTTAAGGTACTTGGCAACGGAGAGCTTACCAAGAGCCTTACAGTAAAGGCAGCAGCATTTTCCGCTTCTGCAAAGGAAAAAATCGAAAAGGCAGGCGGAAAGGCTGAGGTGATGTAAAGTGATAGAAACGTTTCGCAACGCCTGGAGAGTTCCTGAGCTGAGAAGGAAGCTGTTATTTACACTTTTCATTATCATCATTTACAGGATCGGCGGCGCGGTGCCCGTTCCGTATTTGGATTCGGACGCTATCGCAAGCTGGTTCGAGACCAATGACGCAACCGGTAACTTCTTCAGCTACCTGAACGTTCTTTCGGGCGGCAATATGAGTAAGGCTACTATCCTTGCGCTTTCGGTCGGACCTTATATCAATGCGCAGATCATTATCCAGCTTCTGACCTATGCTCTGCCTCCGCTGGAAAGACTCCAGAAGGAAGGACCCGAGGGCAGAAAGAAGCTTAATAAGATCACTAAGTATGTAGCGCTGGGCATAGCAATATTCCAGGGCTGGGCATACTACAGAACTCTCGGCGGCACAGCCACTGCGCTGGTATATACCAGCGGCTGGGAGAAATGGTTCTCTGAGATCGTTATTATCATGTGCTTCGTAGCCGGCGCATCGCTGACGATATGGCTCGGCGATCAGATCAGTGAGAAGGGCATAGGCAACGGCGTTTCGATGCTCCTGTTCGCAGGTATCATCGCAAGAGGACCCTCGGCAATATGGAACCTTATCATGCTGATGAAGACCGGTGAGGCTAAGTACATCGTTCTTGTACCTATCATCATCGTGATATTTATCCTAATGATCGCGTTCATTATCTTCATGAACGAGGCCGAAAGACGCATACCTATCATGTATGCAAAAAGGATCGTCGGCAGAAAACAGTACGGCGGACAGAACACCTTTATTCCTATCAAGGTTTGTATGAGCGGCGTTCTTCCTATCATCTTCGCAATGGCATTCATGTCACTGCCCTCGACACTGGAAATGTTCATCGGCAAGCCCGAGAGCGATACCGGCTTCTATGCAGGTCTGCTGAGGTGGTTCGGATATAATCATCCGTTCTATGCAGTACTGTATTTCCTGCTTATCATAGGATTTAACTATTTCTATGTTTCGATGCAGTATAACCCCGTTGAGATCGCCAATAACCTGAGACAGTCAAACGGAGGCGTTCCCGGTATAAGACCCGGCAAGCCCACCAGCGACTACTTCAAGAGGATACTTTCAAAGATCACTCTTGTGGGCGCGATCTTCCTTGGAATCATCGCTATCTTCCCGATCATCTTCGGCGCGATCAGCGGTGTGCCTATCGCAATGGGCGGTACTTCCATACTCATCGTAGTAAGCGTAGCACTTGAGACCGTAAGAACTATGGAGAGCCAGATGATGATGCGTCATCACAAGGGCTTCCTTGAGTAAGTAAAGGAGTTAGACTATGAATCTGATACTTTTAGGCGCTCCCGGTGCCGGCAAGGGCACACAGGCAGAGGTCATCTGCAACGCATTGAACATTCCTACGATTTCTACAGGCAATATGCTCAGAGCTGCCGTTAAGGCCGGCACTGAGTACGGCCTGAAAGCAAAGGCCGCTATGGATGCAGGCGCTCTTGTTTCCGATGATATCGTGATCGGTATCCTCAAGGACAGGATCGCAGAGCCGGACGCACAGAACGGCTTCATCCTTGACGGCTTCCCCAGAACAGTTCCTCAGGCAGAGGCGCTGGACGCTATGGGCGTTACAATAGATAAGGTAGTAGAGATCTTTGTTCCCGATGAAACTATCAAGCAGAGACTTTCCGGCAGAAGAGTCTGCCTCGACTGCGGCGCTACCTATCACGTTGACTTCAAGCCCAGTAAGGTCGAGGGCGTCTGCGATGTCTGCGGCAAGGAGCTTGTTATCCGTAAGGATGACCAGCCCGAGACCGTTATCAGCAGACTGAAGACCTATCATGAGCAGACTGCTCCGCTGAAGGATTACTATGCAGCACAGGGCAAGCTCGTGACAGTTGAGGGACAGGAGAATGTTGAGGATACCTCAAAGCTCACTCTCGCAGCTGTTAAGGGCTGAAACGGCGTGATCGGCCGATAGAAAGAAGAGCAGTTATGATCCTTATCAAATCAAACAAGGAGATCGAAAAGCTCCGCAAGGCAGGAGAGTTGACAGCGGGAGCCCTCGAGGCCGCCCGTGAGGCTCTTCGGCCGGGAATGACTACCAAAGAGCTGGATAAGGTGGTGGAGAGATATTTCACCTCCCACGGAGCCAAGCCGGGCTTCAAGGGCTACGGCGGGTTCCCCGCTGCGGCGTGTATCTCGGTGAATGAGGAGGTCATCCACGGCATACCCGGGCCGAGAAAGATCAAGGAGGGCGATATCGTATCGGTGGATACGGGCGCTCTGATCGACGGCTATTACGGTGATGCCTGCCGGACCTTTGCGTGCGGAAAGATAGCACCCGAGGTTCAGGCGCTGCTGGACTCGACCAGCGAGAGCCTGGAGCTGGCAGTGTCTATGGTAAAGCCCGGCGTAAGAGTGGGCGATATAGGTGCGGCTATCCAGAAGTATAATGAGGAAAGAGGCTTTTCGGTCGTAAGAGAGTTCGTCGGGCACGGTCTCGGAAGAGATATGCACGAGGAACCCGAGATACCGAATTTCGGCACCGCCGGAAAGGGTATCAAATTACAGGCCGGCATGGTGATATGCATCGAGCCGATGATAAACATGGGCTCGGCGGCCATAAAGATCATGCCCGACGGCTGGACTGTAAAAACACAGGACGGCAAATGGGCAGCTCACTTTGAGCACGCAATAGCCATAACACAGACCGGATGTGTCGTGCTTGACAAGCTGGTATGAGTGAGGGCTTTGCAGATATAAAGGTCGGATCGGTGGTAAGGGCTCTGGCAGGCCGTGAGAAAGGTCGCTGCTTCGTTGCTGCAGCGGCAGACGGCGGCTTCGTGTACATCAGCGACGGCAGGGAGAGAAAGCTCGCTAAGCCGAAGAAGAAGAACAGGAAGCACATTTCACCTGTGGGAGCGTTTATTGAGACCGAGGGACTGACAGACAGAAAGCTGCGCGGGCTTTTAAGGGAGCTTGAAAAAGCGAACGGAGAGGTCTGCTGCCAAATGAACAACGAGTGAGAAGGAAGAGGTATTCTCTGTATGTCAAAAGAAGACGTAATCGAACTTGAAGGCACTGTAACAGAGGCGCTTCCCGGCGCTAAGTTCAATGTGCAGCTTGCAAACGGACATATGATCCTTGCTCACGTTTCGGGCAAGCTTCGTATGAACTATATCCGTATCGTGCCCGGTGATAAGGTCAAGGTCGAAATGTCACCCTAAGACCTGAACAAGGGCAGGATCACATGGAGAGCTAAGTAAGCTCTTTTCGAGACAGTGCGGGGCGACCCGCTTCACAAACCAAAGGAGGTATTTCGATGAAAGTAAGACCTTCAGTTAAGCCTATCTGCGAAAAGTGCAAGGTTATCAAAAGAAAGGGCAAGATAATGGTTATCTGCCAGAACCCCAAGCACAAGCAGCGTCAAGGCTAACAAACCAAGTATGGAGGTGCAGCTAAAAAATGGCTCGTATTGCTGGTATTGACCTGCCGAAGGATAAGAGAGTTGAGATAGGTCTCACCTATATCTACGGCATCGGTCGCAACACTGCTACTAAGATCCTCGAGGCTACGGGTGTAAACCCCGACACGAGAGTTAAGGATCTCTCAGAGGACGATGTGGCAAAACTTAGAGAGTATATTGACCATAATCTGACTGTTGAGGGCGACCTTAGAAGAAATGTTGCTCTTAACATTAAAAGACTTGTCGAGATCGGTTGCTACAGAGGCGTTCGCCACAAGAGAGGTCTGCCTGTAAGAGGACAGAGAACCAAGACGAATGCAAGAACCCGCAAGGGTCCTGTAAAGACAATCGCCAACAAGAAGAAGTAAGGAGGGTGTGAAGAATGGCTCAGCCTAAGAAAAAGACGACAATCCGTCGCCGTCGTGAAAGAAAGAATATTGAGCAGGGACAGGTTCATATCCAGTCCACCTTCAACAACACGATCGTTACTATCACCGATATGCAGGGCAATGCAATTTCATGGGCTTCTGCAGGCGGCCTCGGCTTCAGAGGCTCAAAGAAGTCAACTCCCTTTGCCGCTCAGACTGCTGCTGAAACTGCTGCAAGAGCTGCCAAGGAGCATGGCCTGAAGGTCGTTGAGGTGTTCGTTAAGGGACCCGGTGCCGGCCGTGAGGCTGCTATCCGTGCGCTCCAGAGCGAGGATCTTGAGGTAAAGCTTATCAAGGATGTTACCCCGATCCCCCACAACGGATGCCGTCCTCCCAAGAGGAGAAGAGTATAATTTTTGCAGATTTGAGTTTCTAAGTTTACTCAAAGTCGGGCAGCCGGTGGTTGTCTCGGCGGCTAATAGCCGCCGAAACACAGGCAGAGAGGCTCGATAATTATTGAAAAACGGAGGTTTATCTACTATGGCAGTTAGCAAAGAACCAATTTATAAGAAGTGCAGAAGCCTTGGCATCAGCCCCATGGTAATGGGCGCGACCAAGGATTATACCAAGCGTAACCCCGACGCCAACAAGCGCAGGAAGGTCTCTGAATACGGCCTTCAGCTGAAGGAAAAGCAGAAGCTGAAGTTCATCTACGGAATGCTCGAGAAGCAGTTCTATCACTACTTCGAGATCGCTCAGAAGATGGAAGGCCAGGCCGGTGAGAACCTTATCACCCTTCTTGAGTCGAGACTGGATAACGTAGTATTCAGAATGGGCCTTGCTTCCACAAGAAGAGAGGCAAGACAGCTGGTCGTACACGGACATTATGACGTAAACGGCAAGAGAGTTGACATTCCTTCCTACAGAGTAAAGGTAGGCGACGTTATCTCACTTAGAGAGAACAGCAAGAAGAGCGAGAAGTTCAAGCAGATCGCAGAGACAACTGCCGGCAGACTCACTCCCTCGTGGCTGGACGTGAATAAGGACGCACAGAACGCAAAGGTTGTCCGTATGCCTGTTAAGGACGATCTCGACTACGAGCTGGAGGAGCACCTCATCGTCGAGCTGTATTCAAAGTAAGCTGTCTGAATTATTCGGACACTGCAGAAGGGTTAAGGGCTGCGTGACAGGCGTAGCCTGAGTTCAGATACAGGAGGGTCAATAAATGCTTGAAAAAATAGAAAAGCCTGAGATCGAAACAGCCGAGCTTAAAAGCAACGGAACATATGGAAAGTTCATCCTTGAACCGTTGGAGCGCGGCTACGGCACGACACTGGGCAACTCGCTCAGAAGAGTGCTGCTCTCCTCATTGCCGGGTGTGGCCGTTACATCCGTAAAGATCGACGGCGTTCACCATGAGCTCTCTACTATCCCCGGAGTCAAGGAGGATGTTACAGAGATCATCCTCAACCTCAAGGGATTGACTGCAAAGCTTTACGGCGACGGTCCCAAGACCGTATATATCGAGGCAGAAGGCGAATGCGTCGTTACTGCCGGAGACATCAAGACTGATTCCGAGGTAGGCATCCTCGTTCCCGATATGCATATCGCTACTCTTAGCGCAGGCGCTAAGCTGTATATGGAGATCGTTCTGGACAGAGGCAGGGGCTATGTTCCCGCCGAAAAGAACAAGGCTATTATGCAGAAGCAGGGCAATGTGCCTATAGGCGTTATCGCTGTTGACAGCATTTACACACCGGTACTCAAGGTGAACTACACTGTGGATAATACCCGTGTAGGACAGATCACCGATTACGATAAGCTCACTATCGAGGTTTGGACCGACGGCACTATCTCGGCTAAGGAAGCTGTATCGCTGGCAGCCAAACTCCTCAACGAGCATCTTAATCTCTTCATTGACCTCTCGGAAGAGGCAGGCACTGTAGAGATGATGGCCGAAAAGGATGATAAGGGCAAGGAGAAGATCCTGGAGATGACCATTGAGGAACTTGACTTATCGGTGCGTTCATTCAACTGCCTGAAGCGTGCAGGCATCAATACCGTTAACGACCTGATCGGAAAGTCGGCAGAAGAAATGATGAAGGTCAGAAACCTTGGTAAGAAATCATTTGATGAGGTTAAGGAAAAGCTGCAATCGCTGGGCTACGACCTCAGTTCTGAAGAAGATAATTAAATTAAGGAGTGAATATCTATGCCAGGCACAAGAAAGCTGGGAAGGGCTACCGACCACAGAAAGGCAATGCTCAGAGCTATGGTCACATACCTTCTCGAAAACGGTAAGATAGAAACAACTGTGACAAGAGCTAAGGAAGTAAGCGCTATGACCGAGAAAATGATAACCCTCGGCAAAGTCGGCGACCTCCATTCAAAGCGTCAGGTACTCGCTTATATAACTAAGGAGTCCGTAGCTAAGAAGCTGTTTGATGACATCGCTCCCGGTTATTCCGGACGCAACGGCGGTTACACCCAGATCATCAAGACAGGTCCCCGCCGCGGTGATGCTGCTGAAATGGCTATTATCAAGTTGGTTTAATATCGCATTCAAGGCTGTCCCACAAGGGCGGCCTTTTTTGTGCAGATAAAAAAAGACCGGGCAGCTCCGATTGGGAGCCGCCCGGTCAGTTCATTTGATGTGAGTTGTTATTTAACTGTGGTGATATCCTTGCCGAACCATTTGGTGGATATCTCGGCCAGCTTGCCGTCAGCCTTCATTTCCTTCAGTGTGCCATAGACCTTGTCGCAAAGCTCCTTGTCGCCAAGCCTGAAGCCGATAGCGTACTCCTCGGGCTCAAGACCCTCCTCAAGCATTCTGAAGGCCTTGCCGGAAGTCGAGATCTCGTATTCAGCAACTACCGAGTCAAGGAAAACAGCGTCGCACATATTCATTTCAAGCTGGTTGAGAGCCTCAACATTGGTGCCAAGCTCGTTGACGGTAACAGTTTTGCCGACATCAGATGCCACAAGGATCTCCTGAGCGGTAGAGCCGTTCTGAACGGCAACAGACTTGCCGTTGAGGTCGGAAAGTGTCTTGATCTCGCTGCTGTCATTTACAACGAATACCATTTTGTTCTGCATATAAGGCTCGCTCATAAGCATGACCTTTTTGCGCTCCTCGGAAACCGAAAGGCCGTTCCAAATGCAGTCGATAGTGCCGGCGTCAAGGTCGATCTCCTTGGTGTCCCAGTTTACGCCGTAGGTCTCCAGCTTGATGCCGAGACGGGTGCATACCTCCTTGGCGCAGTCGATGTCGAAGCCTACGATCTCATCGTTCTCGCTGGTGTAGCCCATAGGCTTGAAGGTGGCATCCAGTCCGAGGATCAGCTTGCCGCTGTCCTGTACCTTTTTCCAAGAGCCGTCGCCCTCGCCGGAGGGTTCAGCGGTGCTTTCGGCAGCGGCGGGGGTGCTGATGTCAGCAGCAGTGCTGTTATCAGCCTTAGAGGAGCTGTCGGAGGAGCCGCAGGAGGTCAGTGCCGCAGCGCCGGTCATTGCGAGAGCGCTAAGCACAGCAATAATAGTTCTTCTTAGTTTCATTTTCATACTTCCTTTCAATAATACAAGACAAAAGTCCCTGTTACATAGTTTACTATATCATAGATCGGTCACAAAGTAAAGACTTGCAGCCTAACTTTGTCAATATGACAAAAATGAACAGATCAGCAGCCTTTATAATAGGAGCAATTGCCCTACAGACAAAGCCCCGCTCCCGGCGGTGCGGGAGCGGGGCTGAAGCTTATCTGAAGGTGATGTAAACGACATACGCGGCATAGGTCGCGGCCATTGCAGCGCCCTCCCAGCGGTCAAGGGTAAGCTTTGTCCAGCAGAAGATCATTGCTATAAGGCTCATTGCGATAAGGGCGATGCAGTCAACTGTGTTTGCGGTAACAAAGCTTACAGGTGAGATCGTGGTGGCGATTCCGAGGACGAACAGGATGTTGAACACATTGGAGCCGATGACATTTCCGAGGGCGATATCCACCTCGCCGTGCTTGGCGGCCACTATCGAGGTGAACAGCTCCGGCAGGCTGGTGCCGAGGGCGACTATGGTCATACCGATCACGTTATCGGAAATGCCGAAGGATCTGGCGATCTCCGAGGCTGAATTGACTACCAGTCTTCCGCCGAAGGCGATCCCGGTGCCGCCGACGAGGATGAATATGATGCACATCCACATAGGCATGAGCTTATTATTAACAGGCTCCTCGTCGAGGGCATTTCTTGAACGCTTTGCGGCGAGGATAGTATAGGCCAGAAATCCTGCGAACATCACCAGCAGGATGATACCCTCAATGCGGTTGACCTCCTGCCCGGTAAGGCCGAAGATCATCAGCACGGCCGCGCAGATTATCGAAAACGGGAACTCGCGCTTGAGCGTCCCCTTTTTTATAACAAGGGGAGTTATAACTGCGGTGATGCCGCAGACTATCATCAGATTGAAGATGTTGGAGCCCACCGCATTACTGATAGCGAGGTCGTTTTTGCCTTGAAGCGAGGCGGTAACGCTGACAGCAGTCTCCGGCAGACTGGTGCCCATTGCCACCACCGTCAGACCGATTATCATCGACGGCACCCGAAGCCGTTTTGCAAGTCCCGAGCTTCCGTCAACGAAAAAGTCAGCACCCTTGATAAGCAGGATAAACCCTGCCACAAGCAACAGATATTGCATTTTTCACTTACTCCTTTTATCACGGGCCGACAGGCTCCGTGTCATTTGCAGTCATGACCGCGAAATCCAGCTGCTTTTTCAGCTCTTCAACGGTCTCGTCCCAGCTTACGGCGTTTCCGCCGCCGGACATTGTCCTGCCGAGAACGCCCTTCAGCAGCCGTTCATATATCTCAAGAGGCAGCCCCTCCGAGAAATCAGTCACGGGGTTTTCTTGAGCCAGTCGGAAGCACTCCCGGCGCATCTCGAGCATCTCCTCGCTCCAGCCGCAGTCCTCCGTCAGACGGCGCTCTTCGGCCTCTCTATCGGCCTCGCTGGCAGCATAAAGGCATCTTAGATAGGCGGCAGTTCCTTTGGGGTTTTTGCTTCCGGCCGGGAAGCAAAAGCCGTGGGGAACAGCCGAGATGCAGGCCTCCTCGTCCTTTGGCATAGGCAGGAGCATGACATCTCCGGTATCGCCGAAGCGTTCTGCCGAGGCTCTGTCCAGCTCCAGAGCGCTTAGCTTCACGGGGCAGAAGAGGGTCTTGCCGCTGCTGATGCCCCACTGCGGCACCTCGGCGCAAAGCCCCTGCTCTGCAAGGCTGAACATCCAGTCTTGAGTTTCGGCAAGGCGGCTGTCATCAAGATTTGAGACGACCTGCCCGCCCTTCATTGTGATAAGCGGTACGCCGCAGCTTTCGGAGAGAGCCGCCGCGAAGTCCTCGCCGTCGATAGCGATCCTGTCGCTGCCCTTTTCGGTGAAGCTGCGGCAGAGGGTCTCGAACCAGCCGTGGCTCCACACTCCCTGTCGGTAGAGGGCTGCTGGATCCTCAAGCCCGTTTTCTCTGAACGTGTTCTTGTTATATATGCAGACATACTCCGGCCTGTTTTCAAACACCAGCGCGTATCGCTTCCCCCGGTAGTTGAAGGCGGCGGAATACTCCTCGGCGGCAGTCCACAGCTCGTCCGACGTATCCACCACCGCATCCACCGGCACCAACAGCCTGTCGGCGGCGGCGCGGGGGAACAGATCGGCTGTGTCTGTCGGCACCAGATCGGGAGCCTCGTTTGACATTACTGCAGCAGTAAGCCTTCCCCAAAGCTCCCCCTTCGGAGCAGCATCCACAACAAGCCTGCCGCCGTACTTCTTCTCAAAGAGCCGTTCCGAGGGCAGAGCTTGTCTCTCCGTCTCGGTGACTGGGGCGGCACAAAGCAGCCTGACATCAGTGATATCCAGCCTTTCATCCGGCAGCTTATCCGCCAGCGCATCCACCGGATCCATTATCAGCACAGGCTCTCCCTCGGAGGTCAGCTCCGCACCTGTGCTATCGCTTTCTTGGATCGCATCGCTTTCCGCGGCGGGATACGGGGCGCTGTCTGCGGCAGAAACCTCGCTGTCCGCAGCGGAGGAGGTCTCTGTCTGCCGGCTTTCAGGCGCGGAGGAGGCTTCACCGGCAGAGGAGCCGCCGCTCCCGCTGCAGCCTGCCGCGGCTGCTGCCGTAAGCACTCCGGCGCATACTGCTGCCAAAACCTTAGCTTTCATTTTTACTGCTCGATAAAATCGTATATCTTCTGATAAACGGCTGTAAGCTCGTTGAGCATATCGAAAACGCCGTCGGTCTCCTGCTTGTTCAGACCCAGCTTTGCGGTAAGGGTCTCAAAGAATTTCTTCTCGTCGTCGTCATAAACGTTGTCGGAGATAATAAGGGCAGCCGTTTCCAGCACGATCATTCTAAGCTCTTGAGGGGTGCTTACAGCGGCCAGTCTTTCGGCTGCCTCTGCAAGGGAGGAATGCTCGTCAAAGCGTATCTCGGTGCGCATTTCCTCACAGTACTCAATGATCTTGCTCTTTTCCTCGGCGGAAAAATTCTGATTGGATTTTGAAGCATGGATGCAAAGGTCAAGAAACAGCTCTTTTTGTTCCGCGGATAATCTGTTCAGAAACATTGTCATCATCCTTTCGTATCATACAAGTTCGATATAATAGGTGCTCGTCCCGTCGGGCGAGATCTTTCTTTGAGCCTTTATGTCAATATCGCGGAGCTTGTCCATGACAGTTCTGGCGTGGAGATGTGTGACCTCGCGGCTGATCGAAACGCTGTTTTCCCTTCTAAGGGCTTCCAGTATGGGAGCGGCCTGTTCGCTGCTGATAGGCAGCAGTGCGGGGAGCTTCTGCTCCAGCCTGTAGCAGTAGTTGAAATAATCTCTTGCGCTGCCCTTGAGTACGACATCATATGTCGTGCCGTCATACTCAAAGCCTCTTTCACTGCAAAGCTGCTGTGCCTTTCCGATAAGTGCAAGGCACTGCTCGGAGTTGATCCTGTCAGACGGGCTGCTGCCCTCCTTGACAAGACCTGTCCCACACATTTCATATATCAGCTTTGTAAGCAGCACAGTATTGCGGAAGGCCATTTTTTGAGCCTCACCGAACTCGTTCCAGTCGGTTTTCCCGTTCTTCTCGCGGAACTGATCCAGCACGCCGATATGCGTTTCATACAGACCTCTTATCAATCCGAGGGAATGGGCATATTTTTCTGCCAGTATCTGCAGATCAACATAATAGGAGACCCAGCCGTTGATCCTCTTCTCGTTTTCCAGCATTGCATCCCAAGCCACCTCGGCGTCCTCCGGCGAGGGGAGGGAATTCCAGTCGTCGATCTCCCAGCCGATATCCGGGGCATTCAGGATGATGAATGCGGAGGGATCCTCGGCGGCCACTGATATCCCCTTTAGGTCAAAGGGCACCAGCTCCACATTGGAAATATTCAGCTCGTCAAAGAGGGGTCTGTTCTCGGTCTCTCTAACTCTTTTCAATACAGCGATGAGCCCTTTTAAAGAGGCCTCTCTTTCTTCCCGGAGAGCCTGTATTTTTTCATTGCAGTCCTCCTTGCGGAGCCTAAGCTTTTCAAGGTCGCCGTTCTGTCTTTTCACAGCCTCCTTGACAGAGCCCTTTGCATTCTTTTTGATCGAAGAAAAAATTCCTACCAAAAACGGTAATGCCATTTGTTATACCTCCCTTAAAACGGTCGATGCAGGTCAGCTCCTAACGGGCAGCTTTCTGCTTATCTCGTCCAACAGGATGCTGTCAAAATCCTGTCTGGAAAACTCTCTCACATCTCCGCCCTCGTATTTTGCGGGGGAGTATTTTGAGACGGGCGTAAGCTTTGTGCGGCGGGGAGCGTGCAGGACGATGAAATAGAACAGCTCCTCGTCGGGCATCCGCTGGAACACGTTCATGATCCTAAACCTGAGCCGCCAGTAATCGTTCTTATCCTCGATGCGCTCGAGGGTGGAATAGAACTCCTTTTCCCTGTCGGTCATGGGTATCATCAGCGTCAGCTCCTTGCGGCGCTGCTCAGCGGCACGCTTGTCCGCCTCGATCTTATCGAGCCTTGCTCTTTTTAGCTGCACGAATTTCTCACAGCTGTAGATATCCGTAGTCCATACGGCCTTATGCACGGTATAAAGAGCCAGCGCATCTGTCAGCGCATTATGGAAAGCGCCTGTAGCCGGCACATAGTCAAAGGCCGATGCCAAGTCCTTGATATTTATTGCCTGCGGCAGCTTCATTTTCTTTATGGTCTCGTTCTGTATATCCTTGACCATTGAAAGCATCCTGCTCACATTCGAGGCGCTTTTTCTTGCCCTTGCGTGCTGCTTGATATCCGACAGCAGGCCGGGGCGGTCGAAGTTCCCCCAAACGCTGACCTGTCTTACGCCGAACTGCTTCAGAAGCGAGCAGACCTCTGCGGCGGCCTCGTCGGCATCCGCCGAAGCATTGATCTCCTCCTGCGTCAGCTTTGTGAGCTTGCGGCACTGCTTGGTCAGCTTGCTGTGTATATTTGGTTTTGCCGTGCGGTAATAGGTCTTCAGCACATTGTAATTTCCGTCGCAGATCACAAGGCCGATGCTTAACAGCTCACACTGTGCCTTGTCTATATAAAACCCGCAGGTAAATTCAAAGTCGGCAAAACAAAGATTTTCCTCGGAAATAACCCTCTCTCCCTTCCGGTCATATCATAGGTGTGTATTTATTGTTCAGTAAAAAAGCTGTAGGTCTTCTCCTTAAAGTCATCGCTCTCGTCATAGAATGCGTGGCCATAGCCCTCAAAAACGTATATCCCGCACCCGAGCTGCCTTGCCAGCTCCTTTGACGCAGCGATGCCGAATATCCTGTCATCAG
This sequence comes from Ruminococcus sp., assembly GCA_017450925.1. Lineage (GTDB taxonomy): Bacteria > Bacillota > Clostridia > Oscillospirales > Ruminococcaceae > FB2012. The sequence goes on along the minus strand of JAFSSS010000068.1, from coordinate 30,944 downwards.
ACCCGCCCATTACAAGAGCCCGGCATTTTATATTGCAAAGCTCCTGACGGAAATCGAAATCCTTCATTCTTACGGTCATGCGGGAAAAGCGCACAAGGTCGGCCTTTGTTATCGCGGCGGAGGCCTCCTCGAACACCTCGCGGTATTTTTCAAAGAACGCCGGGGTGTATATCCTTTCCGCCATAAGCAGATTAAGCTCTCTGCTCCTGCCCTCGGCGCAGAGCCTGACGACTGTGTCAAAGACCTGCTGTGACATCTCGTTGTCAGCGCAGGTGGTGGCGGCGAGCACCAGAGCCTTCACAAGCCCCGGATGTCTCCCGGCGATGACTTGTGCTATCATCCCGCCCTGCGAAATGCCGATCATGCAGACCTCCCGCAGCCCCAGCCTTTCCATAGCCTTGGCGGTATCCTCGCCCATATCCGTTACCGAATACCCCTCTGGGATATCGTCTATCCTGTCGAAGAGGACGATATCGAAATCCTCTTCAAAGCGCTTATAAGCATATCTGACGGCGGCGGCTGACTCCATAACGCTGCGTATGCTCACCCCGGGGATGATGACCATAGGTGTTTTTCCTCTGCCGAAGCGGAAATATTTCATGCTGAAGCTGTCAGTGGTGACTGTCATTATCTCCGAACCCATACCTGCACCTCCGACAATACATTATCCAACATTATAACTATACCACATTTATAATGAAATTGCAAGTAGTTCAGCCCAATAAAGCGCAGAAAAAAACTCCCTCTGCCCCGGGGCAGAGAGAGCCTTATGACGGCTTATTTCCCGCCCTTAAGATACTCAAGTATCTCGGCGGCGTTGGTATCGGGCTTGACCTTGGGCATAGCCCTTTCAATGATGCCGTTTTCGTCGATGATGAAGGTGCTGCGGACAACGCCCATACTCACCTTGCCGTAGTTCTTCTTCTCCTGCCAAACGCCGAAGGCCTCGATAGCCTGTCTTTCCGGGTCGGAGAGCAGGATAAAGGGCAGGGAGTGCTTCTCGGCGAATTTCTGATGCGAGGCGGTGCTGTCCCTGCTGATGCCGATGACAGTAACGCCCAGCCTTTTGAACTCGCTGTAGGCTCCCGCAAAGGCACAGGCCTGCCGGGTGCAGCCGGGGGTGTTGTCCTTCGGATAAAAATACAGCACCACTCTGCCTCCTCTGAAGGAAGAGAGCGTAACGGTATTTCCGTCCTTATCCTCAAGTGAAAAATCCGGGGCGGGAGTTCCCGCTGTGATAAGCGGCATAGCTGTTCCTCCTTGCTATTTTGTCCATACGGCGGTTGAGCCGCAGGGCAGGGGCATTGAAGCCTTTTCCACCGGCAGGCCGATCTCGTCCGCCGTGACCCTTCCGCCGAACCGCGGGGTGATTATCTCGCTCAAAATATAAGCCATGACCGAGGGCGAAAGCCCGGTGGTATAGCTGTTGAGCAGGAAGAACAGCGGCTTGTCGGAAAGCACGTCCGCGCAGGTCTTTACCAGCTCAAAGACGTTATCCTCCAGCTTCCAGACCTCCCCGCCGGGGCCTCGGCCGTAGCTGGGCGGATCCATAACAACGGCGTCATAGAGGTTCCCCCGCCTTATCTCCCGCTTAACGAACTTCTCGCAGTCATCCACCAGCCAGCGGACGGGCTTATCCGACAGCCCCGACGCGGCGGCGTTTTCCCTCGCCCACTGAACCATTCCTTTTGAGGCATCCACATGGGAAACTGAAGCCCCCGCCTCTGCGCAGGCAAGGGTCGCTCCGCCGGTATAGGCGAAGAGGTTCAGCACCTTTATCGGTCTTCCCGCGCCGCGGATAAGACCGCGCATCAGCTCCCAGTTGACGGCCTGCTCCGGAAAGAGCCCGGTATGCTTGAAGCCGGTGGGCCGGATGACGAACCTAAGACTGCCGTAGCCTATCTGCCAGCTTTCCGGCAGGCTCCTGCGGTACTCCCATTCTCCGCCCCCTCTTGAGGAGCGGTGATACACTGCGTCCGCCTTATCCCACAGCTCGGACTTATGGGGCGTTTTCCAGATTATCTGCGGGTCGGGGCGCACCAGTATCCTGCCGCCCCAACTTTCCAGCTTATCGCCGTCAGAGGTGTCGATGATCCTATAGTCCTGCCAGTTTTCTGCGATCCTCATTTGAACACATCCTCAAGGCTTATCTGTCGGTGAGCTTGTTGGGCTTATCGGTCAGAGAGATATCGAACACTGCGCCGCATTCCTTGCAGGCACCCGCAGTGATGAAGGAGCTTTTCTTGGCGATGCCCTGCTCACCCTCGGGGATGAACACGAACCCTCCGAAGCTGGAAAGCTCTCCCTGCATTATTTTTTCCGATCCGCACTTTGGACATTTAGTAGTCATAATAATACTCCTTTCTTCACAATACCCCTGTTACAAGGCATCTGATCCTACGATCTGAACGGTCTGTTAAAGGAACCGATCTCTATAAGGTTGCCCTCCGGGTCTGCGATATAGCAGGTGCGCTGACCCCAAGGCTCGGTCTCCGGCGGCATCACGGAGCGGGCGCCGAGGCTGACCGTCCGGGCATATTCTGCATCCACCTCTTCAAAGGTATCAACATAAAGCGCCAGCTCGAAGTGGCCGTTGAGGCCTTTGACATATTCATATTTCCGGGAGGTCATATTCTCAAAGTCCTGTCTGCCGTAGAGAAGGAAAAGGGTACCGTCCTTTACAAGATAGACATTTGAGGTGTTCTCGTCCTCTTTGATCTCAAAGCCGAGGACATCTCTGTAAAAGCGTATCATCTCACCCATATCCCGGACAAACAGTCCGAAGCCGTCAAGTCTCACACCTTATCCCTCCATTTTTCTTTTAGACATTATACCATTTCCCCCGCCCTTTGTCAACCGCGGCGGTCTTGACAAGGCACGGAGCGGTGTGTTAAAATATATTAAGATGCTGATAATGTGAGGTGGCCTTATGAAAAGCAAAAAAATGACCGTGATCTTTCGCATCGTGCTGATGCTTACGTTCATTGCGGGAATGATATATCTGATCTCCTTTGTAAGACTGGCAAGCGCCCCTGCTGTCATGACCTCTGACGAGTACCTCGCCGCCTGCCGCCGGTGGACATACGTCTTCTTTGTCTATATGGGGATGACGCTTGCTTCGGCCGTGCTTAGCGTTATTGCCCTCAAGGGTGCAAACAAGGCCGTGGGCGCTGTGCGGACGGCTGTTATCGCCTTTGCCGCTGTCGCAAACATACTTGCCGTAAAATACATTGCCGCCTTCCGAGGCTACGAGGATGCCGTGGATGCCGCCAAGGCAGTTGACGGCCTTGTGGATACGGGAAAGATATTCATCATCATGAGCTTTACCGGCGCTATGCTGCTTTTCTTCCTAATGGTGACCTCTGTTTATGACATCGTCACCACCTTCAAGACCGATGAATTTGAAAAGCTGTCGGCAGAGCAGAAGGACAAAAAGCAGAAGTGACAGCATCATCAGATGTCAGCTGTCCTGCGTCGATACACAGAAGCTTAACAGTGCAGCGCACTGCCCCCGGCGGGCGGTGCGTTTTTTATTGCCCGGAGGAGAGAAGCAATACAACAGCCCGGTGTGATGTGTCTCTTTTCGGAAGATGTATTGTGCAGAACTGACAAGGCAGAGCTGCCGAAATTGGATATGTGAACAAAAATAAAAGCTGTTAACAAAGTTGTATTTACAAATATGCTTTGCCGTGGTATAATTGTCATAACCAATAATTGGGGAACTGCGGCATCAGTCGCCGCAGGCCGTCCCGTTGACCGTATTATCAATAAACAGGAGGCTGAAATGGACAATTTCAAATACCTCACCATTGTTGAATGGGCGAAGAAATACATCGAAACAGAGGGTTTGAAGCCCAACGACCGTTTCCTCACAGAGAAGGAGCTGTGCGCTATCCACGGGGTCAGCAGGCAGACCGTCAGACAGGCTATGATGCGGCTGGAAAGTGAGAATGTCATCTGCCGTGTCCGGGGCAGCGGTACCTTTGTCAGCGGGAGAACGGCAGCTCCGGCGGCTGCGCCCGTAAAGAAGACCGTCGGCGTTATCTCAACTTATTTCAGCGACTACATCTTTCCGCATATCGTAACAGGCATTGAAAGCGTGCTGGGCGAGGCAGGGTATCAGATGCAGCTGTCTATCACCCACAACCAAGTGCTGGAGGAAACACAGGCGCTGGAAAGCATGATCTCCTCCGGGGTCTGCGGGCTTATCGTCGAGCCCTCAAAGAGCGCGCTGCCGAACCCGAATATGCCCCTTTACAGGGAGCTTCGTGAGAACGGCGTGCCGCTGGTGTTCTTCAACGCAAAATACCCGTGGGCGGATTTTCCCTGCGTGGCAATGGACGATGAAGCCGCCGGAAAAACCGTTACCGACCACCTTTTCGACAACGGCCACAGGAGCATCGCGGGCATCTTCGCGCTGGACGATATACAGGGTCACAAGCGCTACAGCGGGTTTATGCGGAGCTGCCTTGAGCACAACGTCAAGGGCTTTGAGCAGAATGTTTTCTGGTATTCCACGGCGGACAGGAACGAGATCTTCCGCTACGCCAGAGACAAGCTGGTGGATCTGTTTTCCGAGACCACGGCGGCGGTCTGCTACAACGATAAAATGGCGGTGGGTCTTTTGCAGTTCTGCCGGGAAAACGGAATAAGCGTGCCGGATGATCTGTCCGTCGTCGGCATAGACGACTCGCGCTACGCCGCGATCTGCGAGGTGCCGCTCACCACGGTGAGACATCCTCACAGTATGCTGGGCAGCGCCGCGGCGGAGATACTTATCGGCATGATAGAACGCACCCGTCCGGAGCCTTCGGACAGGATATTCACACCGGAGCTGATAGTTCGCAATTCGGTAGCAGTGCTGAAATAACAGCGGAGGAGAATCATGGTACAGAGCAATTCGGCAGACGAGCTTTTCAGCGTAAGGCGGCTCGATATCAAAAAGGTCGAGGAGCTGCTTTGCTGCACCTCAAAGATGATATACGAGATCGCCTTTGAGGTGGGCTTTCAAGATTACAGATATTTCAGTCAGATCTTTAAGGCAACACCGCCACTGTCGAGATAGGTGTCATCGTGGCACTGGTGATAGTGCTGTTCTGCGTGCTTAAATGGAGCAGGACGGGACGGAACTTCTATGCTGTCGGCGGCAACAGGCAGAGCGCTCTTATGCTGGGTATCAACGTTCAGAGGACCACCTTCATCTCTTATGTAATATGCGGGCTTTTAGCGGGCATCGGCGGCTTTGTGTATTTCATGCACGTCGGCTCCGGCTCGCCCTCTCACGCCTCGGGCGCTGAAATGAACGCCATAGCCTCCTCGATCATCGGCGGAACGATGCTGACGGGCGGCGTTGGAAATATAGCAGGAACGCTGTTCGGAGTGCTTTCGCTGGTGCTGATACAGAACATCGTTTCCTCGCTGGGTCTCGACCAGCCCTGGTGGACAGGTATAACCATTGCGGCTATGCTGTGCATCTTCCTGGTCGTACAAAGCATGATCATTGCCCGCCGCAAAAAGGCGAACATGAAGAAATCAAAGGAGGCTGCTGCATGAACAAAGCAGAGATCATCACATCGGGAAGATGCTGTATCGGTATCGAATTCGGTTCAACAAGGATTAAGGCAGTGCTTACGGACGAGGCTAACGTGCCTCTCGCTTCCGGCGTACACGACTGGCAGAACTCACTGCTCGACGGTGTCTGGACATACCCGCTGGAGGAGGTAAGGGAAGGCCTGCAGGACTGCTTTGCCGACTTGATGAGGAGCGTTGAGAGTGAATACGGCGTTAAGCTCACCTCGGCTGCGGCAATGGGCGTTTCGGCTATGATGCACGGCTATCTTGTTTTTGACAAAGCCGGTGAGCAGCTTGTGCCCTTCCGCACATGGCGAAACACCATGACCGAGGCCGCCGCTGCAAGGCTGACGGAGGAGTTCAGCTTCAACATTCCCCAGCGCTGGAGCATCGCGCATCTTTATCAGGCTATCCTCAATGATGAGGAGCATATAGACAGGATCGGCTTTATGACCACCCTTGCGGGCTATGTTCACCTGCTGCTGACAGGTGAAAAGGTCATCGGAATCGGCGACGCCTCCGGCATATTCCCGATAGATCCTACTGAATGCTGCTACGACGAGAGAATGATCCTCCGCTTTGAGGAGATCACTCGCGGCACACGGTTCACCGCCAAGCTGTCTGACATCCTGCCGAGAATCGCGGCAGTGGGCGAGTGTGCCGGCAAGCTCACGGAGGAGGGCGCAAGGCTCCTTGACCCGACGGGAACATTTTCCGCGGGAGTTCCCTTCTGCCCCCCGGAGGGCGACGCACAGACTGGCATGACTGCCACAAACAGCATAGCCGTCCGTACAGGGAACGTTTCGGCGGGAACCTCCATTTTCTCTATGATAGTTCTGGAAAAAAATCTGAAAGCCGTCCATAGGGAGATCGACATCGTCACCACCCCCTGCGGCGACCCGGTGGCTATGGTACACTGCAACAACTGCACCACCGACCTCGATGCATGGGTGAGGATGTTCGGCGGGCTCCTCGGAGCGGCCGGAACCGAGATATCCAAGGGCAAGCTGTATGATCTTATCTACTCTCTTGCCGCCAAGGGCGCACCCGACTGCGGCGGGATAGTATCCTACAACTACTACGCCGGCGAGCAGATAACCGGCCTTGACTCCGGCAAGCCCCTGCTGTTCAGAAGCCCCGACTCGGACTTCACTGTGGAAAATCTGGCAAGGAGCCTTGTCTATTCCTGCGTTGCCACCCTCAAGCTTGGTATGGATATCCTCACCGAGGAGGAGCAGGTCTCGCTGGAAAGGATCTACGCCCACGGCGGACTGTTCAAGACCCCCGTCCCCAGTCAGAGCATACTTGCGGCAGCGCTGGGTGCAGATATCACGCTTATGCAGTCGGCGGGCGAGGGCGGCGCATGGGGCATCGCTCTTCTGGCGGCCTTTGCTGCCCGTGAGGACAGAGCCCTTTCCCTTCAGGATTTTCTGGATAAGAAGGTCTTCGGCGGCATGAACGGCAGCACCGTTTCTCCCGCCCCGGAGGATGTTGAAGGCATCAAATCATATATGAAACTTTACAAAGCAGGCGTGGCAGCGGAAAAGGCCGCTGCTTCGGTCTGACACAGAAAGGTCTGTATTATTATGCTGAAATTTTGGTTCATAACCGGCTCACAGTTCCTGTACGGCGAGGAGACTCTCCGACAGGTGGAGGCCGACTCAAAGGAGATCGCGGCGGGGCTGAAGCTGCCCTTCCCGGTGGAATACAAGCTCACCGCCAAGACCGAGGCCGAGATAGAAAAGGCAGTCAAGGAAGCAAACTACGACGACGAGTGCGCCGGCATCATCACCTTCTGCCACACCTTCTCCCCCTCAAAGATGTGGATAAACGGCCTTGCCCTGCTGCAGAAGCCCTGGCTGCATCTTCACACACAGTATAATGAAACTATCCCCAACGAAGAGATCGACATGGATTACATGAACCTCCACCAGTCGGCTCACGGCGACAGGGAGCATGGATTTATCGGAGCAAGGCTCCGCGCTGCAAGAACTGTTGTCGCGGGCTACTGGAAGGATCCGGCTGTGCAGGAGAAGATCGCCCGGTGGCAGAGAGCCGCAGCGGGCGTCATGTTCAGCCGGAGCTTGAAGATCGTCCGCTTCGGCGACAATATGCGCGAGGTCGCTGTCACCGAGGGCGATAAGGTTGAGGTACAGCTGAAGCTTGGCTGGCAGGTCAACACCTGGGCAGTGGGCGATCTTGCAGAGATGATGAACGCTGTCACCGATGCCGAGATCGATGCCCTTATGAAGGAGTATGCCGAGCTTTACACCTTCGACGAAAAGGACACCGAGGCTATCCGCTATCAAGCGAGAGAGGAGATAGCTATCGAAAGGATACTCGTCCGCGAGGGGGCAAAGGCCTTCTCCAACACCTTCCAGGATCTTCACGGCATGAAGCAGCTCCCCGGTCTGGCGGCACAGCATCTTATGTACAAGGGCTACGGCTTCGGTGCCGAGGGCGACTGGAAGACCGCCGGCATGACCGCTGTCATCAAGGCAATGTATCCCGACGGCAGCGCCTCCTTCATGGAGGATTACACCTATGATTACAAGCACGAGCTGATACTCGGCGCACATATGCTTGAGGTCTGCCCCAGCATCGCCGCCGATAAGCCCCGCATCGAGGTGCATCACCTCGGCATCGGTGACAGAGAGCCTCCCGCAAGACTGGTCTTTGAGGGCAAGGCGGGCAAGGCCAAGGCGCTGTCGCTGATCGACATGGGCGGACGGCTCCGCCTTATCGCGCAGGACGTTACCTGCGAAAAGCCCTTCCAGGATATGCCGAACCTTCCCGTAGCAAGAGCGATGTGGAGACCCGAGCCCTCCTTCCTTGAGGGGCTGGAGTGCTGGATAATCGCCGGCGGCGCACACCATACCGTGCTTTCCTATGACGTTACCGCACAGACTCTCCGGGACTTCGCCCGCATCATGGGCATCGAGCTGGTAGTCATCGACAAGGACACCACTCCCGTTTCTCTCGAGCGCGACCTTATGCTGGGAGACCTTATCTATAATTGACAGCTGATAATGAAATGAGCGCCTGCAGGGCGCAATTATGGCCATTCGGCCACCGCAGCGAGAATAGAAAACCAACGTTTCCGTTCTCACAGAGCTGCGGCGGCCGAATGGCCATTTTGTCGCCGCTGGACGACACCGTTCATTATCAACTGTCAACTGTCAGCTATGCTAACTCTATCAGCTTTGCTACGAAGGGCTTTGGCCGGTGGTCTGTATCGAACATCAGCGGGTACTGCTTCACGGGCGGGATGCCGGCGGCTCCGCCGAAGTGATCCAGCCAGGTGTAGTCGTCCGCTACGCCCCAGGTGGTGACGCAGTCGATCACATCGGAATAGCTGCGGTAGATCTCAAAGAGCTTCACATATATCTCTCCGATCTTAGCCAGCTTTTCCGGCGTGGGGTCAAGGGTCTCCCTTACATATTCCTCAAAGCCGGGGTCGCCGGGCTTCAGACGTGTCTCGCCGTGATTGATCACGGCCATAAGGGAAACATCCAGCTCGGTAACGTGCAGCCGCAGACCCAGTCCCGCATAGACCTCGATAGAGCGCTTGATCTCGTCGTAATCGGGGGGCGGCGAAGTGATGCTGCTGCATCCCGAAGCCGTCGATGCGGCAGCCCTTTTCCCGCAGATCACGGATAAGACGGACGATGCGCTCCCGCTTTTCGGGGACGCACTCGTTGTAGTCATTGTAGAACAGCTGCGCCTTCGGGGAATACTTATCCATTGCCTTGAAGGCCGCCTCGATGAACCCGGGGCCGCAAAGCTTAAAGTATTCGCTGCTGCGGTAGATGCCGCTTTCATCGCCGTCACCGGGGGCATCGTCTCTGATCGCCTCGTTCACTGCATCCCATGCATAAACGTCCTCGTTATAGCGCTCGCAGAGAGCCTTGGTGTGAGCCTCGATGCGCTCGTATATAAGCTCCGGGGCTGCGGGCCTATCGCCGTCTTTAAACATCCACTCGCCGGTAGCCCAGTGCCACACGGGGGCGTGAGCCCTCACCTTTATGCCAAGACGGCGGGCGACATTAAAGATCGTATCAGCGTGTTCAAAGGTGAAGCGGCCCTCCTCCGGCTCGGTATCTTGATATTTCAGCTCGTTCTCGGTGGTAAGGCTGCTGAAATGCTGCGCAAGGACATCGGTATAGCTGTCGATATTCAGATGCGACACGGCAGCGCCTATCTTGAAATGCTTTTCATATGCCTTTGAAAGAGAAAACGTATTGCTCAACAGTAACCCTCCCTTACTTTTTCAGCTTGATGCACAGCATGGTCAGATCGTCGAACTGGGGAGCATCTCCCACAAACCTGTTCACATCTTCGTGGACTGTTTCGAGTATCTTCTTCGGCGAGGCCTCCGGGTCAAGGTTCATGACCTTTAGCAGCCTGTCGGTGCCGTACATATTCTCGCCGCTGTCGGTAGCCTCGGGAACGCCGTCGGTATAGACGAACAGCGTGCCGCCCTTTTCAAGGGTAAATTCATACTGCTTGTACCGCATTTCCTCCACGCCGCCGATGACGAAGCAGTGCTTATCCTTGAACAGCTCAAAGCTGCCGTCGGGCTTTCTGATAACAGGATATTCATGCCCCGCATTTGAAGCGGTGATCTTGCCCGTGGATATCTCAAGAATGCCCAGCCAAACGGTGACGAACATCTTCTCCTCGTTGTTCTCACAGACCTTTTCGTTGGTGCGCGTAAGCACCTCGGCTGGCTCAAGCCCCATTGAGGCGAAGTTGTTTATAAGCATCCTCGACATCATCATGAACAGCGCGGCGGGAACGCCCTTTCCCGAAACGTCCGCGATCACCAGCGCAAGGTGATCCTCGTCGATAAAGAAGAAGTCATAGAAGTCGCCGCCCACCTCCTTGGCGGGGGTCATCGAGGCATAGATCTCAAACTCGCTTCGGTCGGGGAATACACTCGGCACCTGTGCTGACTGGATATTCTTTGCCATATCCAGCTCGGCGGCGACTCTTTCACGCTCTCCTGCCAGTCTGATGTTTTCGGCGGTGTATTCGTCGATCTCGAGGGCAAGCTCGGCAATGTTGTCCGAAAGCAGACCCAGCTCGTTGTTGTTCTCGACGCTCTGCATTTCAGAGATGATCTTTTCGCTGTCCTTGGTCTCGATATACTCGCAGACGCTGTTCTGAAGCCTGCCGACGGGCTTTATCGCCATACGGTAAAGCACCACGAAGAGGGCGATCATCACCAGCAGCATACCGCCGATGCCGACGGATGCAGCGTTTCTAAGCGAAACCAGCATGATGCTGTTGAGATTGCTCCAGTTATAGGATATGCCCAGTACGGCAAATACCTTGCCGTCGCTGATAAAGGGCATATAGCCGATGTACTGGCTGCCCTCCTTGATGAAATCGGCAGCCCTTTCGTAAACGATCTCGTCCCGCGGGTCGTCTATCAGCGACTGCAGTGCCGGGTGACTTGAAAGCTCCAGATCCAGTCTGTCCCCAAGGGTGCGGTTGCCGTCGGAATTGTTGTTCTCAAAATACACAAAGCCTACATTCGGCTCTCTTACGTCGATAAGGAACAGGCTGTCGTAATTCTTGACATCGGTATCATAGTCCTGTATGCTCAAATTGACGCCGAAGAAGTTGGCAACGCCGAAAAGCTGTATCTTCTCGGGCTGCTTCTTCAGCCAATCCGTGTTCCAGTTAATATCATCGGTGTACATATTTTCAATGATATTATCGCGTTCCTCTTCAGAGATACCCAGCCCGAGGATCCTATTATAGTAGCTCCACGAGGGCTCGTTGCTGGGGGTCTTCAGATCAACGCCATACAGCTGCGGGTGGTCAAGGGCAAAGTCGTAAAAGAAGCTGTCCTTTGAAAGCATCGCTTTGGAAAAGCTGTTTGCCAGGACCTCGGCCATGCGCTCGTTCTGGGCTTCAAGAACACTGTTTACCGTGCCTTTGTACATGGAATATGCAACAGCCGCCATCATCAGAAGAAACAGCGGGATTATAGCAAAACCGACCTGCAGCAGCAGCTTGCGGTTCTTTTTCTTGGACTTGGCTATGACAAAATCCATACCCTCACCTCCGATCAAAATACACTGCAGCCCGCTTTCGCTGTGTATCGCTTCAAATGACAAGTCAGTGCGCTGCTTTCAATGCACAATTCATATCGAAACCGGGATATTTTAATTATAACGCTGACCCGGGATAAAAACAATAAGGAGCGGGGGTGTTCACAAAAATATTACATTTTCGGTATCGGTTTTGTCTGCCGGGTCTCGACCTGTTTCGGCAAAGGGTCTGACGCAGGAGGAGGGGACAGGCAGAAAAAGAGAGATCTATGCGGTCTTTGCGGATATCCCGTCGGAAAGTTCCCGGAATAAAATATGGAAACGGGAAAAGCGGTGTGGTATAATCTGAATGAACAAAAAAATAACGGAGGTATCAGAAAATGAATCCCCTCAAATTTTTTATTCAGACCGCAGAGGATGACGACGAGCCGGCCGAGCTTGCCAAGGTAGTGGATATCCCGGTGGGTCTGATCTCGCCGAACCCCGACCAGCCCCGCAAGCGTTTTGCTCCGGACGCTCTCACCTGTCTTGCCAAAAGCATATCGCAGGACGGTGTTATCCAGCCGCTGACTGTCCGCCGCAGCGGCGAGGGCTATGTTCTTGTTTCCGGCGAGAGGCGGCTTCGGGCAGCCAGACTTGCGGGCTGCCGCAGCGTGCCCTGCGTGGTGGTGAAGATCACCGACAAGCGCTCGGCGGTGGTGGCGCTGGTGGAGAACATTCAGCGTGCCGACCTTGACTGCTTTGAGGAGGCCGAGGCTATCCGTCTGCTGATGACGGAATACTCCATGCCCCGGGACGAGATCGCTCTCCGGCTGGGGCTGGCGCAGTCAACCATATCCAACAAGCTCCGGCTGCTGCGGCTGACCCCCTCCCAGCGGAAGCTTATCTGCGAAAACGCCTTGACAGAGCGCCACGCCCGGGCACTGCTGCGTCTGCCCGATGCGGCGCAGATCAACGAGGCGCTGGCGCAGACGGTCTCGGAGCATCTTACAGTCGCCCAGACCGAAAAGCTCATCGACCGTATGCTCACGGAGGAAAAGCAGCGCCGCAGCTATAAAAAACGCGCCGCCGTACTCGGCGACGTGAAGCTGTTTACGAACACTGTTGATAAGGCTGTAAGGGTCATGAAGCTGGCGGGCATCGACGCAAAATTCTCCCGCACCGAGCATGACGGCGTGATAGAATTTCTCATCACCGTGCCCGAAAGGGCGGCGGCCACCTAACCGCCTTACCGCAGTGCCATTGCCTTTGCGGCGGCCTCCTCCAGCACCAGCATATCGCTGCGTCTGCCGCCGGAGCGGGTCTTGAGCCGCAGGTCGGTGTCGGAGAATATCTTTATCACTTTTCTGATGCGGACGGGCGTGATATTCTGTATCTCGTTGAAGGCGTTGCGGACTGCAAACTCACGGTTCTTGGGATATTTGAAATCCGCCGCCACATCAGCCTGCGACCTGCCGGAGGAGATAGCCAGCCTTGCCCGGTAGAGGTCGTTGAGAGAAAAGCTGATAGTGCCGAGTATCTCAAAGGCCTCGTAATTCTGATCTGCCAGCTCGCGGATGCGGTTGAACACCAGCACGGCATTTGACCGCAGGATATTGCTTGCCAGCGTAAAGCCGTCGGACTCGACCTTGCGGATAACAAGGGCGTCGATATCCTCACGGGTTATTTCCCGTCCCTGTGCATAGGAGCTAAGCTTTACAAGCTCCTGCTTGATCGCTGCCGTTTCGCAGAGGCAGCATTCCGCCAGATACTCGGCATTTCGCCTGCTTATCGTGCAGCCCTCCTTTTCAAGAGCGGCTGCTATATTTTTGGCCAGATCGGATGCCCTCTTGAAAGGGAACTCGCAGATAACGCCGTTCTTGGCGCAGAAATCCGCAAAGCGCTTGTTCTTGTCCGTGAGGGAGCGCTTGTTCTTATATAGATCCACGCCGGTGGAATAAATGACCACGGTGGTGGTCTCCGGCAGGTCTGACAGGATACTGCGGAGCCTGTCGCCGGCAGTCTTGTTCAGACTGTCCATGTTGAGGTCGTTGAGGGTGACCACAACGCTGCGGGCAAACATCGGCAGCATCTCGCAGGCTTCATAGAATGCGTTGACGTCCAGCGAGGAGCCGTCGAACCTGTGGAGGTTCATGGTGCGATCCTGCTTGGGACACAGCTTGTTTATGAGCGATGCGGCAAAGCTCTCAAGCGCCCCGGTGTCCTGCCCGTAGAGATAATAGAGCCTTGCCGGCGGCTCGGTGCGGAGCTTCTTGGTAATATCGGCAGCAGTCATGACAGGCATAGCATGACCTCCTAACATTAATTTGTAACAGGGCAGTCTTACATCAGAATTTCCTTTTCGGTTATCCTTTCGCCCTCCTCGGTGAAGGCGCCCTTGCGGGTAAGCATTATCCTGCCCTTTTCAGTCTGCAGCGCAAAGCCGTCGGCATTTCGCAGCAGTGAGTAATCCCCGAGGGCGGCGGTCTCGGCGAAGTCGAAGACAGTGCCGGAAACTCCGTGATCGGTAAAGATCCGGCCGGCGGCAGGGAAAAGCTGCTCCGCATAGATCTCTGCTCCCTGTCCGTCCGGGACAAAGGCAGCATCCACACGTCTGACCCCGCTGCGGGAAATGCAGCTTTGTATGTTGTAGGCATATTTCCCGCTTGTCCCCAGATCAATGACCGAGCAGCTGCCGCCGTCGGAGACCACGGCGCAGAGGCTTCTGCCTCCGCCGAAAAGCGTTATCCTTACCTCGTCCCGTGCAAAGAGGTTTGAAAGGGACTGTATCGCCCAAAGCCCCACAAAGCCCGACACCGTGAAGAAAGCAAATACTCTCGGCCTCTGCTTTATGACCGCGAAGATCAGCGCTCCTGTCAGCACTACCGATACAGCAAGTATCAGCGGGGCTCTGACGTTTCCCACTGCGGCAAAGCCGAGAGAGGCGAAGAAGTCCGTCAGCTTCATTGCACCCGTCAGCAGCAGGTCGGCAGCCTTGAAGATCACCTGTGCCTGGAAGGTGCTTCCTCCCAGCAGCATCGCAAACAGCAGCAGCGAAAGCGCCGCCGTGCAAAGCGGCACTATCAGCAGGTTCGTAACGGGGGCTATGACCGTCACCTCGTTGAACATCAGCGCCATGACGGGCATCATCACCACTACCACCACCGCCGTGACCGTAAGCGGGACTGTCACCCGGGAAAGCGGTCGGCCCTTGAGCTTTTCCGTCAGCTTCGGAGCCACAGCGCCGTAGGCAAAGCAGGAGCCGAAGGAGCAGATAAAGGATTCGGATATGCAGATATACGGGTTCATCCCACACATGATGACGGCGCAGATACCCAGTGAGCTTAAAACGTCCGTCCGCCGGTGGAACAGCCGTGAGCAAAGCACCAGCGACACCATTATCCCCGCCCTTACTATCGAGGGCGAGAACCCTCCGAAGCCCATAAAGACGAGTATCACGCCCTCAAGCAGGAAAAATCTGATCCTCCTCGAAAACACAAGGCTCCCGATCAGCAGGTCAAAGAGCATTGCGATAACAGCGATATGTGTACCGGACATTGCGAAGATATGCCCTATCCCTGCCCGATAGACCTTTGTTCTGTCCAGCAGGCTCATATCGCTTTTGTCGCCGCAGATAAGCGCCTGTGCAAAGGCTCCTGTCTCCGGCCCCATTGCCCCGGCGATGCACCTTGCGGTATAGTCTCTAAGGCGGGTTATCCCACGCATCAAAGCGCTTCCGTACCTGCCCGTATGGACGAGGCCTTCAGCCTCCGCCCGCAGATATATCCCTTTGGGCAGATAGTAGCTTTTGGCAGGGAAGTCATCGCTGTCGGCAAGAGCCTCGGCTCTGCCGGTGACGCGGATGATCTCATAGGGCTCGCAGGCCTCCTCCGAGGTGAAGAGCATGGTCACGCTCCGACCCTCGGCCCTGCCGTCAACGGTGAGGATGAACCTACCGTCTTCCTGCACTCTGCAGTCGGTGACGGCGCCCTCGGCGGTGATGCTCCTGCCCTCCAGCTCAAGAGCGGGAGAGATATGAAAAAGGGCATACGCCCTGCCGCAGCAAAGTCCGCACAGGACGGAGATGCCTACAGCGGCGGCATATACCCTGTATTCAACAGCTGTAAGCAGTGCAAGCAGTGTCAGTGCTGCTGCCGCAGCGGCAAGCGGCAGAAAGCTGTCCCCCGCGGTGCAGTAAAGCAGCGTCCCCGCCAGGAACGAAAGCCCGCACCATGCCGCCTTGCGTTTCATTTTATCAGCCTGCAGGCCATGCGAAGGGTCTTCCTGCCAGCAGGTGGAAGTGGATGTGGAAGACGCTCTGTCCTGCGCTTTCGCCGCAGTTGGTCACAACGCGGAAGCCGTCCTTAAGGTCAAGCTCCTTGGCAAGCCTTGCAATGACCTCATAGATGTGCGCGATAACTGCGCTGTTCTCGGGGGTCACCTCGTCCAGCTTGGCGATATGCACCTTTGGGATAACGAGGATATGTGTCGGCGCAGTGGGCGCGATGTCCTTGAAGGCATAGCAAAGCTCGTCCTCATAGACCTTGTCCGAGGGGATCTCTCCCTTTATTATCTTGCAAAATAAGCAGTCGTTCATTCTGATACGCTCCCTTTCGGTTTATATTCCCTGCAGCCCCTGTGCGGGCTTGCTTCGGTCACTTGATAAATTCCTCGGCGATAGTTCTTACTTGATCCAGAGCCTCGTCGATCTTGAAGCGGTCGCCGACGCCTGCCATAGCGCTGTCGGGACGTCCGCCGCCCTTGCCGCCGGTGAGGGCAGCTACCTTGCCGGCGATCTTTCCGGCGTGAGCGCCTCTTGCCAGCGCCTCCTTGCCGACGCCTACCGCAAAGTTGCCCTTTTCGCCGTCCACGCCCGCAAGGACGATTATCATATCGTCGTTGTTCGCCTTTATCTCGTCCGACATTTTACGCAGCACGTCTGCCTTGATGTTGGTGAGCATTGCAGATGCTACCTTGATGCCCTTTACCTCAACGGCTGCATCCATGATAGCCTTTGAACGGATATTTGCGATCTCGGACTGGAGTGAGTCGCGCTCCTTTTCCAGATCCTTTATCTCGGTCATGATCTGCCTGCAGCGGTTTACAAGCTCAAAGGGATTAGCCACCTTGAGTACCGAAGCTGCCGCCATGATCTGCTCGCGGTGCTGCTCGATAAGGTTCAGCACGTTGCGCCCCGTAACAGCCTCGATACGTCTTACGCCCGAGGCTACAGAGCTTTCGGAGATGATCTTGAACAGCCCGATGTGAGAGGTGTTCTCAACGTGGGTGCCGCCGCAGAACTCGATAGAAACGGCTCCCTCTTCATCGCCCATTGTAACTACCCGGACGGTAGCGCCGTACTTCTCGCCGAACAGCGCCATAGCTCCCAGCTGCTTGGCCTCGTCTATTGGCATTTCCTTTACGGTAACGTCAAGCGCCTGGAGAATGTACTTGTTCACCAGCGCCTCCACCTGCAGCTTCTGCTCGGTGGTCATGCCCTCGAAGTGGCTGAAATCGAAACGTACTCTTTCAGCGTCCACAAGCTGACCCGCTTGATGAACGTGGTCGCCGAGGACTGTTCTCAGAGCCGCCTGCAGCAGATGTGCGGCGCTGTGGTTGCGCATGATGTCGCGGCGGTTCTGCTTGTCAACAGAGAAGTGAGCCTCCTGCCCGACGGCGATGCCACCCTCAACTACCTTTACCTTGTGAGCGAACTTGCCCGCGGTGACCTTCATCACGTCCAGCACCTCGGCCTTGCCGCTGGCGGTGGTGATGAAGCCCTTATCTCCCACCTGTCCGCCGCTCTCGGCATAGAAGGGAGTTTTTCCGGAAACGATGTAGTATATATTGCCGTCACAGCCGGCGTTCTCCACAAGCTCCTCATCGGTGGCGATATAGGCGATCGTGCTGTCGTCCTCCAGCTTGTCATAGCCTGTGAACTCGGTGTGGAAGGTCTTGTCCATTTTCAGGAATACGGTATCGTCAGCGCCCATGTATTTTGAGCCGCCTCTTGCGATACGGGCGGTCTCGCGCTGCTTTTCATAGGCGGCGCGGTAGCCCTCCTCGTCGCAGGAGAAGCCCTTTTCCTCCAGTATCTCGCGGGTGAGGTCAATGGGGAAGCCGTGGGTGTCGGAAAGCTTGAAGCAGCTCTCGCCGTCAAGGACAGTCCTGCCTTCGGCCTTCATCTGAGCCACATACTCATCGAGCAGCTTCATGCCCTTGTCGATAGTATTGTTGAAGTTCTGCTCCTCGGTGGCAAGGAGCTTTACGATATAGTCATACTTCTCCTCCAGCTCGGTGTATTCGCCCTTGGAGTTGTCAACCACGGTCTTTACGATATCCTTGAGGAAAGGCTTGTTGATGCCGAGCAGCTTGCCGTGGCGCACGGCGCGTCTGATAAGGCGGCGCATAACATAGCCTCTGCCCTCGTTTGAGGGAAGTATCCCGTCCGAGGCCATAAAGGTCACCGAGCGGATGTGGTCGGTTATAACACGGACGGAAACATCCTTCTTGTGCTCTTTGCCGTATTCAACTCCCGCGATGCTGCAGACGTGGTCGCGGATTGCCTTGATAGTGTCAACGTCAAAGATAGAGTCAACGTTCTGCATCATGGCGGCGATACGCTCAAGACCCATGCCGGTGTCGATGTTCTTCTGCTTCAGCTCGGTATAGGTGCCGTCCTCGTGGCGCTCGAACTGGGTGAACACAAGGTTCCAGAACTCCATGTATCTGTCGCAGTCGCAGCCCACGGTGCAGGTGGGCTTGCCGCAGCCGTACTCCTCGCCGCGGTCGTAATAGATCTCGGAGCAGGGGCCGCAGGGACCGTCGATGCCGGCCTCCCAGAAATTGTCCTCCTTGCCCATGCGGAAGATCTTCTCCATAGGCAGGCCCTCCTGCTCGTGCCAGATCCTCTCGGCCTCGTCGTCCTCTTCATATACGGAAACATAGAGCCTGTCCTCCGGGATCTCAAGCACCTTGGTGACATACTCCCATGCCCATGCGATAGCCTCCTTCTTGAAGTATTCGCCGAAGCTCCAGTTGCCGAGCATCTCGAAGAAGGTGCCGTGGCGGGCAGTGATGCCCACGTTCTCGATGTCGCCCGTTCTGATGCACTTCTGACAGTCGCATACTCTTACAGAGGGCGGCACGTCCTGCCCTGTGAAGTAGGGCTTCAGCGGTGCCATGCCCGCGTTTATCAGCAGAAGGCTGTTATCGTTCTGTGGCACCAGCGGAAAGCTTTTTATCCGCAGATGTCCCTTGCTCTCAAAGAATTTGAGATAAGACTCTCGCAGCTCGTTAAGACCCATCCATTTCATTTTACATTCCTCCGATTTGTTTTTTATAAGTCTAAGATAAGTGTCCGTGATCTCGCTGTCCTCCGGCGGGCGGGTCTTGCTCCGGTATTCCTCCCGGAAGGCTCCGAATTTCAAAAAGCCCTCTCTTGCCCCGGCTATAGTCATACCGTTATTGGCATCGTCCGGCTCGTTCTCGTCCCGTACCCTGCCGTCCTCCCAGAAGCATACCGGGCAGATCTCGTATTTCCCCTGCTCCTCAAGTGTCCTGCAGCCGCAGACGGGGCAGATGAATTTTTCCATGTTTAGCCTCCTTAAGAACAAAAGGCTCCGTCCCGTGTCTGGGACGAAGCCTTATACTCCGTGTTACCACCCAGCTTGCAGTCGCCTATGCTCCTGCCGCTCGAACCCTTTAACGCAGGGGATACGCCGCTACTTTCACAGCGATGCTCGGGTAAGCCACCGCGTCCTCCGACAAGGGCTCGCACCTGCCGCCCTCTCTCTTAGTCATACTCCGCGGATAATTCCGTCACAGCGTTTCACATATTACCTCTATTATAATACAGACTTCAAATAAAGTCAAGAGCAACAAAAATATTTCACAATTTCAAGCCTCTCCAAGGATATAACCTTCTGCCAGCCCGACAGCCCGCGGTATTTCTCCCTCGCCTCTGAACCTGTGGTCTGCACCGGGGATGACGGCGAGGCGTGCCTTGGGGTTTGCCCTGCAGAATTTATGTATATGCTCCGGCAGCACCACATCATCCCTATCGCCGTGGAGGATAAGCATCTCCCGGTCAAAACAGCGGCAGGAGATGTCGTTTTCGCAAAGCTCTTCATAGAAGCCGTAGGAGACTGTCCGTCTTCCGTCAGGCCCCGCCACCGTTCCGCTCTGCTTCAGTTCGCTGATGCTGATCGGCAGCAGATTTTCAAAGGTGGAGCGCATATCCACCGCCGGCGCCCGCAGCACCAGCCTTGTTTTCTCCGGGATCTCGCCGAGAGACAGGAGCGTGAGATAGCCGCCGAAGCTGGTGGCAAACACAGCCCGCCGCACTGCCGCCGGATAAAGCTCACGGGTGTATCTGAACATATACATCAGATCAAGGCGGCAGTTCTCCGCGCTGAAATGTTCATCCGCCCGGCTGATGCCGTGGCCGGGGAGGCAGAAGGTCACCACTGCACAGCCCCGGGCTGTCATGCGCTCCGCCAAGGCCGAGACAGCAGCGCTTTCCATATCTCCGCCGAAGCCGTGTACGGCTGTGACAGTGCCGCTCACCTCTCCCTCCGGCTCAAAAAGCTTTACCGGGATGTCATACCTTCTGCAAAGTGAGTAATACCTTATCTTCATAGCGCCGCCGTCCCTCCTGCTGTGTACTGTACTTATATTATACACATCCCGCAGGCTTTGTCAAGCAGCGCTCCTACAGAGTATAGCCGTTTATAAGCCTCTGCAGTGAGGTGATGTCCTTCATGCCTATCTCACCGTCGCCGTTCAGGTCGGCGGCCTTGGGGTCGATCGTCACGTCCCAGCCGTTTACATAGCGCTGCAGCGTGGTGATGTCAAGCATACTCACTCTGCCGTCACTGTTTACGTCCCCAAGCAGGAAGCCGCTCTCTCCGCCTGTGTAGGAGGTGGTCACCGTAACGGTCAGATCAGAGGTTATCTTTGTTATGCGGTAGGTGTTTTCAAGGCCGGTGTCCGAGGGACCCTTGATGTTCTTGTAGGCGCCTTCCGTGGCAGTCACGCTTTCGATAACATAGCCCTCTGCCGGAACTACAGTAAAGTTCACCTGCCCCGAGCCGGAGCTGTCGGGCTCGCCGGAGTCAGAGTCCCGGGAGACCGTGCTGCCGCTGGCGGAGACCGTCTCGCTTTCGCCGGTGTAGTCCTGTGTCATATATACCGTTACCGACTTCACCCCTGCATCGCCCGCAAAGCTGACGCTGTAGCCCTCTGCCTGTGCGGCATCAACGGAGTGGTCGCATTCGGCTGACGATGACAGCATGGGGATAGTCTGATGCTCCGTCTCACCGCATTCGGTGCAGGTGTAGGTCATAACTCCCGCCGACGATGCCGTCGCCGCTGTGGTCACCCTGCCTCCGTCCCAGCTGTGGCTCTGTGAGCCTCCCCTGCAGGAGACGAGGCTGCCGGCAGAGAACGCGGGAGCGCTTGCCGATACCTCCGACGGCCACGAGGCGAGAATATAGTTCACGTTCTTTGGCAGAGTGTAGCTGAACACTGTGTCTCCGCTGCTGCCGGTCCTTGCGCTTACCGCCGTCCCGGCTGTGCGGCTCACAGAGCTTACAGCGTATTTCTGCCCGCTGCCGAACCAGCTGCTGCTGACCGTTCCGTCCACGCCCTGCGTGCCGGCAGTGAAGACAGCTGCGCCCTGTATTACCGTGCTGCCGTCAGAGTCAAGAGCGGAATTGTCGCCGCCCGCTTTCATGCTGAACACCGCCTGCCTGCCGCCGTAGAGATACAGCCCGCCGTTGGAGTCCAGTCCGTCGCCGTCGCAGTTGACGTACAGATCGCCGCCGTAGATATAGATGTTATAGTCCCCGCCGGCTGACGTTTCGCTGTCGGGGGCAAAGCTGCCCTGTCCGCCGCGGCCTCCGGGACGGCCGCCTCCGGGATTGAACCCGCCGCCTGCACCGGCTCCCGGGTCGGAGCCGCTGGAGCTGCCGCCGGCTGCATTTACGCCGTCATCAGAGGCGGCAACATAGCACCGCCCGGAGTATATATACACCGTGCCGCCCTCAAGCCCCTCATAGGAGCTGTTGACGGTAATGTCCGGGTCGCGCTCGTAACCGCCCTCGGTGCCGATGATAAGGGAGGTGCCGGCGTGCATACCGTCGTCGCCGGTGTCGATGACAAAGCTCCCGCCGGTCACGGTCACAAATGCATCGGAGTGGAGTGCGTCGTCTCCAGTGTCAAGGACGAAGCTTCCGCCGGTGATGTTTATCTGCGGCTCCGCTTCCGAGGCCTCGGCACGGTCGCCGCCGGCCTTCAGCCCCTTGCAGCTGCAGGCATTTGCCAGTGTGTCGTTCCAGACGGTGTGACCCTTCCATGTGAATATGTCAAGGCTGCCGCCGTTTACAGTGACAGCACTGTCAGCCTGTATGCCGTCGCCGTCAGCGTCGATGTCAAAGCTGCCGCCGTTCACCGTCACCGTTCCCGCAGAATCGGCATCGTCGGTCTCCGGGTCGGATTTGATGCCGTCTCCCGCCGCCTTTATAACGTAGGAGCCGCTGTTGAAAACAATGCTGCCGTCACAGGCGATGCCGCTGTTCACCGCAGCCCCGGACTTCGTCCCGCCGTAATACTTTCCGCTGCCGGAGATGTTCACCGTCCCCGACTGGCTGAAGGTAAGTGCTGCCTCCGAAGCCCCCTTGATGCCGTTCTTGGCATTGGCGGAGATGTTTAAGTCACCCTCGCCGCAGAAGGTCACCGCAGCGCCGCTCTTTACCTTTATCGCCGCTCCCTCAAAGGCGTCGGCCACGGCAGTGTCCGTCGATACCTCTGCCGCCGGGTCTTCGTTGTCCGTAAGGGTCGAGGTGCCCTCAAGGTGGATGTTCACCGCCGCTTGCTTTCTGATGACAATAGGTGCCGTCCCGGAGGAGGCCAGTGAAAGTCCGTCCAGTATCAGCGTAACTCCCGTCAGCCCCTTGGCCACGATGATGCTTCCCTCCGTGCAGCTGCCGCAGATGCGGTAGGTGCCCGCCGCAGTGACCGTAAGAACGGTGCCGTCAACAGTGTAGCCGCTGCCGGCCTCCGTTTCGGTTATCCCGGCGTCTGTGAATGTAAGAACAGCGCTTTGCTGTGCTTTGAGGGCTGCGCTGTCAGCCCTTGCTTCCGTTACGGTGAATACAGCCTTATCCTCTGCGGTCACGGAAAGCCCCGCCGAGGCCAGCATTGCCAGTGCAGCCGAGGCTGAAAGCAGTTTTTTACCGACCATATCGTTTTCCTCCTGTTATTGAATTGAGATCAGTATAGCTGTATTATACACCCCCTGCCTTAATTTAACCTTAAGGCGCTTGTTCATTAAAAATTTACTCCTATGTCACAGAAATTCAATTGTAGAAGTTTTCGGCTGTAAAGGCTTTTTGCTTTGTGCAAACCTACAAAATGCGAAAATGCGGGGCTGATATTCCTTGACTTTTGACTTGGACTGCTGTATAATAGTAAAATGTATCATAATGGATTTATCCGCCCTTTTTGATGCTTTTTAAGGCTCTCCTGCGGGGAGTTTATAAAGGTGCAGCAGCGGCGGATGTCACGCATCAGTCAAGTTTTCCGCCCCGCGCCCGGGCAGGCGCAGACGGAAGGTCAAAGGATAAAGGAGTGATCAAGCCTATGGTGAATGTCAAGGAAGTGAAGCTTGGCAAAAATACCCGAAAGAGTTTTGCAAAGATCAATGAGATCTTGGAAATGCCTAACTTGATCGAGGTTCAGAAGAATTCCTACCAGTGGTTTCTCGACGAGGGACTTAAAGAGGTCTTCAGAGATGTAGCAGCTATCACCGATTACAACGGCAACATGGAGTTGAGCTTCGTCGATTACCGCTTCGACGAGACCCCCAAATATACCGTTGCAGAGTGCAAGGAGCGTGACGTTACCTACGCCACCCCGCTGAGAGTCACTGCAAGACTCAACAACAAGGAAACGGGCGTTATCAAGGAGTCCGAGGTCTTTATGGGCGATTTCCCGCTTATGACCGACAGCGGAACCTTTGTTATCAACGGCGCAGAGCGCGTTATCGTATCACAGCTGGTCCGTTCCCCCGGCGTTTACTATGCCTCGGATAAGGACAAGAACGGCAAGGACCTGTTCAGAACGACCGTTATCCCCAACAGAGGCGCTTGGCTGGAGTATGAAATGGATTCCAACGATGTGGTCTATGTCCGCATCGACAAGAACAGGAAGATCCCTCTGACTACATTCATCAGAGCTATCGGCTTCGGTACGAATGAAGAGATCGAGAAGCTCTTCGGCGTAGATGAAAGGATCAGCCAGACCGAGCTTATCAAGGATAACACCGCAAATCACGAGGAGGCACTGCTGGAGACCTACCGCAAGCTCCGTCCCGGCGAGCCTGCAACAGTTGATTCCGCGACCACTCTGCTCAACAACCTCTTCTTCGATGCCAAGAGATACGATCTGGCAAGATTCGGAAGATATAAATACAACAAGAAGCTGGGCGTAGGCTCCAGACTTTCGGGACATCTGCTCTCCCAGCCTGTAGTCAATCCGCTGACCGGTGAGATCATCGCAGACGCAGGCGAGACCGTTTCCTACAGCAAGGCTATGGAGATCGAGCAGGCAGGCGTGGCCGAGGCTTTCGTAAAGGTCGAGGTCAAGGAGCTTATCGTTGACCCCGCGACCGGTGAGCTTTCCACTAAGGTAGAGGAAAAGGAAGTCAAGATCATCGGCAATAACATGGTCGATATCGCCGGCTATATAGATTTCGACGCCGCAGAGCTGGGCGTGAACGAAAAGGTAAGCTTCCCCGTGCTTAGACAGATCCTTGAGGAGTCCGGCAGCAAGGAGGAGCTTAGAGATAATATCGCAGCAAGAGTTGACGATCTGGTGCCCAAGCATATCACTCTTGATGATATAGTTGCATCTATCTCCTATTTCCTTAATCTGTGCGAGGGCGTCGGCGATGTGGATGATATCGACCACCTCGGCAACAGACGTATCCGTTCCGTGGGCGAGCTGCTGCAGAACCAGTTCCGCATCGGCTTTACCAGAATGGAAAGAGTTATCCGCGAGAGAATGAATACCCAGTCGCAGGATATGGAGGTCGTTACTCCTGCCGCACTGATAAATATAAGACCTATCACAGCCGCTATCAAGGAATTCTTCGGTTCCTCGCCGCTGTCACAGTTCATGGATCAGAACAACCCTCTGGCCGAGCTGACACATAAGAGACGTCTTTCCGCTTTAGGACCCGGAGGTCTGTCAAGAGACCGCGCCGGATTTGAGGTGCGTGACGTTCACTACTCACACTACGGAAGAATGTGTCCTATCGAGACGCCCGAAGGTCCTAATATCGGACTTATCTCCTATCTGGCATCCTTTGCAAGGATAAACGAGTACGGCTTTATCGAGGCTCCCTACAGAAAGGTGGATAAGGCCACCGGAGTCGTTACCAACGAGGTGGTCTATATGACCGCCGATATCGAGGATAATTTCATGGTGGCTCAGGCCAACGAGCCCCTTACCGAGGACCATAAGTTCGCAAGAGCCAAGGTCAACGGAAGATACAGAGATCAGATCCTTGAGATCGAAAGAGACAAGATCGACTTCATGGACGTTTCTCCTAAAATGGTAGTTTCTGTGGCTACTGCCTGCATACCGTTTTTAGAGAACGATGACGCTAACCGCGCCCTCATGGGCTCGAATATGCAGAGGCAGGCTGTGCCGCTGTTAAAGACCGAGTCGCCTATCGTCGGCACAGGTATGGAATACAAGGCCTGCGTTGACTCCGGCGTTGCTGTGGTAGCTAAGGCCGACGGCGTCGTTGAAAGCGTTGACGCGGATAAGGTGGTCGTAAGAGAGGAAAACGGCGAGTTGAGAACTTATGTTATGACTAAGTTCAAGCGCTCGAATGCCGGCACCTGCACCAACCAAAGACCTATCGTCGATAAGGGCGAGGTCATCAAGAAGGGACAGGTAATAGGCGACGGCCCCGCTACCTCAAACGGCGAGCTTTCATTGGGTAAGAACGCCCTTATCGGCTTTATGACCTGGGAGGGCTATAACTACGAGGATGCCGTTCTGCTGAATGAAAATCTGGTAAGACAGGATAAATATACCTCTATCCATATCGAGGAGTATGAGATCGAGTGCAGAGATACCAAGCTCGGACCCGAGGAGATCACAAGGGATATCCCGAATGTCGGTGAGGATGCACTGAAGGATCTGGACGAGAACGGTATCATCCGTATCGGTGCCGAGGTAAGATCGGGAGATATACTTGTCGGCAAGGTCACCCCCAAGGGCGAGACCGAGCTTACTGCCGAGGAAAGACTGCTTAGAGCGATCTTCGGTGAAAAGGCAAGAGAGGTAAGGGATAACTCCCTTAAGGTGCCTCACGGCGAGGCGGGCATCATCATTGATGTCAAGAAGTTCACAAGAGAAAACTGTGAGGAGCTGTCGCCCGGCGTAAATATGCTGGTAAGATGCTATATCGCACAGAAGAGAAAGATCTCTGTCGGCGATAAAATGGCCGGACGTCACGGAAACAAGGGCGTTGTTTCGAGAATACTTCCTCAGGAGGATATGCCCTTCCTCGAGGACGGCACTCCCCTCGATATCGTGCTGAACCCTCTCGGCGTTCCTTCGCGTATGAATATCGGTCAGGTGCTGGAGGTGCATCTCGGCATGGCCTGCAAGGCGCTTGGCTGGAAGATCATGACCCCTGTATTCGACGGCGCTCACGAGGCCGATATCAGAGAGTGCTTCCGCGAGGCTCAAAAGCTTCACGAGGAGCATAAGGATGACGAATTCACACTGCATACAATGGGTGAGGTCATCAACCCCCATGCCCTCGAGATGCATGAGGACGGCAAGTTCACCGTTTATGACGGAAGAACAGGCGAAAAGTTCGATAATAAGGTAACCGTGGGCTATATGTATTACCTCAAGCTCCACCACCTGGTAGATGATAAGATCCACGCACGTTCAGTCGGCCCTTATTCGCTGGTTACCCAGCAGCCTCTCGGCGGTAAGGCACAGTTCGGCGGACAGCGTTTCGGAGAAATGGAGGTATGGGCTCTCGAGGCTTACGGCGCAGCCTATACGCTGCAGGAGATACTCACCGTCAAGTCGGATGATACCGTGGGACGTGTCAAGACCTATGAGGCTATCGTAAAGGGTCAGAATGTGCCTACGCCCGGTATCCCGGAGGCGTTCAGAGTTCTGGTCAAGGAGCTGCAGAGCCTCGGACTGGATATCAATGTCATTGATACGGACGGAAATACTATCGACCTCAAGCAGTCGTTTGACGATGATGACGATTTTGTTCCCAAGTCTGCAATGGCAGCCGATGACGATATGAGCTTCGGCGTTGACGACGGCGACTTCAGCGACGGCTTTATGGCCGAGGACGAGGACGGCGTTTCCGAACTGGATGATGACTATATCAGAGATATGAACGGCCAGGAGCTTTCTAATATCAACGACGACCCCGAGGATTATTGATGTTCGCTTAACAATAAGGAGCAGTGCGGGAGGCTTTTCCCGCACAGGCTCCCGACAACAGAAAGAGGGTACTGTTAGTGGAATTCAACAGCTTTGATAAAATAAAGATAGGTCTCGCATCCCCCGATACGATCAGACAGTGGTCGTACGGCGTGGTCGAGAGACCCGAAACCATAAACTACCGCACTCAAAAGCCCGAGGTCAAAGGCCTGTTCTGCGAAAAGATCTTCGGACCGACCAAGGACTGGGAGTGCCACTGCGGAAAGTATAAGAAGATCAGATTCAGAGGAAAGATCTGCGAGCGCTGCGGCGTTGAGGTAACAAGAGCCAAGGTAAGACGTGAGAGAATGGGTCATATCGAGCTGGCCGCTCCCGTTTCCCATATCTGGTACTTCAAGGGCACTCCTTCAAGGATCGGTCAGATGCTTGAGGTTTCTCAAAAGAGACTTGAGGAGGTGCTTTACTTCACCAAATATATCGTCATCGACCCCGGTGAGACCGACCTCAAGGAAAAGCAGATCATCAGCGAAAGCGAATTAATGGAGGCAAGAGAAAAGTGGGACGAGGACAGCTTCAGAGTCGGCATGGGCGCCGAGGCTATCAAGGAGCTGCTGTGCAAGATAGATCTTGAGGCCCTTTCAGAAGAGCTGAAAAAGGATCTTGAGGATACTCCCTCCGGTCAGAAGAGGATCAAGCTGCTCAAGAGACTGGAGATCGTCGAGGCCTTCCGTTCCTCCGGCAACCGCCCCGAATGGATGATACTGGACGTCGTTCCCGTTATCCCCCCCGATCTTAGACCTATGGTAATGCTGGACGGCGGCAGATATGCCACCTCTGACCTCAATGACCTCTACAGAAGAGTTATAAACAGAAATAACCGTCTGAAAAGGATGCTGGAGCTGGAGGCTCCCGATATCATCGTAAGAAACGAGAAGAGAATGCTGCAGGAGGCTGTGGATGCTCTTATCGACAACGGCCGTCACGGCAGACCCGTTACCGGCCCCAATAACAGAGCGTTCAAGTCCCTTTCGGATATGCTCAAGGGTAAGCAGGGACGTTTCCGTCAGAACCTGCTGGGTAAGCGTGTTGACTATTCGGGACGTTCGGTTATCGTCGTAGGCCCCGAGCTGAAAATGTATCAGTGCGGTTTGCCTAAGGAAATGGCTCTCGAGCTTTTCAAGCCCTTCGTTATGAAAAGGCTCGTCGATACCAACCCCCAGACCAATATCAAGGCCGCAAGAAAGGCCGTTGACAGAGCTAAGCCCGAGGTTTGGGACGCTCTGGAAAATGTTATCCAGAACCACCCCGTAATGCTCAACCGTGCGCCTACACTGCACAGACTGGGCATACAGGCCTTCGAGCCGATACTCGTTGAGGGCAGAGCTATCAAGCTCCACCCGCTGGTATGTACCGCCTTCAACGCCGACTTCGACGGCGACCAAATGGCCGTGCATCTGCCTATCTCCGCCGAGGCACAGGCCGAGGCAAGATTTTTGATGCTGGCTGCCAATAACCTGCTCAAGCCCTCTGACGGAAGCCCTGTTGCCGTTCCGTCACAGGATATGCTGCTGGGTTCCTATTATCTGACTCTTGAAAAGCCCGGCGAAAAGGGCGAGGGCAAGGTGTTCAGAGATGTGAACGAGGCTCTTATGGCCTACCAGCAGGGCGAGGTATCGCTGCAGGCCGCTATCAAGGTAAGGATCACCAAGCAAATGGGCGAAAGACAGGTCTCCAAGATCATCGACGCCACAGTCGGAAGGCTTATCTTCAACGAGTTCATCCCTCAGGATCTGGGCTATGTTGACAGAACAAATTCCGAGAAACAGTTCGATCTTGAGATCAGCTTCCTTATCAAGAAAAAGGAAATGTCCGATCTGATCCAGCGCTGCATCCAGCAGCATGGCACTGCCACTACCTCCGAGGTGCTGGATAAGATCAAGGCTATGGGATATAAGTATTCCACCAAGTCGGGTCTGACCGTTGCGGTGTGTGATGCCGAGATCCCCGAGACCAAGAAGAAGATCCTTGAGGAGGCCGACGCTCTCGTAGATAAGGTAGATAAGCACTACAAGAGAGGTTATATCTCCCGAAAGGAAAAATCCAAGAAGTTCATCGAGATCTGGAACAAGGCCACCGACAGAGTTATTGAGGATCTGAAGGCCAGCCTTGACCCCTATAACCCTATCAGCATGATGGCGGACTCCGGTGCCCGTGGTTCGATCAAGCAGATCGGTCAGCTGGCAGGAATGCGCGGACTTATCGCCAATACCTCCGGTCAGACCATTGAGATGCCTATCAGAGCCAATTACCGTGAGGGTCTTAATGTTCTGGAATACTTCATCGCTTCCCGTGGTGCAAGAAAGGGTCTGGCTGATACCGCTCTTAGAACCGCTGACTCCGGTTACCTTACAAGACGTCTTGTTGATGTATCGCAGGATGTTATCATCCACGAGGACGACTGCGGCACTACCGACGGTATCGACGTATTTGAGATCGTCAGCGGCAGAAGCCTTGAATCTCTGGCCGACAGACTTGTGGGCAGATACCTCTGCGAGGACTTCAAGGATCCCAAGACAGGCGAGCTTATCATGTCTCACAATAAGCTGATGAACGTTAAGGACGCCGCTAAGGTCGAGGCCGCTCTCCAGGAGGAGGGCAGAGACAGGATCAAGATCCGCTCCGTTCTTCAGTGCAAGGCCAAGCAGGGCGTCTGCGCCAAGTGCTACGGCGCTAACCTTGCCAACGGCAATAAGGTACAGGTGGGCGAGGCTGTCGGCGTAATCGCGGCACAGTCTATCGGTGAGCCCGGTACACAGCTTACCATGAGAACCTTCCACACCGGCGGTATCGCGTCGGCTGAGGATATCACACAGGGTCTGCCCCGTGTTGAGGAGCTGTTCGAGAGCAGACGTCCCAAGGGCGCTGCCACTATCTCACGTCTGGCTGGTCTGGTAAGGATCACCGAGACCAAAAAGACCAGACAGGTCACCGTTACAAGCGAAAATCTGGACGATCCCGAGCAGGAGGTTTACCAGATCCCCTACGGCGATAAGATCATCGTTACCGAGGGGCAGGAGGTCGCTGCAGGTCAGCCTATCACCGACGGCTCGATCTATCCCGCAGATATCCTTGCCGTAAACGGCGAGGAGGCCGTTCAGAACTATATCATCACCGAGGTACAGAAGGTTTACCGTCTGCAGGGCGTTGAGATCAACGACAAGCATATCGAGGTAATCGTCCGTCAGATGATGAAGAAGGAAAAGATCGAGGACTCCGGCTCCAGCTATCTGCTGCCCGGCTCGCTGGTGGATAAGCATAAGGTCGCAGAGATCAATGCCGAGATACAGGCAAAGATCGATGCCGGCGATGTCAATGCAAAGCTGGTCAAGGTCATCCCTGTGCTGCAGGGTATCTCCAAGGCTTCCAGCTTCTCCGATTCCTTCCTTTCGGCAGCATCCTTCCAGGAGACCAACAAGGCTCTTACCGATGCCGCTATCAAGGGCAAGGAGGACAGACTGCTGGGTCTGAAGGAAAATGTAATCATAGGCAAGCTTATCCCCGCCGGAACAGGCATGGAGGTCTATAACAACGTACAGATCGTCAAGACCGAAAACAACCATGCAGGCACAGATCCTATCGTGTTCTGACAGATAAAAATACCGCTCTCACCCAAAAGGTGGGAGCGGTTTTGTGTTTAAGGCAACACCGCACGACCCGCGGCTAACGCCTCTGCACATCATCTGCTTGCCAGCTTTCCGTCATATTACCCAAATTCTCCTTGACTTGCGTCAGCAAGCCTGCGTCGAATTTAGGCAATCTGACGGAAAGCTGGACGGC
>JAFSSS010000067.1 GCA_017450925.1 Ruminococcus sp. | reverse complement strand
TTGCGAGCGAAGTGTGCTTCGCTTTGCGCAACGTCAAGGAGAATTGACGTCATCTTTGATGACGTTGGTAATCATGACGGAAAGCTGGCAAGCAGATGATGTGCAGAGGCGTTAGCCGCGGGTCGTGCGGTGTTGCCTTAAATAAAAACATATTAGTATAATAACACTTTTCTGCGGTTTCGTCAATAGCTTTCGTTAAAATTAACAAAATAACCATAAAATGAATAATTCATTTCTTTCTCCTGCATTTATACCTCAACTTGACATTGAGGTTATATATGTGGTATAATTCTAAATGGAGGAAAAGCATATGAAGATAGATTTTCATTCACATATCCTGCCGGGAATAGATGACGGTTCAAGAAATATAGAGGAGTCCATTGCACTGCTTGACATGATGGCAGAGGACGGTGTCGATGTTGTTTGCGCGACCCCCCACTTTTATATGCATGAAATAAGCATTGACGGCTTCATAAACCGCCGGAACGAAGCTTATGAATCGCTCAAGCCTCACCTTAAGCCCGAGCATCCGAAGATACTGTTGGGTGCAGAAGTCCTTTATAATCACGCACTGGTATCCTGTGATGACACTCCTAAGCTTTGTCTTCAAGGAACTGATTATCTGCTGTGGGAAATGCCTTATACACAAATAACATCTGCTATTGTCAGCGACACTGAAGAGCTTGCAGGATTAAATCAGCTCAAAATCATGGTCGCACATATAGAGAGGTATCTGCACTTTACTTCCTACAATGAGCTTTCAGAGCTTATGAGCCTTGATGTTATCGGACAGATCAATGCGGTCTCACTGACAAAATTCTCTTCAAGAAGCAAGATCAAAAAGTTAATCAAGGACGGATTTGTATATCTGTTGGGAACAGACTACCACAGAACCACAAGCGGTCACGCTCTTCTGGGCGAGGCTGAAGATATCATCCGTTCCAAATTCGATGAGCGGATGATAAAACGTATCGCCAACAACGGCGAAAAGGTGCTGGCTAATGAGCCAATACACAAACTGCACAGTCTGTAAACTTTTCATTATGCTATTGACAATATCCGAGCAATAGTGTATAATATCTACATAATATAATATACCTTATCAAGAGCGGCTGAGGAAACAGGTCCTGTGAAGCCCGGCAACCTGAACATTCAAGGTGCCAAATCCTGCGGTATTATTCCGAAAGATGAGGATCAAAGATCGGCGTTTCGGAAAGAAGCGCCGTTTTATATTTTGTGTTAATTATCAGCAGCATAGCTGCATAGAGGGAGGACATTATGTCAAAGTTTTTATTCACATCAGAATCTGTCACAGAGGGACATCCCGACAAGATCTGCGACCAGATCTCGGATGCCGTTCTGGACGCACTTTTAGAGCAGGATCCAATGTCAAGAGTTGCCTGTGAGACTGTCACGACCACTGGCCTTGTTATGTGCATGGGAGAGATAACCACCAAGGCGAGCATTGACATCCCGCAGATCGTTAGGGACACTGTTGTAGGTATAGGATACGACAGAGCTAAATACGGCTTTGACGGCCACACCTGTGCTGTAATGACCACTATCGACAAACAGTCGCCGGATATCGCTATGGGGGTTGACAACGCCCTTGAAGGCAGAGAGGAGAACGCATTTGATACCGGCGCAGGAGATCAAGGCATCATGTTCGGCTTTGCCTGTGACGAAACGCCGGAGCTGATGCCAATGCCTATATCGCTGGCTCACAAGTTGGCGAAGAAGCTGACAGAGGTCAGGAAAAGCGGTGTGCTTCCCTATCTGCGTCCCGACGGCAAAACGCAGGTTACAGTTGAGTATATTGACGGCAAGCCTGCAAGGATAGATGCTGTGGTCGTATCCTCACAGCACGATGCCAGCGTGATGCTTAGCCAGATAAGGCACGACATTATTGAAAAAGTCATCAAGGAAGTCATCCCCGCTGATCTGCTGGATGAAAACACCACATACTTTGTTAATCCCACCGGCAGATTTGTTGTAGGCGGACCTCAAGGTGACAGCGGCTTAACCGGAAGGAAGATCATTGTTGACACCTACGGCGGATATGCCCGTCACGGCGGCGGAGCCTTCTCCGGGAAGGACCCCACGAAGGTCGATCGCTCGGCAAGCTATGCGGCACGCTACATAGCCAAGAATATTGTGGCTGCCGGACTTGCAAGCAAGTGCGAGGTCGAGCTGGCGTATGCTATCGGTGTTGCGAACCCTGTTTCCATACTGGTGGATTCCTTCGGTACGGGAAAGGTCTCTGACGAAAAACTGTCTGAGGCTGTGAAGAAGGTATTTGACCTCAGACCGGCGGCAATTATCCGTGACCTTGATCTGAGAAAGCCGCAGTACAAGCAGCTGGCGGCTTACGGACACATCGGCCGAGAGGATCTCGGAGTGGCATGGGAAAAGACCGACCGCACCGAGGCTCTGCTTGAGGCGGTAAGGTAAGCAGACAAGCATAAAGGCAACACCTTGCTGAGTAATACAGATACTCAAACACAATGCCCCGAAGCGTTTCAAAACGTTTCGGGGCATTGTGTTTTACGCGATTGCTAAGACAGATCAGAAATCAGCACCTTAATATTATTTCCGTTATTTCACTGATAATTGTTTCAAGATCGTTTGAACCGTCGATCACATGATCAGAAGTCGGTAAAATTTCTGTCAGCATCTGTACATAACAAGCTCTTGCAGCATTCAAATATGTATCCATTTCATTACGAATATCATCGGCAGAAGCCTCTTGCATATCTCTGAGCACTCTTCGGGCCAGTGCGATGTCTAAAGGCGTATCGATAAATATACAGCAGTCCAAATAATCCTTCATCATTTTATTTTTATATGCGAACGGATAATCCAACAGCAGATAATCATACTCTCCGCTGTTGATGATCCTTTCAACATCTGCTTTCAACGGTGACAAGTCCCATACATTATAGAATTCCTCGGCTTTCGATACCCATTCGGTGAGATCATCCGGTTCTCCGTCGAATGAGTAGTCATCAAAGTGAAGCGAGGTCGTCCTTGGTAACCTATCTTTAATTGCATTAACAACTGTTGTTTTCCCGCCGGCTGAAACTGCTCCGATCGCTATTATTTTCATTGCCTGCTCCTTTGTATTGCGATTTACATGAGCAAGCCGGGTGCTTACTCTCACCGCTAAATTATATCATACCTCTCCCGAAAAGTCAACAGAAATGCCATAGTACCTCCTTCCCTGCATCAGAGATACTATGGCATAGATTCTATATGAGCATCACATACAAACGGCGGAGCCTGCTTTTTCCTTTCAGATCATTTTTTTCCCTTTAGCAAAGGCGAAAGCGGCTTATATACGATTATCGTGATCAGTGCGCAGATAACGCCCTTAACAAAGGTAAAGGGCAGATTGAAGATGCAAAGCGCCTTGAAGATGCTTCCCACATCGGGCATGATCTCCTGATACATACCGAGGATAGCAGCCTCTCCGCCGAAGGCTTTGAAATAGATAGGATAAACGATGAAATAGTTCAGCGGCAGGCTGATTAGGGTGAACACAACAACGCCCACGATGCAGGCCTTTATTGCCTGTATCTTATTCTTGTTTCGCTGATAGATAAGCGAGGCAGTGAGGGCGAATGCGGCGCTGGTGACGAAATCAAAAATGTCACCGATGCCCATTGTTGTCCCCATTCCCTTGATGATGACGTGGACGAGGTTCTTTATCAGGCAGACAGCCACTCCCTCGACGGGGCCGAGTGCGAAGCCGGCGAGCAGCGAGATCACATTTGAAAGATCAAGCTTGATAAAGGACGGCATGAGCGGCACCGGGAAGTCGAGATAATATATCACTATTGCGATAGCACTCATCATTGCGATGATAGTCATTTTTCTTACATTGAATCTTGTTGCTGACATAAATATTCCTCCAATAAAACTATTATTAGGAGAAACAGCGGAAAATGAAAAAGCCCCCGAATGATCGGGGGCAATGATCCATAAATGAACCGTCGTTTCTTCCATCCGGACTTTGACCGTCGGTTTCGGAATTTCACCGAATCAGCGCATTTCTGCGGTCGAGGACTGTAACCTCCGGTGTGGACTTTCACCACCCCTGAAACTAATGTTATTCTTTTGTTCGGACTCGGGAGAATTATTCCTCTTCGTCCTCTTCTTCATCGAAATCGAACTCCAGCTTTTCGCCGCAGTTGGGACAGTCTATCGAGCCTTCCTCAACGATGCTCTCGTCAAGCATAATAGTATCTCCGCAGGTAGGACATACACACTCATACTCGCAGTCTTCAAAATCATCATCCTCGTCATCGTCGTCATCCAGATCATAAACGATCTCTTCAACGTCGCCAAGGTCTTGATCAAGAGTATCTACAAGCTCAACGGTCTCATCGACCTCAACAGCCAGATCCTCAATAGTCTCGGCCATTTCCTTCAGCAGATCGGCCATAGCCTTAAAGACCTTGCCTTCCTTGCTGTTCTCGTCGATATCGAGGCCGTCCATAAGGCCGCGAAGATAAGCGGCTTTATTGGTCAGTTCCATAATTACAGACCTCCTGTCATCTGAATATTCTATTAGGCACGCTCCATGTACTCGCAGGTACGGGTATCTATTCTGATCTTATCGCCGATGTTGATGAACAGAGGAACCTTGATCTCTGCACCTGTTTCAACAGTAGCGGGCTTAGTAGCGTTGGTTGCGGTATTTCCGGCAAGACCGGGTTCGGTCTCTGTGACCTCAAGGTCAACAAAGAAGGGAGGCTCAACACCGAATACCTTTCCCTTATAGGACAGGATCTTGCAGACCATGTTTTCCTTAACGAACTTAAAGTTATCGGAAAGCTCGGATGCATTAACAGGCACCAGCTCATAGCTCTCGGGATCCATAAAGTAATAGAGATCACCATCGTTATAGGAATACTCCATATCCTTTCTCTCAACAAAAGCAGTGGGGAACTTGGCGGTGGGGTTGTAGGTCTTTTCGACCACGGAACCTGTGATGACATTCTTCACCTTGGCTCTTACGAATGCAGCGCCTTTACCGGGCTTAACGTGCTGGAACTCAACGATCTGCATTACGTTGCCTTCCTCCTCGAATGTTACACCGTTTCTGAAATCGCCGGCAGTTATCATAAATTCTACCTCCATTATTTTATTCGGCATATATAGCCGCTCTTGAATTGATTTGTAAAAATCCTTACAATATATTGTACCTTATTTTAACAAGTTTTGCAAGTGTTTTGAGAGTATTTTTGCGTTCATTCATATAATATTTACACTTAAAGAATGATAAGCTCCTTTGGAGCATTTGTCATGTTGAAGCATCCGTCCTCGCGGACGACCACAAAATCCTCGATGCGGACGCCGAACCTGTCGGGAATATAGATGCCCGGCTCGACGGTGACCACCATATCCGCTGAAAGCACCTCCTTGCTGACAGGAGATGCAAAGGGCGGCTCGTGGATATCCATTCCGACGCCGTGTCCGAGAGAATGACCGAAATACTGACCGTAACCTGCATCGCTGATGACCTTGCGGGCAACTCCGTCCAGCTCACTGGCAGAGATCCCTTCTCTGACTGCATTTATTCCGGCAAGCTGTGCCTGCAGGACAATGTCATAGACCCTGCACATCTCCTCGGTCGGCTCGCCGACGCAGAAAGTGCGGGTCATATCGCTGTGCCAGCCGTTTACGACTGCTCCGAAGTCCAGCAGAACAAAATCACCGAAGCATACCCTGTCACTGCCGGGAACACCGTGGGGCATGGAGGTATTCTTTCCGGTCAGAGCGATAGTATCGAAGGACAGCGCCTCTGCGCCGTGAGACAGCATATAGAAATCCAGCTCCAGCTGTATCTCACGCTCTGAAACTCCGGGCTTTACGAACTCAAACATATGATCGAGGCCGTCCTCGGCTATACGCTGGGCGGCGATCATTGATTCGATCTCCTCACCGCGTTTCACTGCGCGGATATTTCTTATAGTATCAGCCAGCTCCTCGGAATCATCCAGCTCACAGCTGATCTTAGCAGAAAGCAGATTGAACTCCTCAACAGTCGTCTTGGAAGTGTTGACCGACACCTTAACGGCTTCATGCTCCTCAATAAGCTTATTGATCTGTTCATAAAGCTTGGTCTGGAGAATGACCTCGCAGCAGGTAACGGACTGGCGGGCTTTTTCTATATAGCGGGAGTCGATTATAAGATAAGCGGCTCCGCTGAATACCACCAGTGTTCCGGCGCTGGACTTCATTCCCGTAAAATAACGGCGGTCGGTGTCATCGGTGATAAGGGCGCAGTCGGTAAAGGTGCCGATCTCGCTCATCAGCATATAAAGCGGAGAGAATTCACCGGGCATCGTCAAACATCTCCTTCATAGCCTCAACGGCAAGAAAATAGCTGTGCTTGCCAAAGCCTGCGATCTGTCCTACACAGACAGGAGCGATAACAGATGTATGTCTGAACTCGTCACGGGCATGGATATTGCTAAGATGCACTTCGATCACAGGTATCCTTATAGCTGCGATAGCGTCACGGATAGCGGAGCTGTAATGTGTGTATGCACCTGCATTGAGAATGACCCCGTCAAAATCCTTTCTTGCAGCATGGAGACGGTCAATGATCTCGCCCTCGTGGTTGGACTGAAAGACCTCACAGTGCAACCCTTTTTTCTCGGCAAGAGAAACGATCTCACAGTTGATGCTGTCAAAGGTATCAGTGCCATATACTCCCGGCTCGCGCTCACCGAGAAGATTGAGGTTCGGGCCGTGGATAACAAGTATTCTTTTCATTGGTCAGCCTCCTTTAAAGCAGACAGGTAATAGTTTTTCATAGCAAGAGCATCCTCGGTCTGATGCCCTGCACTTTCACAAATGAATATAGGAGCAAGCTGTTTTTGAGCTACTATCTCCATAAGCGGTTCATAGTCGGGGCCAAATTCACCGCAGTCATCGAAATTAAGATGCTTCTTTTCGCCGCCGGGGACGGTAAACATGATCTTGGAGAAGTGGCTGTGAAATACTCTCTGCCGGTCAGAACCAAGCTTATTCCCAATCTCGTCAACTATCGAGAGAAAATCCTCTTTTCCCTTGATACATCCAAAGCCCCGGGCGTTCAAATGTCCGAAATCCACACAGGGCAGAAAGCTGTCATCCAGACGGCAAAGCTCCAATACTTCATGCAGGTCTCCAAGCTGGTTGACCTTACCCATTGTTTCGGGACAGAAAACGATGTCACCGAAGCCGCGGTCAACGGCTGCCTTTCGGGCTCTCACCAAAGTATCCTTTGCAAGCTCCAGCGCTGCCTCGCGGGTGATCTTCGAGCAGGAGCCGCTGTGGATGACTATCCTTTCTGCGCCGAGTCGTTTAGCCGCATCACAGGACTGGAGTATGTAATCAATACTGTTGTCCCGCTTTTCCTTTTCGGTGCTGGACAGAGAAATGAAATAAGGCGCGTGTACCGAAAGTGAGATACCGTATATATCAGCCTGTGCGCGAAGCTCTTCCGCAAGGCTGTCGGAAACTCTCACTCCCCTGCCGCACTGGTATTCATAGTGGTCAAGGCCGATTTGGGCAAGATACTCCGGCGCTTTGAGGGTGGTCTTATACTTAGCAGAAAAGCTGTCAGAATTTCCTGCAGGGCCGAAGCGTGCTTTCATTCAGCACCTCCCGGATTCTTTGGGAGAAAGAGCTTCTCACAGGCTCGTTTAAATCTGAAGGGCAGGCTTGTTTCCGGCTCTATGGGAAAAACGAAGATCGAGCGGATGCCTTTCAGATTAGAGCCAAGCACATCAGTAAAGATCTGATCGCCGACTGCAGCCACATCGCGGTTAGTAAGCCCCATACGTTTTATTGCCCGGGAATATCCAAAGGTAAGGGGCTTTTTCCCCTCGGCTTCAAATTCAAGGCCAAGCTGCTCTGCAAAGGGCATTACCCGCGGCGGATGATTGTTGGAAACGATCATCAGCTTAATGCCCGCACGCTTCATGGTATCAAGCCAGTTAAGACTCGAATGCGGCGGTACTGGATTATTGTGTGTCGTCAGAGTATTGTCAAGATCGAGGATAAGACCCTTGATGTGCTTTCTTTTCAGAAACTCCGGGGTAACATCTCCTACCTTATCAAAAACATAAGTCGGTCGAAAAAACATATTGATCTCCTTAAAAAGAAAAGGCGGACAACAAAAATGCCCGCCTTTTTTTCACATATTAATATTTGCGCTTACGAGCAGCTTCGGACTTCTTCTTGCGGCGTACCGAAGGCTTTTCATAATGCTCTCTCTTACGAACCTCTGCAATTACGCCGTCTTTAGCGCAAGATCTCTTAAATCTTTTAAGAGCGGTATCCAGAGTTTCGTTTTTGCCAACATGGATTTCTGCCAAAATCATTCCCTCCCTTTGCCACCGATGACAGAGGCAATCTTACGGCACAGTCTGATATCAGGTGAATAGTGAAGGTAGTCTGCCGATGCAAACCGTGAACGAAACGTTCCTGTCCTTTCGGACTCTCTGTCTTTCATCAGACTGATAATATGCCAATATGATTACAGATAACATTATACTATATTGCGCCGGAATTGTCAATAGCTTTCACGAAAAATCTTTAATTTTTCTTTAAGGGAGCATCATATATTGACAAATTTCATCAGTTATTTTGCCACAATATTCACAAGTCTGCCCTTGACGTAGATCTCCTTGACAATGCTCTTGCCCTCTATCGCCTTGGAAACGCCTTCATCCTGCTTGGCAAGAGCGATAGCATCAGCCTGCTCTATGTCAGCGGGAACAGTGAGTCTGCCGCGAAGCTTACCGTTGACCTGTACAACGATCTCGATAGTATTCTCCACCAGCTCGCCTTCATCGTATGAAGGCCACTTTTCATAGGCGATAGTATCGGTATGTCCGAACTGGCTCCAGATCTCTTCACCAATATGGGGTGCAACGCAGGAAAGCATCTTGATAAAGCCCTCGGCGTATTCCTTGGGACAGCTTTCTTTCTTGTAAAGCGCATTAACAAAGATCATCATCTGTGCGATAGCAGTGTTGAATGCAAGCTGCTCAAAATCCTCGGTGACCTTCTTAACAGTCTGATGATAGACCTTGCTAAGCTCGCCGTCATTTGCATCAGTCAGATTAGAGGGCTCGGTGAAGAAATTCCATACACGGTTAAGGAACTTCTTAGCACCTTCTACGCCGCTCTTGCTCCAGGGCTTGCTGACCTCAAGGGGACCCATGAACATTTCATAGAGTCTAAGAGTATCAGCACCGTACTCCCTAACGATATCCGAGGGATTGACCACGAACTCGGGGAAACGCTTACCCATTTTGATACCGTTCTCACCGAGTATCATGCCTTGATGCACCAGCTTCTTAAAGGGCTCCTTTGTGGGAGCAAGCCCCTTGTCATAAAGATATCTGTTCCAGATCCTTGAATACATAAGATGTCCGACGGCGTGCTCGGGTCCGCCGATGTAAAGATCAACCGGCATCCAATGCTTGAGCAGCTCTTGATTTGCAAATTCGCTGTCGTTATCGGGATCGATATATCTGAAATAATACCAGCTGGAGCCGGCGCTTCCGGGCATAGTAGAGGTCTCACGGGTACCCTTTATGCCGTTTTTGTCATACTTCTTCCACTCGACTGCATTTTCCAGCGGAGCCTTGCCGTTCTTGCCCTTATAGTCATCCAGCTCCGGGAGAATTAGAGGAAGCTCACTGTCGTCAAGGACGTGAATCTCGCCGTCTTCGCCGTGGACTACGGGAACGGGCTCGCCCCAGTAGCGCTGGCGAGCGAATATCCACTCACGGAAATGATAATTCACAGTGCGCTTTGCTATGCCCATTTTTTCGAGCTTGACAGTGATAGCCTCCTTGGCCTCCTCGACTGTCATGCCTGTGAACTCCTCGGAATTTATCAGCTTATAGCCCTTTCCGAGATACTCGGTCTTTTCCATAACCGCACCGGAAACATCAATATGCCCGTCACTGCCGTCAATGACCTGAAGCATTTCTATGTTATGAGCGACGGCATATTCAAAGTCTCTCTGGTCGTGGCTGGGGACTGCCATTACTGCGCCGGTGCCGTAGCTTGCCAGAACAAAATCGCCGATGAACATACGGACTTCCTTGCCGTTTACGGGGTTGATGCAGGTAACGCCCTTCAGCTCACAGCCGGATTTGGTCTTGTTGAGCTCGGTACGATCCATATCGTTTTTCTTCTTGGTCTCGTTGATATATGCCTCGACCTCTTCGCGGTTCTGCACTCTGTCAAGCAGGCTTGCGGTTATGTCGCCCTCGGGAGCCAGTACCATGAAGGTGATGCCGTAGATAGTTTCGATACAGGTGGTAAAGATCGAGAACTTTCCGCCCCCGACGATATTGAACTCGACCTCAACTCCGGTGGATTTTCCTATCCAGTTGCGCTGCATCTGCTTGGTGGATTCCGGCCAGTCGATCTCCTCAAGACCCTCGAGCAGCTTTTCCGCAAAGGCGGGCTGATTGATGACCCACTGCTTCATATTCTTTCTGACAACGGGATAGCCGCCGCGCTCGGACTTGCCGTCGATGACCTCATCGTTGGAAAGGACCGTTCCCAGCTCCTCGCACCAGTTGACGGGCATATCTATGTATTTGGCATAGCCGTCCAAATAAAGCTGCTTGAAGATCCACTGTGTCCACTTATAATACTTGGGGTCAGAGGTGGCTATCATCTTCGACCAGTCATAGTCAAAGCCAAGCTCCTTCAGCTGCTTGGAGAAGGTCTCGATATTCTTCTGTGTAAAGCCGTTTGGGTGATTACCCGTGGTAACGGCATACTGCTCGGCGGGAAGGCCGAAGGAATCATAGCCCATAGGGTGAAGGACGTTATAGCCCTGCATACGCTTCATGCGGGAAACTATATCCGTGGCGGTATAACCCTCGGGGTGGCCTGCGTGAAGTCCCACGCCGGAGGGATAGGGGAACATATCGAGGGCATAGAACTTTGGCTTTGAGAAATCCCAGACATCTGTCTTAAAGGTCTCATGCTCCTCCCAGTATTTCTGCCACTTCTTCTCTACTGTACTGAAATCGTACTTCATTTTTTATCATTCCTTTGCAAAAAATTAGCTTAGCTGTGTCTGAACCATTCCCGAATATCTTGATCTGTCACCAGTTTGAAAGCACAAACAAGATCTATAACTGCCTCAACAAGATATACGATATAAACGTTCAGCCCTATATTCGCAATATTATCCTTGATATGGACGATCACCATAACCGTCAGAAAGCCTGCCGTAATAAGGTTCATGAACCTAAACCGGATAAGCATTCCAAAACCCAGTGCCGCAGAAACCGCCAGCATAAGCACATTAGCAGCACCGAAGCTTAGTATCAAGTTAAGAATGCCCTTGATGACCATGTATCCGGCGATAAGGCCGCAGAGGTTCCTGCCGTTGACAGAATGTCCCAAAGCGCACCTCCGTTATTCTTTTACGATGTACTCGGAAATGTCGATCTGTTCGCCGTCCTGCCAAAGCCTTTCAAGGTTATAGAAATCCCTTGTTTCCTTATAGAAAACATGAACGACTATATCGCCGTAGTCAAGCACGATCCAGTTAGCACCTTGATAGCCCTCGGTGCGGATAGGCTCGATCCCATGCTGTTTGAGTTTGAACTCGACCTCGTCGGCAAGAGCCTTGGTCTGGGTATTGGATGTGCCGTCAGCTATAACGAAATAATCTGCTACTATAGTCAGATCCTTTATGCCGATAAGGCGGATATCCTCTGCTCTTTTGGAATCCAGCGCCTTGATGATAGTTTCGATAATAGCCCTCTGTTCGAGTTTAGCCATAGTGTTCCTCCTTTTCAGACCGCGATGAGCGCGGGAGTGTTATTGTGTTATTTTGTCCTTACCTTTAAAAAATAGTTATATGCTTCAAGCGTACACAGCGGGATAGTATTTTCCTTGCCGACAGAATCGGCCAAAGAGAATTTCAGAGCCTCCAGCATAGCCTTTTCAAGGCCCTGCTCCACATATTTACGCATTTTCTTTACGTCCTTGTAATCCCTGTCATCAGAGATAAGATCGGCTATGTATATGATCTGGGAAAGCTTGTCCATATCCCCGCAGGCCACGGTATGATATCTTACAGCTCTTATGATCTCCGGGTCAGCGATACCGAACTCCTCCTGTATGAAAACAGAGCCGGCCACTGCATGGAAAAGGGCTGTGGTCTTTTTTTCATACTCGCTTACATCGAGCGGTGAACGCATAACATACTCCAGCTGTATTTCCGGGGGCATTTCCTTGCAGACATCGTGCAAAAGACCTGCAACATAAGCCTTTTCCTCATTGCCGTTATATAGCCTTGCCAGCTTGACTGCGGCATCGGCAACGTTCATGGAATGCTGTGCCCGCTTCTTGGAAAGATGCTCCTTGATATAGGACTTGTAGGAAGAATACTTCTTTTTGTCAAAGCCCTGTTGCGGAGCAATATTATACAGTCCTTCTTCCTTTATATATTCTATCACTTTTTTATCCAGATAGCAAGAGCAGTCTTCATTATTTCCCAACATTTTCCTGATTTTTGTGGATGATATCTCAAATGGCTTTACCCTTATGACTGTCACCTTTCCGGGGATATCGGTAAAACGGGCAGCTTTCTTTTCAAGCACCTCGGCGGCAAGGCCGTCCTCGCGGGAAAGTACGATGATATCCGCAAGCTCAAGTATATCCTGCCAGCGATACCAGGTATCGAAGACCTCAAGCTGGTCGCTGCCCATGATGAAGCATATCCTGCTGTCGGGATAGCTCTCCTTCAGCCAGCGGACAGTGTTATAGGAATAGCTTTTGCCCTCCTGCCCCAGCTCGTGATCAGAGATCTCTGCCTTGTCAAGATCAGAAAAAGCCAGCCGGCACATCTCAAGCCGCTGTTCACCGGATACTATCTTCGCATCTGCCTTATGCGGCGGGATCTTTGCAGGCATGATGATAAGCTTGTCCAGTCCCGCTTCTGCAATTGCTGCCTCGGCAAGATATCTGTGGCCGAGATGTATGGGGTCAAAGGTACCGCCGAAAATCCCTATTGCGCCGCTCATTTGCTCTTCAGCCTTATGACAGGCTCCTTTTCATTCCGCTTGTAAAGGATAGCCTTGGAGCCGATGACCTGCACGACCTCGGCGCTGATGCGCCCTGCGATCTCTGCGGCGGCCTCCTTGGCTGTATAAAGGGAATTATCAAGAACTTTGATCTTTACCAGCTCATGCACTCTAAGATAGTCGTCGATCTGGGCTGTCTGTGCATCATTGACTCCGCCCTTG
This sequence comes from Ruminococcus sp., assembly GCA_017450925.1. GTDB lineage: Bacteria > Bacillota > Clostridia > Oscillospirales > Ruminococcaceae > FB2012. The sequence continues at coordinate 60,445 of JAFSSS010000067.1, read as the reverse complement.
CCCACTTGAAAGGCAGGCTCCAGCGAATTTGCCAGAGCCTTAAGCTCGGCTCTCTGCTTGGGTGTTATCATATATCAGTCTCCTTTAGTTTTTCGATAAGTTTGTTCAAGGCATCAGCGCGATGCGAAAGACGGTTCTTCTCCTCCGAGGGCAGCTGTGCAAAGCTCCTGCCGCCCTGCATGAAGATCGGGTCATAGCCGAAGCCGTTGTTTCCGACAGGTTCATAGCCTATCCAGCCGGTGCAGCTGCCCTCGACGGTGATCTCGCGTCCGTCCTCAAGGATAAGATGTATGCAGCAGATAAAGCTGGCTCCCCTTTTCTCCCTTGGGGTATCCTTCAGCTTTTCAAGCACCAGAGCGGAACGTTTCTCGGAGGTCTCAAGTCCGCCGTAGCGGGCAGAATATACACCCGGCTCGCCGTTTAAGGCATCCACTGCAAGTCCGCTGTCATCAGCAAGCACAGCACAGCTTGTCATGCCGAAAATCGCCCTTGCCTTGATAGCGGAATTCTCTGCAAAGGTAGTGCCGGTCTCGTCTGCTTCAAGGTTGATCCCTGCCTCACTCTGTGACAGCACCTCAAATCCCATTGGTTCAAGAATCTGCTTATACTCTCTGATCTTGCCCTTGTTGTTGCTTGCGATTATCAGTTTCATACATTTACCTCATCACAGCAGTGTAACTCGGTTGCGTCTGAATTTTTCTCTCATCTTCTCCGCCTTTTCGGGTGCGGTGAAGACCATGCAGTTGGTATTGTAAAGCACATTCACATTCAGATCGTTTGTTGCAGTTACGGCAGTAAGGCTGATAGAGCTGTTCACATCCACTCCTGCAAGCTCGATCTGCTTGATATTACGCGAACCGATAAAGTCAGCCACATCAGATATCGACAGAACGTCCGGCTTGCTGCGCTCGTAAATATTCTTGCCGACGATCTTCAGTCTCTCTACAAATTTAGCTTCGTGCGTTCCTGCCTTGGGCATAGCTCCAAGCAATCCGCCGAGTCCCTTGGCGATGCTCTTGAAATAGAACACCTCCTCGGGCTTATACTCTGCAAGCTTCAGATTTATATTGTCAATAAGCCTGTCAGTATCGTAACTATACTTATCCTTATTGCGGCCTCTTCCCGCATATATCTCCTGCATATCAATAATAAATAATACGTTATCCATGGTTCAAATATCTCCGAATTCTACTTGGGTTTAATTGCTTCTTCTATGCTGTTCACTCAAAAAGTGCCTCAACAAAATCTTTTGTATTAAAGGGCTGTATATCGTCGATCTTCTCGCCGACCGTTACCAGCTTTACAGGCACCTTAAGATCATCAACTATACTGATGATTATTCCGCCCTTGGCAGTGCCGTCAAGCTTGGTAAGAATGATGCCTGTGATATCCGCCACCTCGTTGAACTGCTTCGCTTGATTGACGGCATTCTGTCCTGTGGTTGCATCAAGGGCAAGCAGCACCTCTAAGGCACAGCCCTCGGCCTGCTGATGAACTATACGAGCGATTTTTTTTAGCTCCTCCATAAGGTTTTTCTTGTTGTGGAGTCTTCCCGCTGTATCACAGATCACCACATCCGCATTTCTGGACTTTGCAGCGGTAAGGGCATCAAATACCACCGATGCCGGATCAGAGCCCTCGTTATGCTTGACAATATCAACGCCTGCACGCTGGGTCCAGACCTCAAGCTGATCTATAGCGGCAGCGCGGAAGGTATCGGCTGCAGCCACAATGACCTTCTTGCCCTCGCTGTGCAGCTGATTTGCCAGCTTGCCGATAGTAGTCGTCTTTCCGACGCCGTTCACCCCGATAACAAGGATGACCGAGGGAACAGTCGAAAGATCGAGCGGGATCTCGTCGCCCAGCATTTCGGCTATGATCTCTTTCAGTATATCCTTGACCTCTTGAGGGTCTGTAATTCCTCTGGCCTTTACACGGCTTCGCAGCTCGTCACAGATCTTTTCAGAGGTGACAACTCCGATATCCGAGGTGATAAGAGTTTCCTCCAACTCCTCGAAAAGGTCTTCATCTATCTTGGTAAAGGAATTGAGCAGACGCTCGATCTTTCCCATCATAGAGTCCTTGGTCTTTTTCAGACCGGCTTTCAGCTTTTCAAAAAAGCCCATTTTTATCACTCCTCTTCTTTCGGGGATCCAAGGTCAATTGTATCACCCGGATTCATTTTCAGCAGTTTTGAAATACCCTTATCCTGCATCGTAACACCGTAAAGAACATCGGCCTCCTCCATTGTACCGCGCCTGTGTGTAATGGTAATGAACTGGGTCGTGTCGGTGAAGCGGTGAAGATACTGGGCGTATTTTACCACGTTGCTCTCATCAAGTGCGGCCTCGATCTCGTCCAGCAGACAGAAGGGCGAAGGGCTGATCTTCAGAATTGAGAAATAGATGCAGACCGCTACAAATGCCTGTTCGCCGCCGGAAAGCGACATAAGGTTCTTGACTATCTTTCCGGGAGGCTCGACCTTGATCTCAATGCCGCACTCCAGCACATCATCGGGATCGGAAAGCTCCAGCTCTCCGTGGCCGCCGCCGAAAAGCTCGGTAAACACCTGCTTGAAATTCTTATTGATCTTATCAAAGGTGGTGATGAACATCTCCTTCATAGTCTCGGTAAGCTCTGCAATCATAGTCTCCAGCTCGGATTTGCTCTTTGTTACGTCTCCCAGCTGGGCTTTCAGAAATTCGTACCTTTCAGAGACCTCTGCATATTCATCAATCGCACCCAGATTGACATTGCCGAGGGCGTTGATCTTTGCCCTAAGCTCTGCCAGCTCCTTATTGGCCTGCGGCATATTCTCCACCGGCTCACAATCCTTTTCAGCCTCTGACACTGTAAGCTCGTGATCCGACCAAAGCTTTTCCGCCAATTTATCATATTCCGATGCAGAGGATCTTATGCGTTCCTCAAGCCGGTTCATCTCGTTGGAGAGCTTTTCCTTTTCATCCAGTCTGGCTTTTTCCTCTTGGTGCAGAAGCACCGCCTTATCAGAAAGCTCCAGATGCTCTCTCTGTGCTGTGGATATCTCCTTTTTCAGACCGTCTATCACTTTAACGGAGCTTGCTGCATCAGATCGGACTTTTTCAATGTCTCTCTTCTTTTCTTCGATCCCTGCTTTCTTTTCCTCTATCTGGTCAAGAAGCTTGGATTTATCGCTGCTGCTGTTTGTAATGCTGTCATTTATTCTGACGATAGCAGCATTACAGGTCTCTATATCCTTTAATAGCTCTATCTGCTCCATTCGCAGTGCTGAAAGCTTTTCAGACAGCTCCTCACGGCGAACCTTCATTTCATCCAGTTCGTTTTGAGAGGTCTGCATATCAGCTTCGCCCTCAACAATAAGCCTGTCGTTTTCCGAAACAAGGCCGTTGAGTTCGTCGATCTCCTTGCTAAGCAGAGTCACACGCATAGAGAGCCTCTCGGCCTCGGCATTGAGCGCTGACTGCTTCTCCCGGCATTCCTTGGCATAATTTTTTACCCGGTCAATATCCATATCCAGCTTCATCAGCTGCTTGGAAAGCTCTGACAGCTGATCCTTGCTCCCGTCGATATCAGCTGCGTATTTAGCCGTTTCCTGTACAAGACGCTCTCTGTCATCTTTAAGCTTTTTGAACTCCTCCGAAAGTCGGTTCTTTGTTATTTCAAGCTTTTCGATCTCATTGCGGCGCGAAAGGATGCCGGAATTCTTGGTAGCACTTCCTCCGGTAAAGGAACCGCCCCGGTTGATGACCTGGCCGTCCAGTGTTACTATCTTAAAATCGAAGTGATGCCTGCGGGCTATATCGTTGGCACTGTCAAGATCCTCGGCTATACATATCCTGCCGAGAAGGTCGTCGATTATTCCGCTGTACTTGCTGTCACAGGACACAAGCTCACTTGCCACTGCTACAAAGCCCTCTTCTCCTGCCGGAGGGCTTTTAAGTCTTGAGCCTTTAACAGTTGTCATCGGCAGGAATGTGGCACGTCCGGCACGAGCCTCCTTCAGAAGCCGGATGCCCCTCTTAGCCGTGTCTTCATCCTCGACCACCATATACTGCATAGCACCGCCGAGGGCAGTTTCGATCGCAACAGTATAATCCTGCTCTACCTTGATAAGTTGAGTTACGGTACCATGCACGCCGGATATCCTGCCCTGCCTTGTGGCTGTAAGGATATGCTTGACAGGAAAGCCGAATCCCTCCATTGAGTTTTCAAGATCCAACAGCACCTTGAGCCTCTGCTCCGCCTGCTGGAGCTTTGCGTTGTTTTCATCGTACAACGACTCGGCAGAGGATAGCTTGTTTTTCTTGTTCTCAAGCAGCTTGTTCAGTCCGGCAAGCCTGTTTTTCAGTTCACTCTCGCTTTCTGAGGTCTTATCCCTCTGTGCGGTAAGGCTTTTCAGCTCCTTGTCAGCAAGTTCACATCTGCCTTCAATATCACGTCCGTCCTCGACGGTCGAGGCAAGGCTCTCCTGTACATCAGAAAAGCTGTTCTTCGCACTTTCAAGCTTATAAGCAAGCTCCGACTTTTTGATGTACAAAGCGCTTAATGCAAAATTTGACTCGCTGATCGACTTGTCAAAGTCATCCGATCTGTCCTTAAGCTCTGTAAAGCTAAGCTCGGTCTTATCAATATCCTGCTCCAGCTTTTTCTGTGTCTCACCAAGCCGTGAAAGCTCCTCACGCTTATCGTTAAGTTCAGCTTCAAGGAGATACTTGGAGCCTTCTGATTCATCTATCTGAAATCTGATCGTGCTTATCTGTTCATTCAGATGCTTTATGTCGTTTTCGATAACAGCGACCTCGGCATCAGCTTGAGAGTTTTTCAATTCTATCTGATGTATTTCAGCTTTAAGCTCGTCGATCTTTACAGAACGTTCCGAACTCTGCTCGCGGCAAAGCTCGACCTCGTTTTCAAGCTTATCGGCATCAGCAGCGGTTTGTTCATACTGCTGTGCAAGGAGCTGTGCTTTTTCCTTGTTCTCTGCAAGCGTGCGTTCTATCTGATGCATCTGTGTGACCCATACATCTATCTCAAGCTTGCTTTTCCTGCTGTAGAGTTCGTTGAATTTCTTAGCCTTTTCACACTGCTTTTCGAGCGGTCCTATACGGCTTTCAAGTTCTGAAAGTATATCTCCGAGTCTTGCAATATTATCCTCGGCGGCCTTCAGCTTTCTTTCAGCCTCTTCCTTTTTGTATCTGAATTTCGAGATGCCGGCGGCCTCCTCGAAGATCTCGCGTCTTTCGGTGGATTTGCTGCTGACAATATCAGCGATCCTGCCTTGGCCTATGATCGAATAGCCGTCACGTCCGAGGCCGGTATCCATAAACAGCTCAAGAACGTCCTTCAGTCTGACATTCTTGGAATTTATCATGTATTCACTGTCGCCGTTTCGGTAAAGCTTCCTTGAAACTGCGACAAGATCGGTATCCATAGAAAGGGCTCTGTCAGCATTGTCTATATTGAGAGTGACCTGAGCGAAACCTGCTGCGGGACGGTCCTTGGTGCCGTGGAAGATAACGTCCTCCATTTTTCCGCCCCTGAGGGTCTTTGAGGACTGCTCGCCCATTACCCACCGCATGGCATCGCCTATATTTGATTTGCCGGAACCGTTGGGACCCACAACTGCCGATATGCCTTTATTGAATTCCAGCTTTATTTTATCGGGAAAGGACTTGAAGCCCTGCAGCTCAAGCGACCTCAAATACATTAACTCACTTCCTTCTGTAATTCACGCTGCGCTCTGTTTTCCGACACACGTTCATCGGGTCTTTATAATTATCAGCTTATCCCTTAGTTTCCTGTCGGGGATGATGCGCAGGTCAATATTCCTTGCTTTAAAATAGCTTATGTTGCTTTTCTTCTGCCCGAGGGCTTTGCTAAGGTTCTTTTCGGGCACAAGAAATTCCGCATAAGTTACCTTCCCATAATTTTCAAGCTCTGTCTCAATCAGCCTTCGGTAAATGACCGACTCGCAAAGTTCTCTGAACGCCGGATGATAAAAACCTCCCAGCATATCTCTTTCAACAAGCTCTGATGCATGAAGTCCCACCTTGATAACACGGATGCCTTCCTTTTCAAAGGCCTCCATGAATGAAGCGGTCATCTCCACCACATCATCAAATTCAAAGGTTCGATATTCTCCGCTTTGATACAGCGAACCGAGACGGGTGTTTTTCAATATCACAACAGGATATATCCTAACAGTATCCGGCCGGATAAGACAGATCTGTTTTGCCGTGGCTGTCTCTGAATCTTCGGTGCTGCCGTAAAGCCCGATCATCATTTGCAGCCCAAGTTCAAAGCCCTGCTCCTTTATTAGCCGGGATGCATTCACAACATCCGCGGATGAATGCCCTCTATCATTAAGCTCAAGGACCTTATCGTCAAGAGACTGGGCTCCCAGTTCGATCGCCGTCACCCCGTATTGCTTCAGCAGATCAAGTATCTCTATGCTTATATAATCGGGGCGGGTTGAAATGCGAATTCCCTTGAACATGTCCTCGCCGACAAACTCCGATGCAGCAGTCAGCAGCTCGGTCATATAATCCCGGCTTATAGCCGTAAAGCTTCCGCCGAAAAAAGCGATCTCGGTATCCTTGGGAGAATTTATTCGTTCAAGCGCCTCTGTGCAGACTCTCCTAACATACTCTCCGTTCGGGCGGAAGGCAGCCCCGGAAATAGAATGCTGATCGCAGAAGGAGCATTTATGCGGACAGCCCGCGTGAGGGACAAATATAGAGATATTACTGTGACCCATTACGGTTTTATGCCCATAAGAGCCAGCGCTTCCTTGGCAGCCGACTGCTCGGCGGTCTTCTTTGAACGGCCGGTGCCCTCCCCGATGACGTTGTTGTTGAGCATCACCTGTACGGTGAAATGCTTGTCATGATCGGGGCCGGACTCTGATTTAAGATGATATGTGACCCGTTCCTCGGGATTACGCTGGATGACCTCCTGCAGGATCGTCTTATAATCATGAAACGCATCGCTGCCCTTGGGAGTAATGTCTTCGGGGATGAAAGAAAGCACATACTCTCTTGCGGTCTCCATGCCGCCGTCAAGATAGACTGCAGCGATCACTGCTTCAAATGCATCGGAAACGATCGAGGGGCGCTCTCTTCCGCCGGTCTGCTCCTCGCCCTTACCCAGCAGGATGTAATCGCCGAGATTGATCTTCTTTGCAAAATCAAACAGTGCGCTCTCGCAGACAAGCGAGGCTCTTAGCTTGGTCAGATCGCCCTCGGGAATATGTGAAAAGTGCTTGAATATGTGGTCTGAAACAATTATCGAAAGAACTGAATCGCCTAAGAATTCAAGGCGCTCGTTGCTTTTCAGATTTTTGTTCTCGTTGGCATAGGAGGAGTGAGAAAGCGCCTCAAGGAGCAGTTTTTCGTTTTTGAACTTATAGCCGATCTTTTCTTGAAGACCTGCAACGCTTTCCTTCGGAACCAATCTGAACACTTCCTTTCAGTTTTCTTCGTCGGCACTGTCCTCGGTCTTCATAGCTGCCAATGACTCGGAGATAGTTTCGATAGCATTGGACTCGATGAACTGCTTTGCCTGTCTTACGGCATTATAAAAAGCCTTGGCATTGGAGGAGCCGTGAGCCTTGATAACAGCCTTTCTCGTTCCCAGCAGCGGAGCCCCGCCGTATTCGGAATAATCCAGCTTCTTTTTGAAATCCTTGATAGAACTCATCATTATGCCGGCAGCCAGCTTTGTCTTTACGCTCTTGGAGAACATATCCTTCAGCTCCTTGGCAAAGAACTTGCCCATGCCCTCGTAGGTCTTAAGGATAAGGTTGCCGCAGAAGCCGTCGGCTACAACTACATCTGCTTCGTCAAAGGGAATGTATCTTGCTTCGATATTTCCCGTGAAATTAACGGGGGCTTTCTTGAACTGCTGATAGGCCTCCAGCTCAACGGGACGACCCTTGCTCTCCTCGGCACCGATGTTTGCAAGCGCTACCTTGGGATCCTTCATCTTCATGACCTTATTCATATAGATAGAACCCATGATACCGAACTGCACCAGTATCTCGGGACGGCATTCAGCATTAGCGCCGCTGTCAAGGAGCATTGCGGGCTTATCGGTGGTAGGCAGCAGAGTTGCCAGTGCGGGACGCTTAAGACCCTTGATACGCTTTACGATAAAGGTAGCTCCTACCAGCAGTGCAGCGGTAGAACCGGCAGAAACAAAGGCATCGCCCTCGCCGTCGGCAAGCATTTTAAGACCCACTGCCATAGAGGAGTCCTTTTTGCTTTTTATAACGCTCTTGGGATCATCACATATATCAATAACGCCGGGAGCGTGACGTATTTTCAAGCCTGCAAGATCAAGTCTGTTTTCATCAGCGCACTTTTTGATCTTCTCCTCGTCTCCCACAAGGGTGATATCAACACCAAACTCGCGGCTGGCATCAATTGCGCCTTTAAGCACCTCTAAGGGGGCGTTATCGCCTCCAAAGGCGTCCATTACAATATTCATGTTCAGACCTCCTGTATTCTAATATATTCATCCAACGCCTCGAGACCGCGATCGGCGATCTTTTCGTAGCGCAGCTGCTTATCTCTTATTCTGTCGGGCAGCTCCGGGAGTATGCCCATATTACAGCCCATAGGCTGGAATTTCTCAACTGTTGGGTCGCTGATATATCTTGACAGCGCACCGATCATGGTGGTTTCCGGCAGCAGGCACATCTGCCTGCCTTGAATGCGTCTTGCCATATTCAGTCCTGCCATTATACCGCTGGCTGACGACTCGATATAGCCCTCGACCCCGGTGATCTGTCCCGCAAAGAACAGGTCCTCCCGCTGACGCAGGTTAAAATACGGAGTCATCAGCCGGGGCGAGTCGATATAGGTATTGCGGTGCATCACGCCGTACCGCATAAACTCTGCATTTTCAAGACCGGGTATCATGGAAAAGACACGCTTCTGCTCACCGAATTTCAGATTTGTCTGAAAGCCTACGATATTGTAAAGCGTCCCCTGCGCGTTCTCGGCTCTAAGCTGCACCACGGCATAAGGCCGCTTGCCTGTACGCGGGTCGGTGATGCCCACAGGCTTCAGCGGGCCGAAGCGCATTGTGTCCTCACCGCGCTTCGCCAGCACCTCGATAGGCATACAGCCTTCATATACCTTAAAGGCATCCTTGCTGAAATGCTCCTTCTCAAACTCCTTTAACGGAGCGGACTCCGCATTTATCAGTTCGTTATAGAAGGCGAGATATTCATCCCTGTCAAAAGCGCAGTTGATATAATCAGCCTCACCCCTGCCGTAGCGGGAGGCAAAGAAGACCTTATCCTTGTCAAGGCTTTCATAGGTAACTATAGGCGCTGCAGCATCATGAAAATAAAGCCCCTCACCGCAAAGACCTCTGATGCTTTCCGCAAGCGCCTCGGAGGTAAGAGGGCCTGTGGCGATTATAACATTCCCCTCGGGTATTTCCGTGACCTCTTCATCAACAACTGTTATCAGCGACTCGTTCTTGATCCGTTCTGTTACGGCGTCAGAAAAAGCCTCCCGATCGACTGCCAGCGCCCCGCCGGCAGAGACCTTAGCCTCCATTGCGCATTCGATCACGAGTGAACCGAGCCGGCGCATTTCCTCCTTGAGCATTCCCGCTGCAGAACCGATACGCTCGGCTTTGAGGGAATTGGAGCAGACCAGCTCTGCAAAACCCGGATACTTATGTGCAGGAGAATACTTATGGGGCTTCATTTCATAAAGTCTGACCTCTGCTCCGGCCTTAGCCAGCTGCCAGGCGGCCTCACATCCGGCCAGTCCCGCTCCGATGACCTTAACCGCCATTGGAAAGCTCCTTTTCATAGCCGCAGCCTTCCTTGTGGCATACCAGCTTGCCGTTCTTGCCGCCCTTTTGGAAAAGCGTTGAGCCGCAGCTGGGACACTTGGAATCTGCGGGGATATCCCATGTCATAAATGCGCAGGTAGGATTATCCTCGCAGCCGTAATACTTCTTGCCGCGCTTGGATTTTTTCATCAGCACACGCTTGCCGCAGAAAGGACAGGATGCGCCTGTATCCTCGACGATTCTTCTGGTGTTCGTACACTCCGGGAAACCGGAGCAGGCCATGAATTTGCCGTATCTGCCGATCTTGATGACCATAGGCTTTCCGCACAGGTCACAGACCTCGTCTGTGGCCTCATCCGGCACCTTTACCCGTTTGCCGTCCATAGCTGTTTCTGCCTTGTCAAGCTCATCCTTGAAATCCTTATAGAAAGAGTCAAGAGTTTTAGTCCAATTTTTTGTACCGTTTTCGATCTGGTCGAGACTGCTTTCCATTTGGGCTGTGAACTTTACATCAACGATCTTGTCAAAATGCTCTTTCATAAGATCATTTGTAACTTCCCCCAGCGAGGTGGGCTTCAGCTGCTTGCCTTCGCGCTCAACATAGCTTCTGGCAAGGATCGTGGATATAGTCGGAACGTAGGTAGAGGGTCTGCCGATACCGGTCTCCTCAAAGGCCTTTACCAAAGTAGCCTCTGTATAGCGTGGAGGCGGCTGTGTGAAATGCTGATTTCCCTCAAGCGATTTGAGCTTAAGCACATCGTTCTTCTTGATAGGAGGAAGAACATTTTTCTGATCCTCATCCTCGTCCTTTGCTTCTTCATAAAGCACCGTAAATCCGTCAAACTTTACAGAATAGCCCGATGCCTTGAAGCCGCAGCCGTTGGCATCGATATCCACTGAAACGGTGTCCATAAGACAGTTAGCCATTTGGCTGGCAATAAAGCGCTCCCATATCAGCTTGTAAAGCTTATACTGATCCGACGTAACACCGCTTGCCTTAACAAGATCGGGAGTAAGCTCGGGATGTGCCGGACGTATAGCCTCGTGAGCATCCTGTGCGTTGCCTCTGCTCTTGTACTTTTTCGGTGTATCGGGGATATATTTCTCACCGTATTTTTCCTTGATGAATTTATAGGCAGCGTTTCTTGCCTCGTCAGAAACACGGGTGCTGTCGGTTCTCATATAGGTTATAAGGCCGGTGACACCCATACCGTTGATATCAACGCCCTCATAAAGCTCCTGCGCGGTCTTCATTGTTCTCCGACCCTGAAAGGACAGTCTTCTTGAGGCTTCCTGCTGTAGAGTCGAGGTAGTAAATGGTGCAGAGGGGGATTTCTTATGGATGCTCTTTTTCACATTAACAACAGTATATACTGCCCCCTCAAGCCTTTTGAGGATCGCATCCGTATCTGCCTTGTTTGTAAGCTCTGCCTTTACGCCGTCAACCGAGGCGAGCTTGGCTGCAAAGGGCTTTCTGCTGCCCTCGGCCAGCAGCTTGGCATCAATAGACCAATACTCCTGCGAAACGAACGAGCGTATCTCCTCCTCGCGGTCGCAGATCATTCTTACCGCGACCGACTGCACACGACCAGCCGAAAGACCGCGTCTTATCTTTCTCCAAAGAAAAGGCGAAAGCTTATAGCCCACGATCCTGTCCAGCACACGTCTTGTCTGCTGGGCGTTCACAAGGTTGATGTCGATGCTCCTCGGAGCGCTCATGCCTGCCTTGATGCCGCTTTCCGTCAGTTCGTTGAAAGTCACGCGGTTTTTATCGTTAAGATCAAGTCCCAAAAGCTGTGCAAGGTGCCAGGAGATAGCTTCTCCCTCACGGTCGGGGTCTCCTGCAAGATAGACGCAGTCGCTCTTCTTTGCCAGCTTCTTTATGCTCTTGATCGTTTCTTCCTTTTCCTTGATATTCACATACTGGGGTTCAAAATCATGCTCTATATCAACTCCGAGCTTGGATTTCGGCAGGTCTCTTACATGACCCTTGGAGGCCACGACCTCAAATCCGCTGCCGACAAATCTTTTGATCGTTCTTATCTTTGTCGGAGACTCAACAATAATTAATCCAGCCAATTCTTACTCTCCTATCTCTCTGTAAGTGCAGTTCACTGCAATCCGAAGCGTTTGCCCGGGTACGACCTAACATATCCGTCCAGCTCCAGCATAGTCAGCAATGAAAGCGTATCCGAAATGTCCATATCTATCACGGAGGATATTTCATCCGCAAGCCTTGTGCCGCTTTTCAGCAGCTGCAGTACATCTTTTTCCTTTTCACCAAGTCTCGAAAGATCTGTCTCCCGACTTGTCTTATCAAGCTGTTCGGAGACAGCATTTCTTTTTCTGTTTGCCGGATGATTTTTCTCTTTCCTGTTATCCGGCACCTCGTCCGTAAAGAACGAATAGTCATCCATAGCAGTATATTCACCGTCACGGGCATCATATTCAAGAAAGTCAACGCCCATGCGGGAAAGCTCATACATAATATCAGTATCGCTGAAAAACGGCTTTGCACCGTTTCTTAACAGCCAAGCCTGCCCCATAAATCTCGGATCAGTGATATCGTGGGGCGGGACCACAAAGAGCAGTCTTCCCTGCCGTATGCAGTTCAGACACAGATCAAGTCCGCGGCTTTTCAGCGAGCCCTCAACAAACACGACCGCATCGCACAAAGCAGTTATAAGCCTGTTGCGGCCGGAAAATTTCGGCCTTTGATAATTCATCTCGGAATGCATCTCCGAGATCAGCACGCTGTTCTCGTAATCTGCCACATCCTCGTTCAGCTCAAAACGATCTATCGCAAGGCCGTATATTCCAAGAGTGCGATTGCCGCAATCCATAGCGATATCATAGGCAAGCTGATCCGTTCCGGCAGACAAGCCGGAGGCGATCACACAGCCCTTGCTGCCCAAGGTCCTTGACAGCAGCGAGGTTATCTTCTGTGAATACTCCGACGGCATCCGAGAGCCGGCGATACAAACAGTAAATCTGTTTTTCAGCAGCTCAAGATCACCTCTGACAAACAGCACTGCCGGAGGATTTGCGATCTCTCTCAGCCTTGCCGGATAGTCCTCGGAATCGTAGCCAAGCACATTAATGCCGCTGCCTTCACATTTTTCTATGATCGCAGAGGCCTCTTCATACCCGACAGAGGCAGCCCTTTGCTTTTCATACGCAGTTATTCCTGGAACATTACCGCTGCGCAGAGCAGCACAGAACTCCTTGGCATTGGAGCTGCCGGCACCCAATTCCCATATACGGCTGTTTGCAGGGCCGAAGATCATCACCAGCCAAAGCCAATAAATGCGGTCATCCATATTACACGCCCCTTGTCATTTCCCAAAGGATTATTGCTGCTGCAGTTGCGGCATTCAGCGAATCAATATTTCCGTGCATAGCTATCGTTATCCTGTCGCTGCACATATCGACTGTTCCGGTACTTAGTCCTTTTCCTTCATTGCCGATGACAGCGGCACAGCCGGTAGAGAAATCAAATTCTCTGACGTCATCACCGCCGGATACCACGGCAGCGGCGGTACGGATACCATTTTCAGCGAGGATCTCAAACACGAGCCCCCGGTCGTTCTCTATAAACACCTTGACTCTCGGAAGACTGCCGACAGCAGATCTTACGACCTTTGGATTATAAAGCTCAACGCAGTTTCCTGTGAGTATGATACCGCTGATACCAACAGCATCTGCTGTCCTAATCACAGTCCCGAGATTGCCGGGATCCTGCAATGAATCCAGCACCAGATATTTTCCGTCCGGGTGGATACACTCTCCAGACAGCGGGATATCCGTTTTCTTTGCCGTAATGAAAATGCCTTGACTGCTTTCAGCATCACCGATCCTGTCAGCGATAGCGCGGCTGATCTCAAAGCGTTTATTCTCCTCCAGCCTGTAGATCAGCTCAACAGGAAAGCTTTCCTTATGGGCATCTGTCATCTCCGGAACGTAATACACAGCCTCGATATCAAGTCCGTCATCGGTCAACGCGGATCTAAGGGCATCACAGCAGCCTCTCAAGCCCTCAATGACAAACAGACCTGTTTCATTTCTTGCTTTTTTACTGGAAAGCAGCTTTGAAAGCTGTTTGATCCTGTGATTATCCCTGCTTGAGATCAGCATAGAGCAGTGCCTCCAAATAATGACAAAAAATGTCTCCGCTGAAGCTTTAAGGCCGTCGGCGGTGTTCCCTTAAAATACAACAAAACACGCATCTCTCACGGAACATGCGTGTTATTGATGTATTAGAGCGCAGCCTTTGCCTTCTCGGCGATTGCAGCAAATCCGGCAGGATCGTTGATCGCGATCTCGGAAAGCATCTTTCTGTTGAGAGTGATACCGGCCTTATTGAGACCGTTCATGAATGTGGAATAGTTCATTCCGTTCAGCTTGCAGGCGGCAGAGATTCTTGTGATCCAGAGTCTTCTGAAATCTCTCTTCTTCTGCTTTCTGCCGATGTATGCATACTGGCCGCTCTTCATTACGGCCTGTTTTGCCATTTTGAAGTGCTTGCTCTTTGCACCGAAGTAGCCCTTTGCGAGCTTCAAGGTCTTATTTCTTCTCTTGCGGGTCATCATTGCTCCCTTAACACGAGCCATAGTAAATTACCTCCTGAAATTATTATTTGATACTTCCCTACAACTCGTTTACTTGTAAGGGATAAGAGCCTTAACGTTCTTCAGATTTGTCTCATCAGCATACGCAGAATTCCTAAGGATTCTCTTGCGCTTATGATCCTTCTGATTGAGTCTGTGTCTCTTGTTGATGTGTTGGAACTTAACCTTTCCGCTGCCGGTTACGGAAAAACGCTTCTTGGCACCGGAGTGAGTTTTGATCTTGATCTTAGGCATAATTATATCCTCCTTAAAGTTTATTTGTTATTCTTCGGAGAAACGAACATTACAAGGCTTCGTCCCTCCATTTTGGACGGCTTGTCAACAACGCCGAATTCAGAAATGGCCTCTTTGAAATTCTTCAGCAGCTCCTCGCCGAACTGTGGATGAGCGACTGTTCTCTTTCTGAAGCGAACAGAAACCTTCAGCTTATCTCCGCCGTTTAGGAATTTGACAGCCTGGCTTACCTTCGTGTTAAAATCATGAGTGTCGATCGTAGAAGACATTCTGATCTCCTTGATCTCCATTGTTTTCTGGTTTTTTCTTGCTTCCTTTTCCCGTTTCTGCTGCTCGAACAGGAATTTGCCGTAATCCATGATGCGGCAAACAGGCGGTGTAGCTTGAGGAGCGATCTTCACGAGGTCCAGATCCTTTTCCTCGGCAATCGCAAGGGCTTCCTTGGCAGATAAAATTCCCAATTGAGACCCGTCAACGTCGATCACGCGCAGTTCCTTATCGCGGATCTCTTCGTTGATCTGGTATTCTTTGCTGTTGCTTATAGTTCAGCACCTCCAATAATAAAATAAAAACAGGTACGGAACATGATCCGCACCCGAATAAAGCCATACCACAACAGTATGATCTGTATTGACCTCTTTACTGAAGCGCTGGAGGTGAGAACGGATCAAGTTCTTCTTTGTTCTAAAGTATTATACTACATCCCGACAGATTTGTCAAGAGGTAAAACACAAATTTTTTTCTTCCCTGCAAAACAGTAAAGCCGCCCCGTTGGACGGGGCGGTCTGGTAATATCAATCCTTGGCGTTGGGGTCGAGAGCGAGATGCTCGATCTTCGAGAAATCCACAGAGTGAGTGGGGCCGCCGCGGTAATTCTCAAAGCTATACTTATGCATGAACTTCTGGCAGTGATAGCATCCCTTGAGTTCATTATAGAGGAAATCGATCTCGGGACCCTTATCAAAGCAGGCCTCAACGAAGGTGAAGGCATTCTGCATCTTCTTTATGGCCTGGTCGGTGACCTCGATCATCTTAGCCAGTGAACCCTGGAACTCCTGCATTACGCACTGAACAGCTCTCGGATTATCTCTGCACTTGGTAGTCTTGTCCATATAAATAGTCAGACTATAGATGATCCAGTGCATGATCCTCTTGTCAGAGGGCGAGATAACGCGGGCACGGGTCAGCTTTTCAAGGTTGGACTGCTGTTTCATGATATGCTGTGAAAGGATCTCACGGTTTGAGAAATTAGCATTCAGTCTTGCGATCGTATCCTGGAGCAGAGGCTGTATCCTCTTGAGCATTTTTTCCATTTCAAGGCTGTCTCTCATAGCCTTGGAAACGCTCTCGATTATCATGCCGAAGAGCAGGCGCTTTTCGTCGCCTACAGCTGCCTTAGCGGACTCGATGATATCCTCGGTAACATTCCCCTCAAGGATATCGTCAACATAGTACTTATTATAATACTCAACATACTTGCTGTAGTAAGCCAGGAACCTTGTAGCTATCGGGATAGCCTGGATATACTGTTCGATAAGAGTATTATCGATATTGATGCCGTCCTCCTCATAAAGGAGCATCATAAGCGAAAGATCCTCCCAGCCACGGGCGGTAACGAAGCTTACGATCTCACCGTTTTCGTCCTTGCCTATATGATAGAAGTCCTCCGGACAGCTTTCAAGGTAGCAGGTGATAGCAGTATGTATATGCTGTTTATAAGCATATTCCTTCCAAATGCCGAAATCCGGCTCAACGTCAACCTTTTTAAGACGGTCCATAGTAACAACGTCAAACACGTTAACGGACTTATTGAATTCGGGCGGGTTACCGGCAGTACATACAACCCAGCCGGTAGGTATCTGATGCTTGCCCAGCATCTTATACTGGAGGAACTGGAGCATTACAGGCGACAGCGACTCGGCAACGCAGTTGATCTCATCGAGGAAAAGGATACCCTCCTTGATGCCGGTAGCCTCAATAGTATCATACAGCGTAGCAACGATCTCACTCATGGTGTATTCAGAGATCTGGAAATCGGCACCTGTATAATTTCTGTGAACTATCTGTGCAAGACCGAGAACGGACTCTCTGGTATGGTGGGTCATAGAGTAGGAAACAAGGCTTATGCCCGTTTCCTGAGCGATCTGCTCCATGATCGCGGTCTTACCGATACCGGGGGCACCCAGCAGGAATACGGGGCGCTGTTTTTCCAGCGGGATCCTGTACTCGCCGAATTCGTCCTTCATCAGATATGCTGTGATAGCATTCTGGATCTGCTGTTTAGCTTCTTTTATGTTCATATACTGACCTCCACAAAAGGAATTGAGAATAGGCATACTAAGACTTTAACAGTCCCATACAATTTATTATAAACCTCTCACAAAATGATGTCAATAGTTTTTTTGAACTTTGTATCATATCACAAATAAACCATGAAAAATATGTAAGAATTGATAAAACACCTGCCGGGTCAGCTGTTCCTGTCGGCTATTGCGTTATTGATATTCTGCATCTCTGTATCAAGCTCCTGGATAGCCTTGGCACATATCTTCAGCCGGTATCTTAGATCCTCGGCCACTTCATTATCCGTTTTATACTTCAGCTTATGTTCAAGGCTTGCCCAGAAATCCATAGCGATAGTGCGGATCTGTATCTCCACCGGGATCGGGAAAGCCCCGTCCGAAAGGAATATAGGAACCTCAACTATCAAGTGCAGGCTCTGATATCCGGAGGGCTTTGGAGTTTTGATATAGTCCCTCCGGCGAAGAAGCTTCACATCGTTCTGTTCAAGCAAAAGCCCCTCTATTCTGTAGATATCGTCGAGATAATTGCAGATGACCCTTATCCCGGCAATATCGGTCACATTATTTCTTATATTGTCAATAGTGACCTCCAGACCCTTTTCCTTTATCTTATCCATAATGCTCTTTATGGATTTAAGTCTTGACTCAATATGATGAATTGGATTATAGGAATATTTGGTCTGGAACTCATCGTCCAGCACTTCAAGCTTAGTGCGTATCTCTCTGATGCCGGCGCGGTAGATCATCATCTGATCGAGGAAGTCTTGGATACCGACTTCAAGGGAATTATTCATCAGCAGCTCATATTCACTGGCAGATACTGCTATATCATTCATTCGATCACCTCATTCCGAAGTTCCTCGTTGTATATTATATCATATATTTCTTGATTTGTCTATAGATTTTTATAAGTTCTGCCTATTATTTTTCCAACATCAAGCTTGTTTTTTTCTTACGGTATAGTTATCATACAGCTCCCGGGAAGTAATGTTCTTTCCTGCTGTAAGAGCAGTATATTTGTCATTCATTGAAGGTGACACAGCCTTATCGGAATAGGACTGAAGATAGGGTCTGCTGCACAGACCGGTATCATCCGCCCAGATAAGAGCGCCGCTCTCTCCGAGAGAAAGCAGGTCGTAGATATAGCTGTCGCATAACAGGACGACTCCGCAGCTTTCACACTCTTTGATGCGCCCGACAAAGTCCGTTATTATCCCTGCAAGCTTATACCTGTCACCGTATCTGATGCGTTCTACAAGGCTAAGGCGGATATCCAGCGCCGGTATCAGCATTCCCTCAAAGGAACCCGCCTCTGACAAAAAGCTTTCTGCCTGTGCCCTGCCTCCCACAGCGGGGTCAAGGTCGTGGACCACGCCGAAGGTCATGCCGCATCTCGAAGCGCCTTTAAGATTATCAGAGGCCTGTCTGTCTGCAAATGCAGCTCCGGCCGTAAGTCTTATATAGCAAAAATCCACGTTTTCATTTACAAAGGTCTTCCAGTTGACTTTGCCGCAGACCTGTGATATATATGCTCCCCTACAGGGATAATCAAGCCTGTTAGGTCTGTTATCAAACAAAAGGCCATTGTATTTCAGCAAATACAGTGACACTGCTGCCGACGCCAGTGAAAAAAACAAGGCACAGAACGCCCGTTTAAGCATTCTGTGCCTTGTTTTGTTTTCAGATACGTTCCTCTGCTTCTTCAAACTCTGCATTCCTTTCAGCCTCACCGGAACTTGCGATAAGGTCAGCAAAGTTATAGCCCTCCAGCTTTTCCCTTACGATATCGGTTATCTCACCGAAAGCCCGCTGATAGCAGCAGATGCCGGACATCCCTCTGTTGCACCCGCCCTCCGGCGAGAGGCATCTTGAAAAATAATATGTACCCTCAATAGCCTCAATGACCTGCCGAAGATTGATCTCTGACGGGTCAAGCTTCAGCTTGTAACCGCCCTGTGTACCCTTGAAGGAATCCACCAGCCCGGCAGCCACCAGTTTTCGTAATATTTTCAAAGCAAACCTTAGTGAGACAGTTGCTTTTTCCGAGATAGTCTTAGCGTCAGTGCGCTCGTTTTCCACGCATAGTACGGAAATGATTCTGACGGCATAATCCGCTTCAAGTGTAAGCTGCATAAAAACCTCCGTTTATATTATGTGCAGTTGTTTGTTCACTTATTCAAGATAATCCTTGACCTTATTGCTTCTTGTAGGATGACGCAGCTTCCTAAGAGCCTTTGCTTCGATCTGTCTTATACGCTCTCTTGTAACATTGAACTGCTGACCCACCTCTTCAAGAGTTCTGGCTCTGCCGTCAACAAGTCCGAAGCGCAGCCTCAAAACCTTTTCCTCTCTGTCAGTAAGGGTAGAAAGCACTTGATCCAGCTGCTCCTTCAGCAGGACTTGAGACGCTGCTTCAGCGGGAGCGGGAGCTTCCTCATCGGGGATGAAGTCGCCAAGATGCGAATCCTCCTCCTCACCGATAGGAGTTTCCAGCGAAACAGGATCCTGTGCTATCCTCATGATCTCTCTTACCTTATCTACAGGCATTTCCAATCTTCCGGCGATCTCCTCCGGCGAAGGATCATGTCCGTTCTCATGAAGAAGCTGGCTCGAGACCTTCTTTACCTTTGTTATCGTTTCGACCATATGAACAGGTATTCTGATAGTTCTGGCTTGATCGGCGATAGCACGGGTAATAGCCTGTCTTATCCACCATGTTGCATAGGTGGAGAACTTAAAGCCCTTGGTATGGTCGAATTTCTCGACTGCCTTGATAAGACCCATATTACCTTCCTGTATAAGATCAAGGAAGCTCATGCCTCTGCCGACATATCTCTTGGCGATAGAAACGACAAGCCTAAGGTTTGCCTCTGCGAGACGTTTTCTGGCATTCGAGGCTTCCTTCTCGTTATTGCCGGACATTCTTTCCGCCAGCTGGATCTCCTCCTCCGAGGTAAGCAGAGGTACTCTGCCTATCTCCTTGAGATAGATCTTAACGGGATCGTCAATAGCTATGCCGTCTGTAGAGAGGCCGATATCCACATCCTCGGGAGACATTTCATCCTCGGGATTGACCAGCACGAGGGTATCGTCGGGGACGATATCATCAATGATCTCGATATTGAGTGCTGAACAGTTATCATAAAAATTATCAAGCTGTTCTACGTCAAAATCGACTTTTTCCAGAGCATCGTTGATCTCCTTGGCCGTAAGTCTTCCGTTGGCCTTGCCCTGCTCCATAAGGTTTTCCATGATCTGCTTTTTGTTTTCAGACATATTAACATCCTCTCTTATTTCTTCTTTTTCAGACCTTCAACTATACTTTCAAGCTCATCCAGGGATGCATCACCCTCCCCGACAGGTTGAGCTTTCTTTATATTATACTTTTCGATCACCCTAATACAGTCCTCTGCGACCACATCATTGATGCCCTTGTCTGCGTAATCGCTGACGATCTCAACTATACGGTTGGCCTGCTCTTCAGTGAACTCACTTAGGAACGACGAAAAGGAGTAATCCTCCCCCTCCATTATCCTGCGGGAGAGCGAGGCATATATTTTCCCGTTAAGCTCGGTAACGAACTTATCAGCGGGAAGTCTTTTCAACAGCTGACTGCATCTGTCGGGATTACGGTAGAGATAATAGATAAGCTGTTTCTCGGCAGAATTCTCCTTGGGATAAAGAACAGCCTGCGGGTTCAAGGGGTCCCTTTTCTCTGCAAAGCTCAAAGCCTCCTGCTTCTTTTTCTCACGCCGTTTTCTGTCCTCGGTCTTAAGCATGATGCTCACCTGCTGTTCGACCGCATCCTTTGAGACTCCCTGATCCTTGGCAACTCTCGAAATATATATATCCCTTTCTATGGGGGATCTGATCTTCATAAGCACCTGGCAGGCACGTTTAAGGTAATCCGTCTTATTGGCATCGTTATCCAGATCAAGGCCTGTCCTGGCGCTGTTCAGCTCAAAGGTGACGGAATCCACGGCCTTGTCAAGGATATGCTGAAACTTGGCGGGGCCGAACTTGCGAATATATTCATCCGGATCCTTGGCATCTGTCATAGTTACCACAGAGGCCTTCAATCCGCCCTCACGGATAAGCTCGATAGCCCGTCTTGTAGCCTTCATGCCGGCTTCATCGGAGTCATAGCAGATAAGGACCTCGTCGGCATAATGTGAAATAAGCTTCACTTGATCGGCTGTAAGAGCAGTTCCGCAGGAAGCTACGGCATTTTCAAAGCCCGCTTGATTCAAGGATATGACATCAAGGTTGCCCTCACAGAGGATTATCTTTCTGCTTTTGACAGCCGCATCCTTGGCAAAATTGAGAGAGAACAGATAATTATTCTTATTATACACAGGAGTATCCCGTGAATTAAGATATTTTCTTTTATCGTCAACAGAAAGCGTCCTGCCGCCGAAGCCGACGACATTCCCTCTGATATCCATGAACGGGAAAACCATTCTATAGACAAAAAAATCAAAGGTCTTCAGGGTGTTATTGGTGGAACGCGAGATAAGCCCTGCCTCGAACAGCTCCCGCTCGGTATAGCCCAAAGAGAGCATATGTGATTTAAGCGCAGACCAGCTGTTGGGGGCAAAGCCTATGCCGTATTTCTGCACTGTTTCCGGAGTCAGACCTCGCTTTACGATATAGGCTCTGCAGGCTTTCCCTTCGGGCAAGGCCAGCTGTTCGTAGAAGAAATGCGCCGCATCCTTATTCATTTTATAGATCTTTTTCCGCTGCATTACGGCTTTTGAGTCTCTTGAGCTTTCCTCCGGGAGAGGGACACCCCCGCGGTCTGCAAGGAACTTTACAGCCTCCCAATAATCAAGGTTATGGTACTTCATCACAAATGTGATAACATCACCGCCAGCATTGCAGCCGAAGCATTTGAAATACTCTTCGCCGGGATGAACGTAGCAGGAGGGGGTATCCTCGTCATGGAATGGACAGCAGCAGACATAATCCCTGCCGGAGCGTTTCAAGGTAACATAGGTCCCGAACACATCCACAATAGGATTAGCTGTTTTTAGTCTGTCAATAAAATCAGAGGGAAGAGGCAATTTCATCACTCCTTATTGCCTTATAGGGATAACCGGTTATCTGATCTTCCAGTCCTTGGGAATAAAAAGATCGGTAAAGATATCCACAGCATATCTGTCGGTCATGCCCGAGATATAATCACACACTGCTCTTTCCTTGCCGTATTCTTCAGCAAGCCTTACATACAGGGCGGGCATGGAAAACACATTGCTGCAGAAATGTTCATACAGCTTTCTAAGCATTTCCTGCGCCTTGGCCTCCTCCGACTTGCACTTCGGATTGCGGTAAACGCTGTCGAACATATATCTGTGCAGGGCGTTATAGGCCTTGGCAGTTTCGTCGTCCATACCGACAGTGGGCTCGCCGTTTTCAAGGTATATCCCCTTTTCGATGACCGAGCCCACAAGAGAGGTTATCCTTGCGGACTTGGAATGACCCAGCACATCGGTTATTTCAGAGGGGATATCCTCCTCGGTGATTATCCCGCCGCGGATAGAGTCGTCTATATCATGATTGATATACGCGATGATATCGGCAAATCTGACGATATATCCCTCAAGAGTCTCCGCCTTGGCATTGGTATGCTTTAGGATGCCGTCCTTGACTTCATAAGTAAGGTCAAGGCCTTTTCCGTTATTCTCGATAAGCTCCACCACTCTGATGCCCTGTTCATAGTGCTTGAAGCCGTCGGGACAGAGTTCATTGAGCGCCCGCTCCCCTGCGTGGCCGAAGGGCGTATGACCTAAGTCATGACCCATAGCTATAGCCTCGGTAAGATCCTCGTTGAGCCGGAGGGCTCTTGACATAGTGCGGGCTATCTGCCCGACCTCGAGGGTATGGGTCAGCCGTGTACGGTAATGGTCGCCGGTAGGAGACAGGAAGACCTGCGTTTTATGCTTCAGACGACGGAAGGAATTGCTGTGGATGATCTTATCGCGGTCGCGCTGAAACTCGGTGCGGTATTCGCACTTTTCCGACGGATGCAACCTGCCCTTTGTGTTGACGGACAGGCAGGCATACTCGCAGAGCATACTGCGTTCAAAATCCTCATATCTTTCACGCGGAGTCATAAAACCAACCTCCTCCGTAAACGTCTGGACCCTTCTTCATAATATTATACAATCACGGCGACAAAAAATCCTTTATTTTTCCGAAAAATATTTCTGCGGGCTTTTCACTCGTCAAGCAAAGTCCTGCCAGAGGTCTTTTTCCTCCTCGAGGCTGACGGTGCCGTTTGAGATGTCCACCAGCTTCTCGCGGAATTTATCAGTCAGCTCCTGCCTGACCAGCACCGTGAGCTTAACGGAATCAGCGAAATCCTCGTCCACTGTTTTAGCGGAAAACTCCGGCAGGACATAGGACAGTCTGCCGTAAAGGGAGTAATCGCATTTTACGGTAAACCGTGAGCAGAGGCACATACGCATCTTCTGTGCCGCATCCACGGCAAGTTTGCAGGCATGGGAATAGGCTCTGACAAGTCCGCCGCCCCCAAGAAGGATGCCGCCGAAATATCTGGTGACCACCACGCAGACATCCGTGAGCCCCTCCTTCATCAGCACATCCAGAACAGGAGTGCCGCCTGTACCCTGCGGCTCGCCGTCATCGGAATAACGTGTGGTACTGCCGTCGCGGGTGATATAGGCATAGACGTTATGCCTTGCCTTGCGGTGCTTTGCTCTTATAAGCCCTATGAACTCGATAGCCTGGTCTGCATTTTCAACGTGGCAGATCTGTCCGATGAACTCTGACTTTTTCTCGACAAAGCCGGCCTCTGCCTGCCCCTTTACGGTGATATATTCATCCTGCATAGAAATCTCTCCTAACAAAAAAGAGCGGAAAATCCGCTCTCATTGCAATCAGCACGATCAGTCAAGATTAAATCTCTTCTTGAATCTGTCAACACGTCCGCCGGTATCAACCAGCTTCTGCTTGCCGGTGAAGAACGGGTGGCACTTAGAACAGATCTCGACCTTGATATCCTTCTTTGTAGAACGAGTCTTTATCACATTGCCGCAGGCACAGGTGATCGTAGTCTCTTCATACTTAGGATGAATTCCTTCCTTCATTTCAATGACCTCCTTCCAAACTAACAATTATGAACCCATAGAAGCCCATCATCCTTAGTTCAGACAGTAGTTCTATGTAGTGATCACAAATTTACTAAAATATTATATCACACATCATGTCGCTTGTCAAGGGTTTTGCTCAATTTTTTTCGAGAAGCACTACGGTTTCGATTCCGACGGTATGGGGGAACATATCCACGGGCTGGATAGCCTTGGCTTTATATCCGTTTTTTGTCAAATATTTCAGATCCCGCTCAAGGGATTCTATCCTGCAGGAGATATAAACTACCCTTTGCGGAGCAAGAGCCGTCAGCGACTCAAGGAAGCGCCTGTCACAGCCTGCCCGGGGCGGGTCTGTGATAACGGTGTCGATATGTGTCGTCCCGTCGGCGAGGGAGTGCATGAAGCTGCCCGCATCCTCGTTGACGACGGTATAATTCTCTATGCCGTTGTGGCGCAGGTTCTCCCGGGCGTCCCTGCAGGCGGCAGGGTTCAGCTCGGTCCCGAGGACACGGCCTGCCTTATCGGCGCAGATGATGCCGATAGTGCCGGTGCCGCAGTAGGCGTCGATAAGCACATCATCCTTCGCCGGCTTTGCAAATCCGGCAGCTATGGAATAGAGCTTCTCGGTCTGAACGGAATTCACTTGATAAAATGACTGGGGCGAGATGATGAACCGCTTCCCGAGGATGACATCCTCGATACGGTCGCTGCCGTAAAGAGTGATGTTCTTATCTCCGAGGGAGAGGGGCAGAGGCTTGGTGCTGACATTAAGGACAAAGCTTGCAAGCTCCGGGCAGGCCTTATTCAGCTCGGCGGCGAATGCCCTTGCTGACGGAAAAGCGCTCCCGACGGCGCAGACGCATACCATAAGCTGACCTGTTGCACGGGAGTATCTTGTCAAAAGATGTCTTACAAAGCCCTTGCCGGAGGCAGCATCATAGGGCGACAGCTTAAAGCTTTTCATCAGCCGCTTGAAGGCAAGCACTGCCTTAGTGCAGTGAACATCCTCCAGCATACAGTCCTCGGTGGCGGTGAACCGTCCGGAGCTTGACTGGTAGATGCCGGAGATAAGCTGTCTGCGGCTGTCATAGCCAAAAACCGTCTGCACCTTATTGCGGTAGTTATAGGGCTTATCCATACCGATCATGGGGCTGACCTTACAGAATCGGGAAAGCATCCGCTCCGCCTTCTGCTGCTTGCGGTCAAGCTGTTCCTTATAGGTCATATCAAGCTGACAGCCGCCGCACCTCTTGAAACAGGTGCAGCGCTTTTCGCCGGTCTTAGGGTCGGTGATTATATGCTTGTTCTTCATAACGTACCGCCTGTTACTATACTTCCATATATCCGACGAGCAGATATGTGATAGTGCTAAGCACGCAGAAAGCAGCGACTGTGCCTGTCAGCACACGGGAAACGACTTTCTTTGCAGTGCTGCTGCCGTCCCGTTCCAAATGATCGAAAAGCAGCGCATATTCCACAGCCGAAACTGCCAGCAGAGGTGTCAGATATCGGAAATTCATGGTGCAGGTAGCGGAATAAGTATAGCAGAACACATAGAAATAATACATGGTGAATACCCAGTATATCGCAAAGAACAGCTTATACGGTCTGGAGAGGCGGGTATCCCTGCGGAAGAGGAAGAAGAAAAGAGCGAACACTCCGATGATCGCCAGCACGGCTGCCAACCAGAACAGAACGGTAGGTATCACAGTATTCTCTCCGGGGAAATTCTGCTCCTTGATATTCTCCCCGAAAAGGGAGTTTTTGAGTATAGCGATATTCGGATTATACTCGGTAAACTCGCGGCCGTCGTTTATCCAATTCTCGAAAACAGGCGAGAACTGCTTGGGCGAGAAGTCGAACAGCCTCTCGAATATGCCCATATCTATATACTGATTTCCGCCCACATTGGGGACGTAATCGAAAGGCATACCCCATTGTATCCTGTTTTTGATCTGCCACCACAGGCCGAGGGGGACGCATATAACTCCGAAGACAAAGAACTGGCGAATAAAGGTCTTTATCTCCTTGACATGAACGATGAGCTGCCACAGGAACAGTGCTGCCACGGCGGGAGCGATAGTACCCACGTTGAGCTTGGACATCATGCCGAAGCCGATAGAAAGGGCTATGGGGATAATATGCTTAGTATCCGGCTGCTTGAACCAGCGGACTGTAAACAGCATAGTCAGCACCGTCATCAAGGCGGCCAGCTGGTCGTTGTTGATAGCACCCGACGAAAGGATATAGGCCGGGTGGAAGGCAAACAGTGCCAGAGGCAGCAGCAGCGACTTCCCGCTGAAATCGAAATATCTAAGCAGCTTATAAACGATGATGACCGCTGCCACCGAATAGAAAAGCATCAGAAGCTGAAGCGACTCGCGGGCATGGTTGCGGCTGGCACCCAGCACGTTCTCGCAGAAATCTATCCAGCAGGCCGATATCGTATGGTGAAGCGGCGGGTGATAGAACTGCCACTTCGAGGTCGGCAGGAAATCCGGCAGATGCTTGTTCTGGATAAGATACTCGATATACCCGGCGTGGCCGGCGTCGCTGTCAAAGGTGCGGACGTCGTTTTGGCGGGTATAGCAGCTTGAATAAAGCACATAGCAGAACTTGATTGAAAAGCTAAGGAGCATGACGCAGAAGGCGTTATGCCTGTCGCTGCGCTCCTTATCGCCGATGGTAAGGTACCAATAGAGAAAGGCTCCTCCGGCCATACAGCCGAATATCCACAGGGATGCCCGCTCGGAGCGGATGAAAGCGCGGCTAAGCACTATCCACGGAACGACCAGCACGGCCGTACAGATGAAAAATGCCTTTTTGCTTATCATCCCTACGCTGTAGAACATGAACAGTGCGGCTATGGGGCCTGCAAGACCCATAAGGCACCAGATCATTTTGGCGCTGTCGGTAATATTCTTCTGTGCGCCGAAGCAGAGAGGCACCAGCAGGAATATCAGCCCGAAGCTGATAAGAAATGGATGCCTGCCAAGAACGGTATAAAAACCGTCGGCGCGTTTATAGATACGGTTTAATCTGTTTGAGGCCATATTACTTCTTCTCTTCGTGATATTCCTTTTCGGTGTTTACGTTCCACACTCTCTGCTTATCGTTGGTGCCGGCTATGATCTCTTGAGCGGCATAGATGCCTGTAAGCATGGAGTGATCCATATTGTTATAGCGGTGCTGACCGTTTCTGCCGACGCAGAAGAGGTTATCGTATTTGTTGAGGAAATCCACAACGCAGTCAAAATCCTTGTAGGTGTCGAAATAGGCAGGATAAGCCTTCTTGACACGCTCGCGGTGCCAGTCAAGGAGAGCGCCTTTTTTGATAACGCCCATTTTCCGAAGCTCTCTTACAGCGAACTTGGCGGTATCCTTAGCTGTCATGCTCCAAAACTCGTCGCCCTCGGTGCAGAAATATTCAAGGCCTATCCAAACGGTATGCTCGGCGTCTTTGACAAGATAGGGCGACCAGTTGTTGAATATCTGTATCCTGCCGAGCTTTACGCCCTTATCCTGAACATATATCCAGCAGTCGGGGACGATATTCCCAAGGGTCTTTATCTTTGTTTTGTTTACAAGCTCGAGCTTATTGACAAGGAGTCCCACCGTGACGAAATCCCTGTAGGGCAGGCCGGCGGCAGTTTTCTTCACCTTGCAGCTGATCTCCTCGCCCTCCATAGCGGCGATGAGGTCCTTGACAGGCATCGAGGAGATGAAGTAATCGCCCTCGATCACCTTTTCGCCGTCGGGAGTATCGCACACGACAGCCCTGACCCTGCCCTCGTCAAGAATGACCTTCTTGACGGTGTGAAGCATAAGCAGCTCGGCACCGTTCTTAACGGCCGAGTTCACTGCTGTTTCCCACAGCTGGCCGGGGCCGTACTTGGGATACCAGAACTGCTCTATCAGCGAGGTCTCGACCTTTTGGGAGCGGATATGGAAGAGCTTCATGAACATATCCTTCAGCACGGCCTTGATCGAAAGCCCTTTTACGCGCTGTGCGCCCCACTCCGCAGAGATCTCACGGGGATGCCTGCCCCAGAGCTTTTCGGTATAGCCCTCAAAGAACATACTGTAAAGCACCCTGCCGAAGCGGTTGATATAGAAATTCTCAAGATTAGTCTCCGGCCTCTTGGATACACAGCTCCACAGATAGCTGAAGCCGGCCTTCATTGTGGTGAAGAAGCCCATGTTCTTAATGGTCTCGGGCTTTAAGGAAATGGGATAATCGAAAAACTTTCTGTCGTAATAGATGCGGGAAACGCGCTCGCGGATAAGCATGACCTTATCCTCGGCATCGGGGTCGGGACCGCCGGCGGAAAGGGGCTTTTGGCGTCCCAGCTTTTTATCGTCAAAGGATTGCTTGCCCTGCAGGGGCATCAGATCGCTCCACCAGTTCATGACCTCCTCCGACTTGGAGAAAAATCTGTGACCGCCGATATCCATTCTGTTGCCGTGATATTTCACCGTCTGTGAGATACCGCCGATGACATTTGAGCCCTCGAGTATAGTAACGCTGATATCCTTATCCTGCTTCAGAAGCTCGCAGGCAGCGGTGATACCCGCGGGGCCTGCTCCGATAACTACGACCTTTTTCATTTCTGCTCCTCCTCTGATTTGCTGTTCTTATTGAATATGATAAACTTCCTTGCCGCGAAGTTCCATATGAATACTACCGCGGTAGATACGAGCTTTCCGATGAGATAATACTTATCCTCCGGGATAAAGCTAAGGGGCTTGCGGGGCGCTATGACGTCATCAAAGAACCAGATTATCAGTTCGTTGATACCGAGGCCGATAACGCCGATCAGTGCAAAGGCGGCAAATTCCGCCAGACGGTTCCCGATCTTTGAGCTTTTGAATATCCATAGGGTGCTAAGGATATAGTTCACTGCAAGGCCGAGAATAAAGGCGATCACCGCCGCCAGCTTTGCGTTGAAGCCAAAGACCTCAACCAGCAGCATAAGCGTACCGTAATCCACAACAAAGGCAAAGCCGCCCACAAACAGATAGCGGAAGAACTGGATAAATGTGTTATCAGTCTCTCCGCTGAACAGTTCTTTTATCTTCATAAGCTTACACTTCCTAAGACAATATACGTTAATATTATACCGCAACAATGCAGAAAAGTCAACACAATAATGTCAACAATTATTAATAATTATACCACTTGCACAAAGCGGACAAGTGTGTTATAATATAAACATCCATGTAAGGAGAGATAAGAATGCCTATAAAGATACCCGACAATCTGCCTGCTTATGCAACGCTTATAGCAGAAAAAATATTCGTGATCCCCGCTGAAAGGGCAGATCATCAAGACATCCGTGCGCTGAAGATCGCTATCGTCAATCTGATGCCGGACAAGATCACCACAGAGACGCAGATACTCCGTCTGCTGTCCAACACTCCCCTGCACGTTGAGATCGATTTCGTGCAGATGCAGCACATCTCAAAGAACACGCCGCAATCCCATATGCTGCAGTTCTACAAGTCATTTGACGAGGTAAGGGAGAACCGCTATGACGGCCTTATAATCACCGGTGCGCCGGTGGAGCAAATGGAATATGAAGAGGTGGACTACTGGGAGGAGCTTTGCGAGGTGTTCGAGTGGTCAAAGACCCACTGCTACTCCACGCTGCATATCTGCTGGGGAGCGCAGGCGGGGCTTTACTATCACTACGGCGTGCCGAAGCATCAGCTTGACCACAAGATGTTCGGCAACTTCAAGCACCACATCACATGGTCGCAATGCTCGCTTTTAAAGGGATTCGGAGATGTATTTCACTGCCCTCACTCCCGGCACACAGAGGTGCGGAGGGAGGACATTGAGAAGGTGCCGTCGCTTATTATCTGTGCTGAAAGCTATGAAGCGGGAGTTCATGTGGTGGCGCACCGCAGCCAGAGGCAGTTCTTCCTTTTCGGTCACTGGGAGTATGACCGGGATACGCTTGCAAAGGAATACTTCCGCGATCTTAACAAAGGTCTTGACATACAGCTGCCTTACAACTACTTCCCGGACAACGATTCAAAGCAGGTACCTATTTTCAACTGGAGCTGTTCGGCAAATCTGATGTATGCCAACTGGCTTAACTACTGCATCTATCAGCCCACGCCCTACGATCTGAGTGAGCTGGAGCCTCTGCCGGAATGACCCCCTATTATTACTACCCTTTTTGAAAAGAATATCACGCAAAAAAGAGCAGCCGTCGGTGACAGCTGCTCTTGTTGTATCTTATGCTCCGCGTTTTTCGTCGGCGGTACGCTCGACGACGGCTTTCTTCTCGCCTCTTACCACCTCTGCGTCGATAGTGATGCGGGTGATAGTCGGGTCGGAGGGGGAATTGAACATCAGGTCGGTAAGGATGCCCTCAAAGACGCCTCTTAGTCCGCGGGCGCCGGTCTTCATTTCGAGGGTCTTCTTAGCGATCTCTACAGTGGCGTCCTCGGTGACCACGAACTCGATGCCGTCCATGAGGAACAGCTTTTCGTACTGGCGCACGAGGGAGTTCTTGGGCTCGGTAAGGATGCGGCAGAGAGCAGGTTCGTCCAGCTCCTCGAGCACAGTGATAACAGGAAGTCTGCCTACCAGCTCGGGCACGATGCCGAACTTGACAAGGTCATGGGGCATTACCTTTTTCATGACATTGGTCTCGTTTTTCTTATCCTTGATCTCAGCGCCGAAGCCCATTGACGAGGAATCGGTACGCTTGGTTATGACCTTTTCCAGTCCGTCGAAGGCACCGCCGCAGATAAAGAGGATATTTTTGGTATCTATCTGTATGCACTGCTGATTGGGGTGCTTTCTTCCGCCGTTGGGAGGAACGTTTGAGACTGTGCCTTCGATGATCTTCAGCAAAGCCTGCTGAACGCCCTCGCCGCTTACGTCACGAGTGATAGAGGTGTTCTCGGATTTACGGGAGATCTTATCTATCTCGTCGATATAGATAATGCCCTTCTGGGCGGCCTCGATATCGTAATCGGCGGCCTGTATCAGTCTTGTCAGCACATTCTCGACATCATCGCCCACATAACCGGCCTCGGTCAGCGTAGTGGCGTCGGCGATAGCAAAGGGAACGTTGAGTATCTTAGCAAGGGTCTGTGCCAGCAGGGTCTTGCCGGTACCGGTGGGGCCCAGCAGGAGGACATTGGATTTCTGTATCTCCACATCGTCCTTGCTGTCCTCAAGGGACATGATCCTCTTATAATGATTATAAACGGCAACAGCGAGGGCCTTTTTGGCATCGTCCTGCCCGATGACATAATCATCCAGCACCGCCTTGATCTCGGCGGGCTTTTTGAGAGTAACCATTTTATCGTTCTGCTCTTCGGCAGCGCCGAACTCGGGCATAAGGCTTTCTCTTGAAGGAACGAGGCCTTGATCCACAAGGATATCATAGCAATAGATCACGCACTCGTCGCAGATGTTATAGACACCTGCCGAAAACATATTCTTGACCTTTGCCTCGCTTTTGCCGCAGAAGTTGCAGCGCTTGTAAACGTCATTTGCCATATAGGAACTCCTTTCCCTGGTCTTTCCGGCAGAGCTTATCTGTGAGCGATCACCTTGTCGATAAGGCCGTAGGCTGCAGCCTCGTCAGCATACATAAAGTTATCTCTCTCGGTATCGGCAGCGATCACGTCGATGCTCTTGCCGGTATTCTCTGCAAGGATCCTGTTCATTTTCTCTCTTGTTCTTACAAGGTGGTCTGAATGGATCTTGATATCGGTACACTGTCCGCCGAGGCCGCCGCTGATAAGGGGCTGGTGTATCATGATCTCGGCATTGGGGAGGGCAAAGCGCTTGCCCTTAGTGCCGGAGGAAAGCAGGAATGCGCCCATAGAGGCGGCCATACCGATGCAGATGGTGGAAACATCGCACTTGATATACTGCATTGTGTCATAGATAGCCATGCCTGCGGAGATAGAGCCTCCGGGGCTGTTGATATAAAGGTCGATATCCTTTTCGGGATCCTGGCTTTCAAGGAAAAGCAGCTCGGATACTACAACGCTTGCAACGCTGTCGTCAATAGGTTCAGAGAGCATGATGATACGGTCATTGAGAAGTCTGGAGAAAATATCGTAGCTTCTCTCACCTCTGCTTGTCTGTTCAACGACGTAAGGAATAAGTGCCATTTGGAAAACCTCCCTTTCATATACATTTCGCCCGCATTTATATGCAGGCGAAAATTCGACATGATCTGATCTGTTACTTTATAACTGCATTGCTCTTGATAAGATCAACAGCCTTGCCGACTGCGATATCCTTGGCAACATCGGAATCAGAAACGTACTTTCTAACTTCCTCGGCAGTGATATTATTGTTCTGTGCAATAGTATTGATCTCGGATTCGATCTCCTCGGAAGTAGCCTCGATGCCCTCCAGCTTGACTACCTGCTCAAGAGCAAGACGGAGCTTGACCTGCTTTTCGGCCTGCTCTCTGTAGGTCTTTTTGAGATCATCGGGGGTCTGGCCGGAATACTTCATATACATATCGAGGTTAAGGCCCTGGCTCTGGAGACGCATAGCGAACTCGTTGAGCATTTCATTAACGCGGTTCTCGTACATTACCTCGGGGATCTCGGCCTTCATGCCCTCGACCACCTTGTCGAAGAGGTAATTCTCAACGGCATTATCGGCGGCCTTATCGTTCTGCTCCTCGAGCTTCTTTTTAACATCGGCCTTATATTCATCAAGAGTATCGAAATCGGTAGTCTCGGAGATCAGCTCGTCGTCAGCCTCGGGATACTCCTTCTTGGTGATGCCCTTGAGGTTGATCTTGAACACTGCGGGAGCGCCTGCAAGGTCAGCTACCTGATACTCCTCGGGGAAGGTAACGTTGATATCGAACTGCTCGCCGACGCTATGGCCTACGATAGCATCCTCGAAGCCGGGGATGAACTGGCCGCTGCCAAGCTCAAGGTCGAAGTCCTCTGCCTTGCCGCCGTCGAAAGCGACGTCATCCTTGAAGCCCTCGAAGTCGATCTTTACGGTATCGCCCTTTTCGGCAGGCCTGTCGTCAACGGTAACGATCCTTACATTCTTTTCAAGCAGCTTCTTGATCTCGCGGTCGATATCCTCATCCTCGACGGGAGCAACTGTCTTTTCGACCTCAATGCCCTTATAATCGCCCAGCTGGACCTCGGGCTTAACGGTGCAGGTGACCTTCATCTTCACGCCCTCGTCCTTGCTGACAGCTGTTACCTCAACATCGGGTCTTGTTACCAGCTCAAGGCCGGCCTCCTTAACAGCGGCATCTACCTCTGCGCCGTAGATAAGGTTTACGGCATCCTCATAGAAGAAGCCCTCGCCGTACTCCTTTTCGATAAGCTTTCTGGGAGCCTTGCCCTTTCTGAAGCCGGGGATCTGTATCCTTTTTCTGTTATTGAGATAGGCCTGCTGAACGGCTTTCTCAAAGGCCTCGGGAGCGATCTCCACTTCAAGCTCATACTTGTTGGTCTCGACCTTATTGGTTGATTTAAGACTCATTTTAAATTCCTCCAGTTATAATACACCTGCATCAGCCACTGATGCGGCGAATAATCTATCTGAATAATTATACCACAAACAGATTAATATTTCAAGTGTTTTTTACAATTCGTCACTTTGCACAATTTCCGTGATGTCGATTGGGTCAAACTGCAAAAAGTCGGCAGAGATCAGCCTTAATTCGACACCGTTGTAATCCCCTGTCACCGCATTGGTGTGAGCCCGCTTGCCGTGGAGGTGGCCGTAGAAGCACAGCTTTATCCCATGCCGTTTCAGCACCTCGAAAATAGGCTCGTTGACAGAGCCGGCGAACACAGGGGGGTAATGCAGGAACACCACGGGTCTTAGCCCCTGCTTTTCGGCCTCGTTCACAGACATTTCCAGCCGCATAGCCTCTCTTGCGATGACCTTGGTATCCTCGGGGCGGCCTGTTTCGTTTATCCAGCCGCGGCTGCCGCAGATGCCTGTTCCCTGAAACTCGTAGCAGTTATTATGCAGGATATTAAGTGTGGAAAAGCCGTTCTCGGCGAAGAAGCGGTTCATCTTGGAGACTGTATCCCACCAGTAATCGTGGTTACCCTTGGATATGATCTTCCTGCCTGGGAGGCTGTCGATGAACTTCATATCGTTATAGCTTTGGGCTATGGACATAGACCACGAAACGTCCCCGGGGATAACCACGGTATCCTCGGGGGCGATCTTTCTTTTCCAGTTATATTCAAGTCTGCTGACATAATCCTCCCAGCCGCCGAAGATATCCATAGGCTTATCCACGGAAAGGGGGAGGTGGAGGTCAGCAATAACAAACAAACGCATCGGGTCGCTCCTTACAAAAACAAAAGGTATAAAACGGGACGATCGGGGAATAATGATAACATCATACCGAAAGGAGTTATCAGATATGACAGAGAAAACACTCAACCATGTAAAATGCGGCGTTACAAGCTGCGTCCACAACGTGAACGGCACCGAATGCAGCGCCAGCGGGATAACCGTCGGCAGCAGCTGCAGCTGTGCTGACTGCTCCGACGACACCCTTTGCAGGACCTTCAGTTCAAAGGAAAAGTAAACCTCAACCCTTAATCCCGAGAGTTCTGAAAACGTAGTCCTTCATTTCTGCCTTGTCCACTGTTTCGCTGAAGCGAACCTTCTTATTCTTCAGTGCGGCCAGTGAAGCGGGGACGGGCAGCTTTGAAGCCTCGGCCAGTCTGTCAACGAGGGCGAACTCGTCGGCAGCGGTATCGGCGCCGAGAGCCGACAGCACCGAGCCGGAGAACTTATAGGGGCTTGCGGTGGAGGCGATGACCGTAACGGTATCGTCGCCGGTGGCAGCCTTATAGTCCTGATATACCTTTACCGCAACGGCGGTGTGAGTATCGCAGGTATAGGAATACTTATCATAGATGCCCTTGATGCAGGCCTTTGTCTGGTCGTCATTGCAGCAGCCTGCATAGAACTCCTCTGAAAGTGTTTTCTTCACGTCCTCGGAGACTTCATATCTTCCCTCGCTGGCCAGCTTGCCGAACCAGTCTCTGATAGTGGCATCATTCTCGCCGCAGAGGTGATAGAGCAGTCTCTCGAGATTGGAGGAGATAAGGATATCCATAGAGGGAGAAATTGTGGTATAGAACTGTCTGTTTCTGTCATAGACGCCGGTATTGATGAAATCGGTGAGAACGTTGTTGGCGTTGGAGGCACAGATCAGCTTATTAACGGGGATGCCCATTTTCTTGGCATAATAGCCGGCGAGGATATTTCCGAAGTTGCCGGTTGGTACGACGATATTGATAGGCTCGCCGAGGTCGATAGCCTGATCCTCGACCAGCTGGGCGTAGGTGGAGACATAGTAGATTATCTGCGGAGCAAGGCGGCCCCAGTTGATAGAATTTGCGGAACTGAACTGCATACCGTTTGCAGAGAGAGTATCAGCGATCTCGGCATTGGTGAAGATAGCCTTTACGCCGTTCTGGGCATCGTCGAAGTTGCCCTTGATCGCGCAGACGCCGACATTTGCGCCCTCCTGCGTGGTCATCTGCTTTTTCTGCATAGCGGAAACGCCGTCCTCGGGATAGAAAACGAGTATCTGAGTATCGGGAACGTCCTTGAAGCCCTCGAGTGCGGCCTTGCCGGTATCGCCGGAGGTGGCGACGAGGATAACGATCTTCTTGCCGAGGTCGAGCTTCTTAGCAGAGGTGGTCAGCAGGTAGGGCAGGATCTGGAGAGCCATATCCTTGAAGGCGCAGGTGGGGCCGTGCCACAGCTCAAGCATATAGGTGCCGTCAAAGAGGTGAGCCAGCTCTGCGATGCTGTCGGAGTCGAAATTCTTATCGTTATAGGCGCTGTCAACGCAATAGCGGATCTCGGCATCGGTAAAATCGGTGAGGAACTTAGAGAACACGAAGAAGGCTCTCTCGGCATAGGTCATTTTACCCAGCTTTTTGACATCGTCAAGAGTGATCGAGGGGTTCTCGGAGGGGACAAAGAGACCGCCGTCCTTGGAAATGCCCTGGGCGATAGCCTGTGCTGACGATACGTTCACCGAACTGTTTCTTGTACTTTTGTAAAACATCTTTTTCACCTTTCCTATCTTGATATTCCGCAGGCCTGCCTATTTGCTGGCATCGAATGCGGCAACATAATACTTCATACGCAGCCTGCCGTTTTTCAGCTGCTCCACCGCTGCGACGTCGAAGCGGCCGCTTTTGCTCTCGCCGCACTGCAGCATATAGCGCTCGGCGGCAAGGATAAGGTGGCGGCGCTTGGAGATGTTCACTGCCTCCTCGCCGGAGACAGCGGCGCCCTCCCTGCGGAGCTTCACCTCTACGAATGCAATGACATCGTTTTTTTCAGCGATTATATCTATCTCGCCCCCGCGCACCGTATAATTGCGCTCAAGGACGGTATAGCCGTTCTTTTCAAGGAACACGCAGACGATATCCTCACCTGCGTTCCCGATCTCACGCCTGCCGGGCATTTTCAGCTGCCTTTTTGGCGTAATACTTTTTGAGGAAGCTGTGTCTGTGGACGGGGCTCTCGCCGAACTGATCTATCATCTGATAATGCAGCTTGGTGCCGTAGCCCTTATGCTTCTCAAACTGCCACTGGGGGTATTTCAGTGCCAGCTCCTTCATATATCTGTCCCTTGCCACCTTGGCAAGCACAGAAGCCGCAGCGATAGCTTGACTTGTGCCGTCGCCCTTGACGATAGCTTCGCTGTCAGTTTCAAATCTCGGGGGCATATTGCCGTCTATCAGTATGATATCCGGGCTAAGATCCAGACCCTCAACAGCCCGCTGCATAGCAAGCTTGGCGGCCTCGAGGATATTGATGCGCTCGATCTCCTCGACTGTGGAAGAGGCGATGCACCAGGCAAGTGCTTTTTCCTTGATCTCGTCGAAGAGCCTTTCGCGCTGTTTTTCGGTAAGCTTTTTACTGTCGTTGATGCCCTCGATGACAACGCCCTCGGGAAAAACGACTGCGGCGGCATAAACATCTCCTGCGAGGGGGCCTCTGCCGGCTTCATCCACGCCGCAGATGAATCTATACCTGTCCCGGTAGGAATTATCGAACTCAAACAGGGTCACTGTCTGTCACCCGGCCTTTCAAGGGAGAGCCTTCCCAGCTTGCCGCTGCGGAACTCGTCCATAACGGTGATCGCGGCTCTTTCGGTATTAATATCTCCGCCGGAGAGGAGGAAGCCGCGCTTTCTCCCGATGCGCTCCAGCAGCTCAAAGCCGCGGACGCAGCCCATAGTCTCGTCGGTATTCTCCGGAAGATCGTCGTTGGAGATGCCATAGCGGTCGATGATAAGCTGCGGATACTCCGCGTTCATGAACTCCAAAAAGCGGCAGGCAAGGTACTCCATATCCATGATATCGTCCTTGACGGCGCCTGTAAAGGCCAGCATTTCTCCGACGCGCTTATCCTCGAACTTCGGCCAGAGGACGCCGGGCATATCCAGCAGCTCAAGCCCCTCATCGAGGCTGACCCACTGCTTGCCGCGTGTAACGCCGGGCCTGTCCTCCACCTTAGCGCGTTTTGCGCCTGCAAGGCGGTTTATCAGTGAGCTTTTGCCCACGTTGGGGATGCCGACTATCATCAGCCGGACAGGCCGGCCGGTCATGCCGTGGGCGTCCCACTGGGCTGTCTTATCCTTCATTATATCCCTTACCGCATCGCGGAACCTGTTCACATTCCGTCCGCTGCGGCAGTCGGTGGCAACAGCGGTTATGCCCTTACGCTTATAGTAATCTATCCACATAGAGGTAACAGTCTCGTCGGCGGAGTCTGCCTTATTCAGCAGCAGGACTCTCGGCTTTGAGCCCACCAGCCTGTCCATTTCGGGATTGCGACTGGAATAGGGGATGCGTGCATCGGTAAGCTCGGCCACAACATCCACCAGCTTAAGATTTGACTGCATTATCCTGCGGGTCTTGGCCATATGGCCGGGGAACCACTGAACGCTTGCCTCTCTGCTCAAGGCTGTCATCCTCCTTTCCTGCAAATACTAACTTATGCTTCCTATACTTCCCTTTCCAGTTCGGGAGTAATATCTGAACACTGCCTTTCCCACGATCTCATCACGGGTGATAAAGCCGAACACACGTCCGTCGGTGGAATGGTTGCGGTTATCACCCAGCACAAGATACTTGCCGAAGGGCACCTTATAGATATATTTATCCCCCTCCTCGCGGAAGGCCTCGGCGAAGGCGCCGCGGTTGGTCATAGTCTCACGGACGTAGGGTTCATCCAGCCTTTCGCCGTTGACACTGACCGTATTTTCGCGGTAATCGATCTCCACCGTATCGTTGGGCTCGCCTATTATGCGTTTTATGATGACCTCCTGCATACTGTCGGAGCAGACTGTCACCACATCTCCCCTTTCGGGGGTGTAGAAGAACCTGCGGCAGACAAGTCTGTCGCCGCTGAAAAGAGTATTCTCCATACTCTCGCCCACCACCGTCACATCGCTAAGCACAAAGGTGAACAGACAGACGAAGGCCAGCACGGCGACCGCTGCGGCATCGGCAAGATCAAGCAGATCATCCAAAAATCTGCTTTTGCGGTTTGCCTCCATTATTTAACAGAGCCGAAGCTGCCGAAGGGCAGGAATCTGAAGAACACCTTGCCGAGGATATTTTCCAGCTTGACAAATCCCACATAGGAAGAACGGCTGTCGGTGGAATGGTTGCGGTTATCGCCCATTGCAAAGACGGTGCCCTCGGGTACCTTATAGGTATAAACATTCTTTTCGGTCATATACTCGGAATCGAACAGGGCAAGATTGCCCTTCATTCCCTCGCCGAGATAATCCTCCTGCAGCTTTTCGCCGTTGACAAAGACGCTGTTGGTATTATAGTCAACGACCACGGTATCACCGCCGATGCCGATGCAGCGCTTGATGATACACTTTTCAAGCTCGGGGGCGTTGCAGACGATTATATCTCCCCGCTCGGGGGTGTAATTCAAGTGAGTGAGGATCAATCTGTCCTTATCGTTGAGGGTCGGGTTCATAGAGGGGCCCGATACCTCTACCACGCGCAGGAAGAATATAAAGATCAGCACAACAGTAAAAATAGCGATTATGAAAGCCTCTGCCCAATCAAGCAGTTCATCGACAAGAGAAAGCTTTTCTTCCTCGGGTGCGGCCTTTGCGGTTACCTCTTCGCTCATGTTGCTCCTCCTTTATCATCACAATAAAACTATACCCTATAATTATAACAAATTTCAATGAAAATTGCAATAGCTTTATACATCAAATTTTACTGTCAAAGAACCTTGAATTAGTGAAATCTGAATAACTGCAAAAAAAGAACACCGCAGAAGGCTGCAGTGTTCGTTGGGGGAATTACTTAACAAGCTCCTTGACCTTAGCGGCCTTGCCGACTCTCTTGCGGAGATAGTACAGCTTAGCGCGGCGAACCTTACCGCTTCTTACCAGCTCTACCTTTTCAACCACGGGTGAGTGTACGGGGAAAACTCTCTCGATGCCGCAGCCGTGTGCAACGCGGCGAACGGTAAAGGTCTCGTTGATGCCGCCGTGCTTCTTGGCGATAACGGTACCCTCGAAGATCTGGATCCTCGACTTGTCACCTTCAGCAATTCTTACGTGAACCTTAACGGTATCACCGACGTTTACCTCGGGTGCGTTTTCCTTCATGCTTGCCTGTTCGATCAGCTTTAAAGCGTCCACTTTAAAAAACCTCCTGTTGTTTTCAGACGTTCATACGCTTTAGCGCGGTGCATCACCGCAAAGCCAGAGGACTGTCCGCTTTAATGTCGTCCCGATGATCACGGGGTTTGGCATTAACTCTCGTCGGGAGAACCGACGGTAATTCAAATGCTTAAATATTATACCACAAACCGCAGGATATTTCAAGCGGGGGTCATATAAAATATTCGCCCGTTTTTGTCAGAATTTTTGTGCGGGTTGTATAAATGCTGTCGATCTTGCCCTCGAACACGCTTGCAAAGGCATCCAGCACGACACCGGTATTGAGGTTGAACTCGTTCCCGGCGGGCAGGCGCAGGGAGATGCTTGTTTCCGACTCACCTGCTTCAAGGAAAAGCAGATCTATATGCGGCTTGATATCCACAAGGTTGATGCCCCGTTTCTTGGTGCGCTTTTCCACCTCGATCCTATCGGCGGACAGAAAGCTTCGGAACGCCTCGGCGGTCTCCTTGGGAGAGCGGTCGGTGACAAGGCGGATGACGTACTCGGCAAAGGCGATCTCGGTATGCTTCATCTCCGGCTTTCCTGCCGAAACGATGCGCAGTCCCTCGGGCATACAGGCATTTATCCTGTCACGCAGTTCATCAAAGGGCAGCTCCTCTATAAGGGCGATATCGAGAGGCTCCACCGAAGAGTCAGTTCCCAGCGGCAGAGCCAGCGGGAACATCAGATAGGCGTGGGGATTGAAGCCCTGGGTGTACCACAGCGGAATGCCGGCACGCTTGAACACCCGCTGAAAGGCCCGCATAAGGTCAAGGTGGGAGATATAGCGGGCGCGACCCTTCTTTTCAAAGACGAGGCGGTATTCATATCTTGTGAGGCGGAGAGCTTGATTTTTGGGCAGGAGCATATC
Organism: Ruminococcus sp.; assembly: GCA_017450925.1. Taxonomy (GTDB): domain Bacteria; phylum Bacillota; class Clostridia; order Oscillospirales; family Ruminococcaceae; genus FB2012. The sequence goes on along the minus strand of JAFSSS010000067.1, from coordinate 19,771 downwards.
AGCCACAGTAAACACCTCCGCACTCTTTTTTTATGCCGCAACCGGAGCAGCCCTCGGCGCAGTTGCGGGTCGTCTTGGCCTCGTGAGCCTTTTTGTTTTCGTTAACAAGGAACCTGCGGGAGATCATATAATCGAGATGCGACCAGGGCATCACCTCGTCATAGCCCCGGCGGCGGTTGGCATAGAAGGCGGTGTCGGTGCCGCACTCATCAAAGGCCTCCTGCCAGAGGTCAAAGCGGAAATGCTCGTCCCAGCTGTCGAGGGTACAGCCCTTGCTCCACGCGGTATAGATGACCTTGGAAAGGCGTCTGTCGCCCCGGGCGAGGATGCCCTCAAGCACGGAGACTCTCTGCTGGTGGTAGCTTATCCTTATCTTCTTGGACTTGATATTATCCAGCAGGAAGCCCTGCTTGCGCTTTATCTCTTCGGGAGTGGCCTGAGGCTCGAACTCAAAGGGAGTAAAGGGCTTGGGGACGAAGGTGGATGCCGAAACAGAGACCTGAACGCTTTTTCCGCGCTGCTCCTTCGGTGTTTCGTAGTAGAGATCAACGACCTTCTGGGCAAGCTCGGCTATGCCGGCGATATCCTCATCGGTCTCCTCGGGCAGGCCGAGCATGAAATACAGCTTGACGGTCTGATAGCCCTCGGCAAAGGCAAGGCGGCAGGTACGGATTATCTCGTCCTCGGTTATATTCTTGTTTATAACGTCCCGCAGGCGCTGGGTACCGGCCTCGGGAGCGAAGGTAAGGCCGCTCTTGCGGACGGCTGCTATGCGGTCAACTATCTCCTTGCTCATGGTGTCGATACGCAGCGAGGGCAGGGAGAGGTTGATATTCTCCTTATCGGTATAATCGGAAAGGGACGTGAGCAGCTCGGTTATCTTGGTATGGTCGGAGGTGGATAGGCTGGAGAGCGAGACCTCTTCATAGCCGGTCTGCTCGCAGAGGGTGCGGGTCTCGCCGGCGATAGTGCCGATGCTCTTCTCGCGGAAGGGGCGGTAGATAAATCCTGCCTGACAGAAGCGGCAGCCTCTGATACAGCCCCTAAGCACCTCCACCACCACGCGGTCGTGGACGATCTGTGTAAATGGCACAACGAAGCTGTCGGGATAATAGGCGTGGTCAAAGTCGGGAATGACCCGCTTTGTTATCCTCTCCTTGGCCTCGGGGACGTTGGGAGTTATGGACTTAACGGTGCCGTCATCATTATAATCCACGTCATAGAAGCGGGGGACGTATATCCCTTCTATCTTGGCGGCCTCTCTTAAAAACTCCTCCTTGGTGGGAGATAGGGGCTTCATTTTTTCGTAGAGGCGCATCAGCTCGAGGTTGACCTCCTCGCCCTCGCCAAGAATGAAGAGGTCGAAGAAATCGGCTATCGGCTCGGGGTTGCATACGCAGGGGCCTCCGCCCACGACAATGGGCGTAAGCTCTTTGCGGTCTTTGGCATAGACAGGCAGGCCTGCAAGATCCAGCATTTCAAGGACGTTGGTAAAGGACAGCTCGTACTGGAGGGTAAAGCCGATGAAGTCGAAGTCCCTTATGGGGTCGAGGCTTTCAAGGGCGTAAAGGGGGATATCGTTCTCGCGCATAAGTGCCTCGAAGTCCTTTTCGGGCATAAAGACGCGCTCGCACCAGTAATTGGGGACGGCGTTTTTCAGACCGTAGAGGATCTTCATTCCCAAATGGGACATTCCCACATCGTATATATCGGGAAAGCAGAAGGCGAACCTTACATCCACCTTGCTTTTATCCTTGACTACGCTTCCAAGCTCGCCGCCGATATAGCGGGCGGGCTTCTGTGTCTTTAAAAGAAGCTGTTCAAGCTTCTCCTTGATCTCAATCATTTTTTCACGTCCCGATCTGTATAATAGGCTTATCTTGCAATGCGCTGATAGCCGAACACTTCATAGCCTGTCCCGGTGGGAACGGCCTCCTGCCAATCGTCGCTGCCGTTAGCTTCGGCGGCGATAAAAAGCTTGCCGTTTTCCTCTTTCCACTTTGTCCTTTTGGCGATGACATAATCATCGTCATAGGGCTCTCCCATACCGGCTGCCAGCTCCTTCGGCATCAGTGAAAGAAGCGTGCCGTCCTCTTCAAACCGATAGGCGGACTGTGCAAAGGCCCTTTGCATAGGGTGAACGCTCTCGTCGGAAGCAACGCTTTCGGCTGTGCGCCAGCTCTGCGAGAAGTCCTCGCCAAAAACGCAGACCTCGGTGACCTTCCATGTTCCTGTAATATTCATAATGATACCTCCTGTTTATTTGATGTCCGTCAGAACGAACAGGGATGCTAAAATAAGAGACAGCGGAATGCTGCCCTGTATGACTGCGTAGGCTGCGAAAAGCACCAAGGGGAGAAGTGCTGCTGTCTGCACCGGCCGCGAGGGCTCTCTTCCACGGAGGCAGGCATAGATGCGTCCGCCGTCGAAGGAGCGGAATGGCATAAGATTGAAAAGCCCCAGTGCCAGCGATGCGGCGGCGAAGGAGCCGGTCTGTCCGGCAAGGAGGCTGACTGCTGCCGAAGCAAGGTTGACAGCGGGGCCGGCAGCAAGTATGATGCAGGCCTTGCGGCGGGGGCAGTCCAGCTCCCTTGCGGGGAGGGCTATCCCGCCGGCGCAGAAGGTCACGGTCTCCGGCGGGATGCCAAAGGCCAGCATAGCTGTAATATGCCCTGCCTCGTGCATTACGGAGCAGAGCAGGACGGTCAGCAGTCTGCTCTGCACTGCACCGCTCAAGGATGCCGTCAGTCCGATGACGGCGAAAAAGCCGAAGGTCAGCCGGATACGGAGACCCCGCGCGGATAGTTCCAGCATAAACATTCCCCCGGACTATTTATATGTCCGGAGAACGGGGTCTATCACACCAGTGAAAAGCGCTTGGAATACTCCTCGATCTGACGGGTATATTCCGCCGGGCCGTTCTTATGTAGGCGGTCGAGGTATTCATGCTTTTTCAGATTGTCGTAGTTATCTGTCTCTGCGATCAGATAGACGGCGATATTGGAGCAGTGGTCGGAGATACGCTCCACGTTGGTGAGGATATCGAGAAAATGCACGCCGGTCTCGATACTGCATATGCCGGATTTGGAGCGCTCGATATGGACGGATTTAAGCTCCTCGACTATTCTGTCAACCACCTCTTCAAGAGGCTCGACAGAGGTAAGCACCTTCATATCCAGCGTGCGGGCAGATTCTATCGCAAGGCGGATTATCTCCGCAACAGCGTCACAGAGGATATTAAGCTCCTGCATAGCGCGGTCGCTGAAATGATCCTCGTTTTCGTAGAGGTTCTGTGCTGTTTCCATAATGTTTACGGTATAGTCGCCGATACGCTCGAACTCGGAGATAAGGTGTAGGAGCGTGGTGGTCATGCGGTTTTCATGCTCGTTGAGGCTTTGGTCGGTAAGCTTGATAAGATACTGTCCGATGCGATCCTCAAGGCGGTCGATAGACTGCTCACGCTCGTTGATCTTCTCGACCTCTTTAAGGTCGAACTTATCATAGAGCGTTCTGACGGCGGCGAAATTCTTTTGGGCGTAGATGCCCATTTGCACAACGCCCTCGGTGGCCTGTGCAAGCGCCACATTAGGCTGGAGCAGGAAGCGCTCGTCCAGCAGATCCTCCTTGGTGAGCTTATCCTCCTCGTCACCGGGCTTATCCCGGACGGTGAAGCATACCAGTTTTTCAAGCAATCCCGCAAAGGGGATGAATATCAGCGTTACCACCACGTTGAAGATAGTGTGGAAGTTGGCGATATCGCCGGTGGTGAACTCCTTGCTCCAGAAGGGCCAGCCCACGGTGTACTGGATGATATATATCGCAATAAGAAAGATCACCGTTCCGAGCAGGTTGAAATAGAAGTGGAGCATAGCCGCCCGCTTGGCGTTCTTTGAGGAATTTATGCTGGACACCAACGGAGTTGAGCAGGTGCCGATATTGGTCCCCATGATTATCGGGAAGGCAGAGGCAAAGGTGATAGCGCCTGTACCGGCGCCGGAGATAGCCTGCAGGATACCGACAGTGGCAGCAGAGCTTTGAGTCAGCACCGTTACGATCGCACCGGTGATAACGCCGAGGATCGGGTTTTCAAGGGCGTTGAATATCTTCTTGAAGCCGTCCCAGTCGGCAAGAGGAGCAACGGCGGTCTGCATATTTATCATGCCTGTAAAGAGGATAGCGATGCCCAGCAGTATCTCGCCCTTATATTTCTGCTTATTCTTCTTGGCGGTCATGATGATAAGAATGCCGGCCAGTGCCAGCAGAGCCGAAAAGTTGATCGGCGTCAGCAGTGAGATGAAGAAATTGCTGTTAGAGGCGGTATCTATCTTTGCCAGGCGGAGTATCTGTGCGGTTATGGTAGTGCCGATATTTGCGCCCATGATGATCCCTACAGCGCCCCGGAGCTTTAACAGTCCCGCGTTGCAGAGACCCACGACAATGACCGTGGTAGCGGTGGAGGACTGAACGGCGGCAGTCACCAATGCGCCGAACAGAACGCTTACGAATATATTGCCCGACATTTTGGCAAGGACTCTTTCCATTAGTCCGCCGGAGGCTTTTTCAAGACCCGTGCTTAGAATATTCATGCCGAACAGGAAGAATGCCAGTCCACCTGCGACCTGTACAACGCCCCAGAACACGTCCATTTGATTACTCCTTACGATATGAATTTCCTAAATTTGGGTATATAAATAAACAAAGCCAAGCCGTCAGCATATCTGTGGCGGCTTGGCACCGTATTACTGTTTTCCGCCCGAGACCGTAAGACGGTTCAAGGCACGTTTCAGACGCTGCTCGGCGTGACGGAACTCCTTGTCGCCCTGTTCGGCGGCAAGCTCCTTTTCCGCTCTTTCCTTAGAGCGCTGGGCGCGGGCGACGTCGATATCCTCTGCCCATTCAACGGCGGTGGTCACCACGGTGGCAAGGCCGTTCTCGTATTTCACTACGCCCGAGGACACTGCAGCGATGCGGAAATCCGTACCGTTTTCCGAGATCTTCAGCGGTGACGGCACCACATTGGCGACGTATGGTGTATGCCCCGCAAGTATGCCCACATTTCCGGCGGCGGTCTTGGCGATGATCTGCACGGCCTCGCCCTCGTAGAACACCTTTTCGGGGGTTATGATCTTCAGCTTGAATGTATTCATACAAACTCCTTAAACGGGATCAGTCTTCCTCGGTCTTTTTGGCCTTTTCCACAGCCTCCTCGATAGTTCCCACGAAGAGGAAGGCTGACTCGGGCAGATCGTCGTGCTTGCCCTCGATGATCTCCTTAAAGCCGCGGATAGTCTCCTTAATTGGGACATACTTGCCCTGCATACCGGTGAACTGCTCTGCCACGGAGAACGGCTGCGAGAGGAAGCGCTGTATCTTTCTGGCGCGGCTGACGGTGAGCTTATCCTCGTCGGAAAGCTCATCCATGCCCATGATAGCTATGATATCCTGAAGCTCCTTATATCTCTGGAGAATAGACTGAACATCTCTTGCCACCTGATAATGCTCACTGCCGACGATCTCGGGGGTAAGTATCCTCGAGTTGGACTCGAGCGGATCGACAGCGGGATAGATGCCGAGCGAGGCGATGCTTCTTGAAAGCACCGTAGTGGCATCGAGGTGAGCAAAGGTAGTTGCCGGAGCCGGGTCTGTCAAGTCATCGGCGGGGACATATACCGCCTGAACGGAGGTGATAGAGCCCTTTTTGGTAGAGGTTATACGCTCCTGCAGAGCGCCCATTTCGGTAGCCAGCGTAGGCTGATAGCCGACGGCCGAGGGCATTCTTCCGAGCAGAGCCGACACCTCGGAGCCTGCCTGTGTGAAACGGAAGATATTGTCTATGAACAGCAGTACGTCCTGTCCCTCAACGTCACGGAAATACTCAGCCATAGTCAGTCCCGAAAGGCCGACGCGCATTCTTGCCCCGGGGGGCTCGTTCATCTGGCCATAGACTAAGACGGTCTTGTCGATAACGCCCGACTCGATCATTTCGTTATAGAGGTCATTGCCCTCACGGGTACGCTCGCCGACACCTGTGAAAACGGAGATACCGCCGTGTTGCTTGGCTATATTGTTTATAAGCTCCATGATAAGCACGGTCTTGCCGACGCCTGCACCGCCGAAGAGACCGATCTTACCGCCCTTGAGGTAGGGGGCGATAAGGTCAACGACCTTGATGCCTGTTTCGAGCACCTCGTTCGAGGCCTTCTGCTCCTCGTATGAGGGCGGGTCGCGGTGGATAGGCCAGCGTTCCTTGGTCTCGGGGGCGGGCTTATTGTCAACGGGCTCGCCGAGAAGGTTGAACATTCTTGACAGAGTTTCCCTGCCCACGGGGACGCTGATAGCCCTGCCGGTATCAACGGCCTCGGTTCCTCTTACCAGTCCGTCGGTAGAGGACATAGCGATACATCTTACCACATCGTCACCGATATGCTGGGCGACCTCGACGGTAAGCTTCTGTCCGTTAAGCATTATCTCGACTGCATTGAGCAGATTGGGAAGGTGATCCTTTTCAAAGCGGATATCGACTACCGCTCCGACTATCTGGACGACCTTTCCGACATTCTTGCTATCCATTTATTTATCTTCACGCCTTTCTGTAGTTCGTGATGAATAACTGCTCCGTTTTTTCAGAAACAGACGGAACAGGATCCTTTCAAATATCAGTTCCACAAGATCGTAATACCCGACAAAAAGCAATATGCAAAGGATCCGTTTCGCAAGCGCTTTCCGTCCGGCGGGTCTATTATTCACTGTCATTGAGGCTGGCGGAGCTTATCTCGGTAAGCTCCTGAGTTATCATTGCCTGTCTTGCCCGGTTATAAAGCAGCGACAGGTTATTTATCATTTCCTCGGCGTTATCGCTGGCGGACTCCATAGCGGTGCGTCTCGCAGCCTGTTCGGAGGCAAAGGAATCCACGACAGCGGCATAGATAAGCCCTGTAAGATACTGGGGTACAAGTCCGTCAAAGACCTCCTCGGGAGAGGGGTCATACTCGATAAGCGACTTTGACCTTACGCCTGTTGAGATATCCGTAACGGGCAGCACCGAGGTCGCCACCGGCTCCTGCGTCAATGCGGAAACGAAGGTAGTATAGACCATATCCACTTGATCGTAATAGCCGCAGCGGAACTTTTCGATTATCAGCTCGGAGATATCCTCGGCATCGACGATATTAAGGCTTTCGGCCACCTGCGGGAACCTGCCCACGACCTCGTAGCCTCTTTTTTCGCAGAACTCCACGGCCTTTCTGCCGACGGCGATGACAGCGACGGTCTCCTTCTTTTCAAGGAGAGCGTCCATTTTCTGGGCGGCGAGCTTCAGAACGTTGGAATTGAAGCCGCCTGCCAGACCTCTGTCGCCGGCGATGACAACGAACAGCGTGGATCTCAGCACCTTTTTCTTTGTATATACAGACTTAAAAGCGGGGTCGTTGGAGATATCGCTCATGGTATCATACAGAGCCGCGAAGAAAGGCTGTGCTGCCAGCGCTCTTTCCTTGGCGCGGCGAAGCTTGCTTGAGGCCACCAGCTGCATAGCCTTGGTGATCTGCATAGTGCTTTCAACGCTTTTGATACGCCGCTTTACGTCTTTCATATTTGCAGTTGCCATATTAGCTGCACCCTCTTATTTTGCTGCAAGATACTTCTCGACAAATTCATTCAGAGCGTCCTTCAGCTCCGCCTCGGTCTCCTTGGAAAGCTCGCCGGTGGTGCGGATATTACCGCTGACATCGGGATGTGCGGAGTCAACGTACTCAAAAAGCTCACGCTCGAACTCCTTGACATCGCTAACGGCTATCCTCTTAAGGTAGTTATTGACCACGGCATAGATGATGATAACTTGATGCTCTACGGGCAGAGGCGAATTTCTGTTCTGCTTCAGCACCTCAACGATGCGCTCGCCCTGGGCAAGTCTGTCCTTGGTATCCTTATCAAGATCGGAACCGAACTGTGAGAACGCCTGAAGCTCGCGGTACTGCGAATAAAGCAGCTTCAGCGAGCCGGAGACCTTTTTCATAGCCTTGATCTGTGCAGAGCCGCCCACACGGGATACGGAGATGCCGGGGTTTACGGCGGGTCTTACGCCGGAGAAGAAAAGCTCGCTCTCAAGGAAGATCTGACCGTCGGTAATGGAAATAACGTTAGTGGGTATGTATGCAGAAACGTCGCCCGCCTGTGTTTCGATGATAGGCAGAGCGGTGATCGAACCGCCGCCGTAATCCTTGTTGAGGTTGCAGGCACGCTCCAGCAGTCTCGAATGGAGATAGAAAACGTCTCCGGGATAGGCCTCACGGCCGGTAGGTCTTTTCAGCAGGAGGGACATAGTTCTGTAGGCCACGGCGTGCTTGGAAAGGTCGTCATAGACGCACAGCACATCCTTGCCCTGCAGCATGAAATACTCTGCCATTGCCACGCCGGAATAGGGGGCGATATACTGCAGAGGCGCCATTTCGGAGGCGGTAGCGGAAACCACGATAGAATACTCCATAGCGCCCGCTTTTTCAAGGGTATCCACCACATTGGCGACCGTCGATCTCTTCTGACCGATAGCCACATAGATACAGATAACGTTCTTGCCCTTCTGATTGATGATCGTATCGAGGGCGATAGCGGTCTTGCCTGTCTGGCGGTCGCCGATGATAAGCTCACGCTGTCCTCTGCCGATAGGGATCATGGAGTCGATAGCCTTGATGCCCGTTTGGAGGGGGCGGTTTACCGACTGTCTTGTAATGATGCCGTAGGCGGGGCTTTCGATAGGTCTTGTTTCCTCGGTAAGTACGGCGCCCTTGCCGTCGATAGGCTGGCCGAGGGCATTTACAACCCTGCCCATAAGCGCCTCGCCGACAGGGACAGAGACTATCCTGCCTGTTCTCTTAACGGCACTGCCCTCCTTGATACCCTCGTCAGAGCCCAGCAGAACTGCGCCGACGAAATCCTGTTCAAGGTTGAGAGCCATGCCCATGGTCTTGTTCTCAAATTCTATAAGCTCGCCGGACATACACCTTTCAAGGCCGTGTACTCTGGCGATGCCGTCGCCGACCGTGACCACCGTACCGGTATCGGTAAGCTCCACCTTCGAGCGGTAGTCTCTGATCTGCTGTTTGATTATGCCTGTTATTTCATCAGGACGTAACTTCATAATACAGTCCTATCCTTTCGTTTCAATTAAGCGATTATCCCGTCGATCTGTGCCTTGAGGCGGTCGAGCCTGCCCTTTACGCTGGAATCCAGCTCGGCGCCCTCGTACTTTACGATGATGCCGCCGATAAGGCTCTTATCCACCGACTGTTTCATGATGACCTGCTTGTCAAGCACTGCTTCAAGCTTAGCCTTCAGCCTTTCAGCCAATCTGTCGCTTATGGGCATAGCCGTAACGACGCTGACCTCAAGTATTCCCTGCTGTTTATAATACAGCGCCTTGAACTCCTCACATATCTGCGGGATGAAGCCGGCTCTGTCCTTATCGGTGACAAGGCAGAGAAAATCGAAGACCGTAGTGCTGACCCTTCCGCCGAAAACGCTTTCAAGGAGCTGTTTCTTTTCGTCAGACGTCACCAGCGGAGATCTCAACACCTTGACAAACTCTTCATTCACGGCAAAGACCGCACCCACCGTCTCCATTTCCTCGGCGGCCTCCTTGACAGTCCCCTGCTCGCAGCACAGCTCAAACACGGCCTGTGCATAAATATTCTTCAAGCTGTCAGCCATTACTGTTCACCTACACGGTCGATGAAGTTCTCGATCAGTCTCTCGTTATCCTCGAGGCTGATCTCCTTTTCCGCTACGGCAGATGCGGCTGAAACAGCCAGCTCTGCGATCTCGTCCTTGATCTGATTGACCATGATCTTCTTTTCGCGCTCGATCTCGTCATTGGCGTTATCGACGATGCCCTTAGCCTCTGCCCTTGCCTCGGCGATGATCTCGTCGGAGCGGGACTGGGCCTTTACGGTGGCGGCACGGACGATCTCCGCACCCTCCTCCTTGGCTCTGCCGATCTTCTCGTCATATTCGGCGGCGAGGTTTTCGGCTTTTTTCTGAGCCTCGTCAGCATTTTTATAGCTTTCGGCTATTTCATTCTGACGGTCGTCGATGACCTTATTTACCTTATCGAAAAGAAAATGCTTCAGAACAAGAAAGAGTATCAGCGTATTGCACAGAGTCAGCACGATCGTAGCAGGATCGATAGTCAGAAACTCTGTAACCTTAGCATATACCATTACTTATTCCCTCCTGTCCGCGACACATTCGGACATTATGAAAGCTTTCCAATGAACGGGTTGGCGAACATAAGGATAAGTGCTACAACGAAGGCATAGATACCTGTCGATTCTGCCATTGCAACACCGATGAACATTGTTCTGGTGCAGTCGCCCTTGGCCTCGGGCTGTCTTGCTATAGACTCGATTGTTTTTCCCACGGCATAGCCCTCACCGATACCGGGGCCTATACCTGCGATCATTGCCAGACCTGCGCCGACTGCCGAACATCCGAGTACGATTGCTTTTTCCAACATAGTTTATTCCTCCAAAAATCAAAGTCTTGTCAATTACTCTTCCTCCGCTGCGCCGGAGACATAGACCATTGTCAGCGTAGCGAAGATATATGCCTGTATGCACCCCGAGAACAGGTCGAAATAGACCGAAAGCACTGCGGGGATGAACAACTGGAATACATTGAACCCGACGCCTCCCACATCGAAGGCCAGGTGTGCCAGCTTGGAAAGGCCGGCAAGAGCGGAGTAGATCAGGGAAGTGATGACTGCGCCGCCGGAGACATTTCCGAACATACGGAAAGCCATTGAAACCGGGGTAGCTACCTCGCTAAGCAGGTTCAGCGGGAGCATAAGGGGTATGGGTGAGGCGAAGCCCTTCAAATATCCGCCGGGGCCGCCGGACTTTATCTTATAGAACGTAATAAGTATAAATGTCATCAGCGCCCATGTAAGGGGGACGTTGAAATCGGCTGTCATGGATCTCAGGCCGAGGAGCGACACGAGGGCGCCCAGCACTGCATAGACCAGCAGAGTTGCTATGTAGGGGGCGTAATGACGCCACCTTTTGCCCATTGTAGTCTCGACCATATTATTGACGAAGCCGACGAACATCTCGGCAACTATCTGACGCTTCTTTGTGGGCACCTTAGCCAGTCCTCTGGTGAGGAAAAGGCACACCAGCAGCACGGCGGCGATTATCAGCCAGCCGATGACTATAGTTTCGGTAATTTCAATACCGCCGAAGATCGGCAGTGTAAAGGCGACCTTAGGGCCCTGTCCTATACCGTCCATAGAACTATTCCTTTCCGAAATGATTTAAGCCGAGGAAGTGATCGAACATCAGAAGGATCCTCGGAAAAAGCTGCGGGACGAGTATCCCGACGACGCTGATATATCCAGTAAGAAACCCGGCGGCGCAGAGTGCGGTAAGCACTGCGAGCCTTACGCCGTAGCAGGTGAGCATAAGTCTTTTTGCCCGCTTCACGTCGCAATCGACCGCGCGGTTGACTGTGACTGCGAGATAACGCAGCCCGAGGCAGGCATTTATTCCGCCGACAGCGAAGCCGACGAGGTTCCTGACTTCAAAGCCCCAAAAAAGGGTAAACAGAAAGCAGACTGCGCTTGCGATAAGCATAGCTCTGCTAAGTCTGCCGACGATAGGCAGCAGGCCTGCGCTGTCATTTTCACGCCCGGCTGATAAGATCATAGCACTGTTCCTTTCGGGACATAGGTAGATTATCTGCATTCCTAATCATTATAACATTATTCCGAAAGGATTTAAAGGGCAAAGCAAAAACTTTTACGTTTTGCACAATTTGTTTTAACAGTCGGGCTTTAATTTCTAAACACGACATGAAAAATCTGGAAAGTACAAAGTCAAAAAATGACCGCCTCCGAGCCTGCGGGGGCGGTCTGCTCTTATCTTAGGATATCGTCTGCCACGTCTCCTGCGGTGGAAAGAGCATCGTTTATGCCGTCTGCGGCGTCATCGCCAAGCTCGTCGAGCTTGCTTTCAGCCTGTGACATAAAGTCCGTGCTGTCGTCCTCCGACCCTACCTTTCCGCGCTGTGTGGTGGTCGTATCCCGTTCAGCACGGGATGATACGGCGGTTGTGGTGGTAGTTGTCCTGCTCTCCTCACGGGAGGAATTCTCCGACTCGGTGTTTCCCGAGCAGGATGCAAGCAGCGCTGCCGCTGCCGTTACACCGAGTATTGCTGCGAATATCTTTTTCACTGCACTGTCTCCTTTCCGAAATTAATACGGCTTAAATATTATTTCCCGACGGAGACGGTTTATGCAAAAAGCCGCTCAAAACGAGCGGCTTTTGTTTTTTATCAATAATACTGCTTTTTCTTTTTGATGAAGAAGAAGGCGCCTACGCCGCCGGCTGCAACGATAACTATAATAACTATCGCTACGATAAAGCCGTGACCGCCCTCCTGCTTTTCGGGAGTGCTGCCGATCTCGGCGGTGCTTTCCTTTTTCTCCTTGATCTGGATCTCGGAGATCGTCTCCTGCGGATTAGCCTTGGCATTGAAGCCGTCGAGGTTCTTGATATAAAGCCCCTTTGAGTCGCCGCTGTCGGGCAGCTGGATGCTTATATTATCAAGGCAGAGTACGTCACAGTCGGTTTTTTCCAGCAGAGGGATCTCAAAGACGATCCTTGTGACTGCAGCCTCTGCGGGGATGCTTATTGCTTGAGGGAGATACTGGGTGACGTTGTTGTTCAGCACGGTATCATATTTGAGCTGCAGCATGGAAAACACGGGAACATAGGTATCATCTGTGCCGAAGGCATAGACGGAATCGCCCATAAGCTTGCCTTGACAGTCATTTCCGATCTTATAGCGGAAGGTGACGAGGCAGCCGTCGAAGCAGGAGAGGCCGAAATCCTCGGCTCTTAGCTCCACACCGGGAGAGATGAACGAAGCGCCCTCCTCCGAGGCGGCGGGATAGACGGGGTTGTTATCCGCGTCGGTGACCGCGCCGGCATTCTGGAAAAGCTCACTGTTCTGCGATGAAGAGCAGTTAGCCTTCAGTGAAAAGCCTTGATAGTAGGTAGATTTGTCAAGGGTGATGTTCAGTCCGATCTTTCCGGAATCGGAGGTGGTATGGACGTATTTTACCCAGTCATCGCCGTCGAAGGAAACGGTAGGGGCGGCGGAATCGCTGGTGGTAAGGGATTTATCGAATGTAAATGGGATGACCTTTTTTTCTTCAGCATCGGCGGCGGCTGAAAAGGCCAGACAAGAAACGGCAGTCACAGCTGCACAGGCTGCACAGAGCAATTTTTTCATTATCATATTATATCCTCCGAGATCAGTATTAATCTATATTGTTATTGTACACTTTTTTTCCCACATTGTCAAGAGCATTATAAAAAACTGACAAAAACGGTAAAAAAAGCTCACCGAGCCGTCAGCGCACCGCTGCAAGAAACGCAGAAACACTTCTGCCGCAGTACGGCAGAAGTGTCCGAATGAAAACTACTATATAACACCCGGCTTTATGCAGCGGGAGCTATGCATTGTTAAGAGATGCCGAGGAACTCGAAATAGTTCTTGGCGGGGAGCGATCTTATACGCATGGACTTGGGCAGCTCCTCGTCGGTAAGCTGGTACATTACCGCAAGGAAGTTCTCGCCTGTGTTCTCGTCAGTCTCGACTATCCAGCCCACATTAGGCGGAACGATGCCTCTTGTACCGTTCTTGGTGATAGTCTTTCTGATGCCCTTCTGCTTAAGTGTAAAGTATTTGAGCTGTATATCCTGGTTAGCGGGGACAACATAGATCTTGACTGCGCCCTTATCGCTGTCCTGCAGGTCGGTGATATAGAAGCGGTAAGCGCCGTCGGGAGAATAGGTATTGGCCTCGTCCGTAACGTCTGAGATACGCTTCATCTGCCCGCTGTAAAGCTGATATACCGAGCCGGCGGGGTCAAGCGAGAGGTCGATGACGGTCTCGACAGACGAGCCGGCAATCAGCATATTCAGCACGAAATAGGCCACGATACCCAGCACATACATCAGCAGGAAGATAGTGCCGAGGATGACCTTGACATTCTCTCTTGTACCTGCGGCGAAGAACATAACCAAAGCCACCAGAAACGGCGGGACGATAAGCGCCCAGTTATACATATTCAGCAGTATCAGCATGAACGCCACGGGCATCATCAGCACGCTCATCAGCCGTGTCAGGAAAATATCCCTTGTATAGATCATCAGAACAAGGAAGAAAATGCTTGCCGACGCATAGATCACAAGGAAAGAACCCGTCATCCCCTCGGCAAATTCAAGCTTATATAAAAACGTAGCATAGGTGAGCAGTGTGATGACCGCGAAATAGGCGGCGGAAAAGACTGACACACAGCGCTTCACCCACAGGTTGCCAAGTATCTCCTTCAATTGAAATCCTCCTTAATAACGCCGCGGGGCGCATAAGCATTCAACACATAATATTATTTTACACCGTTTCTCTCTGAAAATCAAGTCTTTTAACAAACTTTTTATTTTTATCAGTTGAGTATAAGCTCCTCGCCGCCGGAAAGTCCGCCTGTTACCTCGGTATGATCCCCGTCAACGATGCCTGTTTCGATATCCTGCTCGACCTTGACGCCATCGATAAGCAGGTTGACGAATTTCCTTTCGCCGATAGTCTTGATAGCCTCGGTGGGAACGACCACAACATCCTGTCTGGAATAGACATTGAAGCTGATCTGCACATTGCCGAAATCAAAGAAATCACTGCCCTCATCGGGACGTATGACATAGATATAGCTCGAATAATCGCCCTTCTCGTTGTGAAGTATATCAGCGACCATGCCGGTGCCGGTCTTTTTGCCCTGCGTAAGACCTACCCTTGTGCCGAAATTGACATTGTTGAGCTTGTTGTCAAACACCTCGCACATAAGGAACTGCTCGGAATTATCCTGCGCAGTGCCGAGGGTGGTGCCGGAATTGACCCAGGAAAAGCGGGTAAGCCCGTCCCCGAACTGTCTTGAAAGCTGGAAATAGCCGTCACAGGGGGCATAGACATTATACTTATCCTTATCCTTCAGCATATGGTCATATTCAAGCTGCTGGATCTCAAGATCGACCTTGGCCTGTTCTATCTCGTTGGCATCGCCGCCCTCGGCGGTAAGGGTATTGAGGGTCTTTTTGGCCTGCTCGAGATAGACCTCCTTCTCCTCAAGGCGCTGGTCAAGGTCATCGGAGAAGAGGGTGCAGAGCAGGTCGCCCTTTTTGATCTCCTGCTCGGCCTCGACATAGACTTGATCTATCTGCCCGGAGACGGCGAATTTTATCTTTTCGGAATAGGGATAGCCGTATTTGCCCTCCATGACATAGCGCTCGTTTATCTCCGTGACCTCGGCTGAGGCAGTCTTGAAGCTGACCTGCTTGGCCTCGTAGATAGGTATAGCGATATCCTGCTTGTTATCGGTATTTCCGCAGCCGGTCACTGCCAGCAAAGCGCTGCAGGCGGCAAGGGCGGATACTAAAATTTTATTTATATGCATATGAACACCTCAATGATCCTGCGAAAACAATACTCCACCATATATAGTAGCACATTTCGCGCCGGCATTCAACCTTGCGGGAAATAATTGTAAGACTGCACAACAAGCGGCGCTGATTTTTGGGTAATATTACCATTGAAATCACGCAAGGAAGGACGCGATGACAGAATTTGAAACCAGCATTCCCTTTGGGGTAAGGCAGACGCTCCTTCCGTCGGTCACACAGAGGCCGGCGGAGGCATATCTCTTAGCCAGCAAGGCGATATGCTTTACGCGGTCATCACCGCAGCCGAGGGCAGAAAGCTTATCAAAGCTTATGCCTTTACACAGGCGCAGTCCCAGCATGACATACTCCTCGGCGGCATCCGGCTCGGGGTCGGTGACAACAGTACGAAGGCTGTTTTCAATAAAGCCGGACAGATCGTCGGGACAGCAGTATCTTACACCTTTATAAAAAGAATGGGCGGAGGGCCCGAAGCCGAGATACTCCTCACGCGCCCAGTATTTGCTGTTATGCCGGCTTTCATACCCGGGGGCGGCGAAATTTGAGATCTCGTACTGTTTAAGGCCGTTATCCCCGGCGGCAGAAACGGCGGCAAGGTACAGGTCAGCCAGCTCGTCCTCGTCCATAAGGCACTGACGTATCTTATCGCTGTCGAAGGCGGTTCCCTGCTCCACCTTTATCATATAGACCGACAGGTGCAAAGCTCCCAAGCTTGTCAAGGTCTTAACTGTATCGGAGATGCTCTTTTCGGTCTGCCCTTTTATGCCGATCATCAGATCGGCGGAGAGGTTTTCAAAGCCCGCCCTCCGGGCATCGGAGAACGCCTGCAGAGCCTGCCTTGAGTCATGGAGGCGCCCCAAGAACCGCAGCTCGCCGTCATCAAGCGACTGCACTCCCACGGATAATCTGTTGATTCCCGCCTGCCGGAGCTTCTCCAGTGCCGGGAGGCTGATGCTGTTGGGGTTGCACTCAAGGGTCATCTCGGCGTTGTCAAGTCCGAACCTTTGACGGCAGAGATCTGTCAAGGCGATTATATTGTCAGCGCCGAGAAGTGTGGGAGTGCCGCCGCCGAAGTAGAGGGTGTCTGCGCGGATAGTATCCGCGCCCGCCACGGCTTTGGCAAGCGCCCCGACATAGGCATTTGCGGCGTCGCTGCTGAAGACCCGGGAGTAGAAGGCGCAATAGGGGCATTTGCGCTCACAAAACGGAACGTGGATGTAGATACCTGTCATTTCACATCACCGCTGTCGTCAAAGGCGTTGTTGATATAATCCCCTACCTGTTCGCTGTTGCTTCTGATCCTTTTAACTGCATACTTAATGCCCCACACAAAAAACATCACCACAAAAGCCGATAGGATTATCAGTACAGCATAGAGCCACCACAGCAGCTGCTCTTTAAGTGTCAAGTAAAAATACTTTGAGTTTTTGCTCAACATCGACACCGCCGCATTATGCACAAGGATATAGAAGATAAGTCCCAATCCAAAGGTATAAGCAAGGCCTGCCGAAGCCGCAAGCATCGCAGCCTTACGCGACAGCATCGAATATCTTATGCCGATAAACACAGCCCAGCCGGCGAGTATCACCAGCGACACTGTCCGGGAGATATTTGCATAGCATTCATACATAAGCGGCACAAGGATCGCCCCTATCAGCCCGAAGCAGATAGAAAGCTTCATTGCCTTTTGAAAATCCTTCATTTACTATCCTTTCAGATCAGACCCGTCAAAACATACTGCGGAACATCGCAATCAGTGCCGCCAGCGATGCCCCGGCAAGCACCACACCGATATAGACCGTCACCCGGGAATAGAGGTCATACACTCTTCCCCGCCCTGTCAGCCGGAGAAGCACCTCCTTGTCAGACTTATAGAGGCGCTTTTTAAACACGAACTCGTTTGGAAAGGCGTTCCTAAGCTCCTCGCCGTCGGAAACATACACTGCAGAGGGAAAGGATGCCCCCTCGGGTTTATCTATACGGTCAAAACGTGCGGAGCATTTCTTTGAGCCGATAAGCGTAAGGGCGGTATATGCAAAAAACACCAGCGTTGCCCCGAGGACAAGCATCATAAGGATAAACAGCCCCTCTGCAATATACACAAGACTGACATCCAGCGCCCACAGAAGTCCGATAATGATCGCAAGAACAACTAAAGCCTCCACACACTCACCGCCTTGATATTTTTGTTTTATACCTATAGATTATACTACAATATGAAGTATTTGTCAACAAACAGCCGCTCCCCGGCGGAGGCATCCTATGCGGAAGAAAATTTCAAATCCCAAGCAAAAAATGCTCCCAAACCCCTTGACAACCGAAAAGTAATATGATATAATTATAATGTTGCAGGTACGGAGAAGTCGCCTAGCCCGGTTTATGGCGCACGACTGGAACTCGTGTATGGGTTAATAGCTCATCGAGGGTTCGAATCCCTCCTTCTCCGCCAAGAAAACCCGTAAATACGGTACAAACGCCGTATTTACGGGCTTTTCTTATGCGTTACAGCTGCAATTCAGACAGTTCAAAATGCAGGTTTGAAGTCCAAAAATCACACAAAATCACACGAAATATCACACAGGAAGCAGAACAATAAGATACTTTTTTTCTAACAAACAAAGCATTTAGACCCAAAAAGCGAAGTCAACACACAGATGTTGGCTTCGCTTTTTTGTTGTTAGTCAATTGATTTGCCAGAATAATACATCATCCGCCCTACCTTGTACGCACCTCACAGAATAGGGCAGTTTATTATCAGATATACTATTCTATTGACAAGTCCTCGTCGGTCAGCTCTATCTCACCATTTTCTTTCTCATACTTCTGTATTGTCTGTTTAATGAGCGTTTCAATCATATTGTTCATGGAACGGTTTTGGGACTCGGCAATCTTCATGATCTTAGCATGATCTTTCAGATCAAGGCGAAGAGTAAATCTTGTTTTCAGTACAGCCATAGTGATACCTCCCTTGTTATTATGATACCACCGTGACATCACTTTGTATTCAGTCATATTGACACCACAACGACGTCTTGATATAATAATATAAAGCTTATTTGGAAAGGTGTACCACTATGTTGAACATATATACAGTCTGTTTCTTCGGCCACAGGGAAATAGAAAGACCGTCAGACATTGAAAATTGTCTTGACGGTCTGCTGCATGATCTGATAACGCAAAAGGAATATGTAGAATTTCTGATAGGCCGGGAGGGTGAGTTCGATCTGCTTGCCTCCGCTGCGATAAAGAGAGCTATAAGCAAGTACGGTTGCGGCAACACCCATTTCACGCTTGTACTGCCCTATCTTAAAGCCGAGTACCGGGATAACGAACAAAACTATCTCGATTATTATGATGACGTCGAGATATGTGAAAATGCTGCCGCAGCTCACTTCAAATCAGCCATTCAGGTGCGCAACCACTGTATGGTTGACCGTTCCGACCTTGTTGTATGCTGCATACAGCATGAAAGCGGAGGGGCGTATTCTGCGGTACAGTATGCAGAGCAGGTGGGGAAAGAGATTATAAATCTTGCAGTGAATCCAACATCAAGTGGCATAACATAAGTCAGCTGTTAATTTTCAAATTAATCATTGCAAAAGCAAGTAAAATGTGTCATAATGAATAAAATAATGCTCTATAAATTATTTTTTATTGGGAGGTTATTACATGGCAAAAGCAGCTAAACCGAAAAAAGAAGTATCAATGGAAGAAGCATTATGGAAATCGGCCGATAAACTGCGCGGCTTGGTTGAGCCTGCTGAATATAAGCACGTTGTTCTTAGCTTATTCTTCCTAAAATTCGCAAGTGATAAATTTGAAGCTCAGCGAAAAATGATTGCTGAAAAATATGGGGATAAGTTTGTTGACAATATCGCTTTTTATACGAAAGACAATGTTTTCTATCTTCCTGCCGAGAGCCGCTGGAGCTTTATCATGGAAAATGCAAAGCAGGATGATATTGCACTGAAAATAGATACCGCGCTCTTTACAATAGAGAAAACAAATCCTGCACTGAAAGGCGCACTCCCTGACAACTACTATTCCCGTCTGCACATAGACACAATCAAGCTCGCATCGCTGCTTGATGAGATTGATAAGATCAACACCGATGACTCCGAGAACGATATTATCGGGCGTATCTATGAATATTTTCCCGGCAAAGCAGTATTTATCAACGGAAGTCCGAGGAAGAATTTTAATACAGCAAAAATGCTGAAAAAGGCTATTGAAGGCGCACAGTCTGTCGGTGCGGAATGTGA
>JAFSSS010000066.1 GCA_017450925.1 Ruminococcus sp. | reverse complement strand
CGCACGACCCGCGGCTAACGCCTCTGCACATCATCTGCTTGCCAGCTTTCCGTCATATTACCCAAATTCTCCTTGACGTTGCGCAAAGCGAAGCACACTTCGCTCGCAAGCCTGCGTCGAATTTAGGCAATCTGACGAAAATCTGTGCCTCAACGCCAGTTGAGGTTGCGCATACTGATGCACAGGGGTCGTGCGGTGTTGCCTAAACATCAACAAAGCCCTTTCCCGAAAACAGGAAGGGCTTGTGTTATGCTTTCAGATCACTTGTTGGCCTCAATGTATGCAGCGATAGTGTCGATGCTTACAAAATGCTCCTTGCCTACACCGGTCATGTCAACGCCGTATTCGCCGTCAACAAACGAGATTATCTCCAGCGAATCCACCGAGTCAAGACCGATAGTGCTGTCACCGAAAAGCTCGGTGTCGTATTCCAGTACATCTGCCTCAACTCCGAGGGTCGAGCAGATAAAATCCTTAAGCTTTGCTTTGAGTTCTGTGTTTGCCATTTTCTTTCCATACTCCTTCTATATTTTGCTGTGTGACATTCAAAACCTGTTATATCACTGTATCATTATACTACACTGATATAAAAAAATAAACATACAAAACGCCCTTTTTGCACAAAATTAAAACAAAGACCCCCAAACGTACAAATAATTATTACATTTAACAAATACAAATATAACAAAAACAGTTGACAGCTGATGACCAAGGTGCCGTCGGAAGGCGGCGATTCCCCTCCGGGGCTCCTTTCATTATCAGCTGCCAGCTGTCAGTCGGTCGGTCATGCAGAGAACTGCCGGATCATACCGCGGATAGCCCGGTAGAGTTCGGGCTTAAAATCCTCAAGGCTGCAGGGCTCCTTGTAGAGTATCGCGGAATAGCAGGTGGCAGATACCAGCTCCACGATCATAAACAGCATCATCTCCGGGTCGCGGACGGGATGTTCGGATTCGGAGATAAGCTTGAGATAGGCATCTCTGAAATCCATGTCGTTTTCAGCGGGGGCTGTCAGTGCTGCCATGAAAACTCCCCAGCTAAGGTTTTTGGAAATAAAATTCAGCAGGGACTGGTTCTCGTTCAGCTGGTTGACGATGTTGTCTATCAGAAAAATGAACTTGTCCTCAAAGGACATCTCCTCGCTGTGAGTCTCCAGCGCATAGGCGGCTATGGTCAGCACCTGTGCGCTCTTGCGGGCGATCAGCCTGTTGCGGATGTCATACTTGTCCTTGAAGTAAAGATAGAAGGTGCCCTTGCCCACACCTGCCTTGCTGGCAATGTCGGTGATAGAGGTCTTGCTGAAGCCCTTGGTGGTGAAGTATTCAAAGGCTGTGTTCAGCAGCGAGCTTTCCTTGTTCTTCTTTTTCATATCGACCTTGGTCAAGATGCTCATCCTTTCTATGCTTATGCGCCCTGTGTCGTCATCGGCAGGGGACAGGCTCTGCCTTATTCTTCCTTTTTATTATATACCATATTTCACCAAATAGTCAATACGCAAAACTGACCAATAGCAATACTGACCGTTGGTCAGTTTTGTGAAAGCTGACAAAATTTCTGACTGACGGTCAGTTTTTCGTTTTTTACTATTGACTATCGGTCAGTTTTGAGTATAATAGATAATGTAAGCATAAAAATGACCACCGGTCAGAAATGACGGGCGGCAGGAAAGGACTGATATATAAATGGTGAAGTTCGGAAACTTCATAGTCCGGCACAGGGTCATCATACTTATACTTAGCGTGCTGCTGCTGATCCCCTGTGCAATAGGCTATATATCCACCCGAACCAATTACGATATCCTTTCATACCTACCCAAGGATATCGAGACCATGAAGGGACAGGATATCCTTAGTGAGGATTTCGGCAAGGCCGGCTTCTCAATGGTGATGCTGGACGGCATGAAGGATAAGCAGGTGGTCGAGACCAAAAAGAAGATCGAGGCCGTTGAGGGCGTGGCAAGCGTGCTGTGGTACGACACTATCGCAGACATAACCCTCCCGAAGGAGATCCTTCCCCAGAAGCTCTACGACTTCTTCAATGCCGACAACGGCAACTCAACACTGCTGATCGTATTCTTCAAGGACACCACCGCTGCCGACAGCACCCTTGCTGCGGTAGATGAGATCAGGGAGATATCAAGAGAGCAGTGCTTTGTCAGCGGCATGAGCGCTATTTCGGACGATATGAAGATACTTGCCGAAAGCGAAACGCTGATGTATATCATAATCGCCGTGGCGCTGGTATCGCTGGTGCTGGCGGTAACAATGGACTCCTTCCTTATCCCCGTGTTCTTCATGATAAGCGTGGGTATGGCGGTAGTCTATAACTTGGGCACGAATTTCATCGCCGGCGAGATATCCTTCCTTACCAAGGCGCTGGCGGCGGTGCTGCAGCTGGGCGTTACCATGGACTACTCCATTTTCCTCTATCACAGCTATCAAGAAAACAAGGAGAAGTTCCCCGGCGACAACGAAAAGGCAATGGGGCAGGCAATAGCCGGAACGATAGTTTCGGTGGTCGGCAGCTCGATCACTACGGTGGCGGGCTTCCTTGCAATGTGCTTCATGAGCTACAAGCTGGGACTTGACATCGGCATCGTAATGGCAAAGGGCGTTGTGTTCGGAGTTATCTGCTGCATCACAGTGCTGCCCTCGATGATACTCTTCTTCGACAGAGCGATCACCAAGACCCGTCACAGAGATATACTTCCCTCAATGGACGGCGCTGCAAGGTTCATAACCAAGCACGCGGGGGTTTTCGTTACCGTGTTCTTCATCCTGCTTTCGCCGGCGATATACGGCAACTTCAACAACAAGCTTTACTACAAGCTGGACGCCACCATGCCCAAGGATCTCGCCAGCGTGGTAGCCAACACCAAGCTGGCAGAGGAGTACGGCATGAACTCGACCCATATGCTGCTGGTGCCCACAGACCTCTCGCCGAAGGAAACACGGCAGATGTGTGAAAAGGTCGAGGCGGTGGACGGAGTCAAAATGGTAATGGGTCTGGATTCGCTGATAGGCTCAAAGATACCTGTAGATGTTATCCCCGACAAGATAACCGACCTGCTGGAAAGCGAGGACTGGAAGCTTATCATGGTAGGCTCGGAATACGAGGTGGCCTCGGATGCGGTGAACGAGCAGTGTGAAGAGATACAGGACATCATCGCCAAGTACAGCGACAAGGCTATGCTGATAGGCGAGGCGCCTGCCACCAAGGATCTGATCGACATCACCAACCGTGACTTTAAGGTGGTCAATTTCATGTCGATCGGTGCGATATTCATAATAATCCTGTTCGTGCTGAAGAGCATCTCGCTGCCGGTCATACTGGTATCGGTCATCGAGTTCGCTATCTTCGTGAATATGGCGATACCCACCTACACCGGCTCAAAGGTGGCGTTCATAGCATCTATCGTTATCGGCACCATACAGCTGGGCGCAACGGTGGATTACGCGATACTGATGACCACCCGCTACAAGCTGGAGCGGAGCCTCGGTGCAGAAAAGCATCAGGCAGTGACAACGGCGCTGGCGGCATCTATCAAGTCGGTAATGGTATCGGCTCTCGGCTTTTTCGCCGCCACCTTCGGCGTAGGCCTCTATTCGGAGATAGGACTTATCTCGGAGCTGTGCATACTTCTGGCACGGGGCGCGATAATCTCAATGTTCACGGTCATCTTCGCGCTGCCCTCCTTCCTTATGGCGCTTGACAAGATCATCTGCGCCACTACAATGGGCATCAAGCCGAAGAGATATCTCCGCGGGAGCAGAACAACATATATGAACGATAATACATGGGAGGCAAGATCATGAAATATACAAAGGTAATGGCGGCAGTTCTGGCGATACTTATCTCGGCAGGTGCTACCGTGGCTTATGCCGTAAATCAAGATAACGAGGAGGATACCAAGCCGGTATCAACAAAGGCTGCCGTAACGGTTGAGCGCAAGGCTGGCGAGGGCGACCCCGAAAAGGACGAGACCGTCTATGTACTCTATTCCAGCGGGAACGACGTAAAGGAGATCATCGTCAGCGACTGGCTTAAAAACACCGGCGCTCTGGACAGCATCGGCGATATTTCCGAGCTGAAGGACATCGAGAACGTCAAGGGCTACGAGGAGTTCGCCCAAAGCGGCGACAGCCTTACCTGGGCTGCCAAGGGAAACGATATCTACTATCAAGGCAAGACCGATAAGGAGCTGCCCGTAACCGTTAAGGTCACATATTTCCTTGACGGCAGGGAGATGTCCGCAGAGGAGATCGCGGGCAAGAGCGGAAAGGTCACTATCCGCTACGACTACACCAACACCCTTACCTCAAAGCAGACGGTTGACGGCAAGGAATACGAGGTCTGCGTGCCCTTCCTTATGGCAAGCGGAACGATCCTTGATTCGCAGAAGTTCCAGAACGTCACCGTTACCAACGGAAAGGTGATCTCCGACGGATCGAGACTTATCGCGGTGGGCGTTGCGATGCCCGGCCTCGGCGACAGCCTCGGCATCAGCACCGAAAAGCTGGATATCGAGCTTCCCGAGTATTTCGAGATCACCGCGGACGTTACCGATTTTGAGACCACGACCTCTATGACGTTGGCCACCAACCAGTTTTTCTCCGATCTGGAGCTGGAGCATACTGACAAGATCGAGGAGCTGCGAGAGAAGCTGGATGAACTCACCGATGCGGCAGACCAGCTTGTAGAAGGCACAGCTAAGCTCTATGACGGCATCAAGGAGCTGAATACCGGCAGCAAGGAGCTTGCCAAGGGTGCAGCCGATGCCAAGGACGGCTCGGGAAAGCTGTCCGACGGCGGCAAAAAGCTGGCCGACGGTGCATCCCAGCTCTCTGAAGGCACTAAGACTGCCTATGACGGCTCTGCAAAGCTGGCTGACGGTCTTGCCTCTGCAAAGAGCGGTTCGGCCGAGCTGGCGGCGGGTCTTGCCGATGCCAAGAACGGCTCCGGCCAGCTGGCAGGCGGCGCTCCCGCACTGGCAGAGGGCATCGGTGAGCTGAACATAGGCGCTTCGCAGCTGTTCGGCGGCTCAAAGCAGGTCTCTGACGGTGCTGCACTTCTCTCCGAGGGAGCAAAGACTTTGGATGAAAATATGCAGAAGCTCTTCTCTGGTGCTGCACAGGCAGCCGAGGGCGCAGGCAAGCTGACAGCGGGCCTCAAGGAGGCTAAAGCCGGCACCGAGCAGCTGAACGCTGCATCGCCCGAGCTGAAGGAGGGCATCGGCAAGCTTTCCGAGGGCGGCAGGCAGGTAGCCGACGGCGCTAAGCAGGTGGCTGACGGTTCGGGACAGCTTTCCGAGGGCGCAAAGACTATCAACAGCAATATGCAGACCCTTGCCGGCGGCGCCGCACAGGCAAAGAGCGGCTCGGCAGATCTTAGCAAGGGTCTTAAAGAGGCACAGGCCGGCACGGCAAAGATCGCAGAGGCGGCGCCTGTACTTTCGGGAGGCGTCAGCACGCTGGCTGCCGGCGGCAAGCAGGTATCTGACGGTGCCAAGCAGGTCTCTGACGGAGCAGCGGCGCTTTCGCAGGGTGCCGACACTCTCGACACCAACACCAAGGCGCTTTCCGCAGGCGCTTCGCAGCTTAGCGACAGCATGGGTACCCTTTCGCAGGGTGCGGCGGCCGTGGATCAAGGCGTGGATCAAGCAGCCTCGGCGCTTGATACCACAGTAGGCGCCAATCAGCAGATACTCACAGGCCTTGAGGGGCTTTACGCCGCCGAGACCGACGAGACAAAGAAGACCCAGCTGGGCGTTATGATAGAGACCCTGCGTCAGACGATCGCGGGTCAGCAGCAGGTAGCGGCCTCGATGAAGGAGGGCGGCACACTGAAGAGCGGTACAGCCGCACTTTCACAGGGTGCTGCCGAGGCGGCTCAAGGAACAAAGACCGTATCGGAGGGTGCGGCGGCTCTTGCAGAGGGTACAGGCACGCTTTCCGAGTCGGCAAAGACTCTTGCGGCAGGTGCATCCTCGGTATCACAGGGCTCTGTCACACTTAGCACCGGCATCAACTCCCTTGCCGAAAAGAGCGGCGATATCATCGCTGGCATAATCGGCCTTAACACCGGTCTTACCAAGCTGGCAGACGGTGCAGGACAGCTTGATACGGCTCTCGGACAGATCTCCGGCGGAGCCGCCCAGCTGGCGGGCGGAACGACCCAGCTCTCCGACTCGGCGGGACAGCTTGCAGGCGGCGCAAAGCAGGTGTCTGACGGTGCCGGCACTCTTAGCGGCGGCATTGACGAGCTGGCGGCCAAGAGCGGCGCACTTATCACCGGCATCACAAAGCTTGACACGGGAATGTCTGCACTGGTAACAGGCTCCGGCGACCTCGAGACAGCTTTGGGACAGATCTCTTCCGGCGCTTCACAGCTGGCAGAGGGGACCTCAAAGCTCTCCGGCTCCTCCGTTGAGCTTGCAAACGGCGCAAAGCAGGTAACTGACGGCGCCGGGACATTAAGCGGCGGCATCGGTCAGCTTGCTTCAAAGAGCGGCGCTCTTATCGACGGCATTGCAGCCCTCGACGCAGGCATAGGCAAGCTAAGCGCAGGCGGTACTCAACTGGACGGCGGCCTTGCACAGCTTTCCACCGGCGCAAACGATCTCAAGGGCGGCCTAAAGACCATATCCGACTCCACCGGGACACTGGCTTCCGGTGCGGCTGACCTCTCCAAGGGCTGCAATGATCTTGACAGCGGCCTCGGTCAGCTGAAGGACGGCGCGGATAAGCTCTCTGACGGCGCAGGCCAGCTGGAGGAAGGCTCCAAGACCCTTAAGGAGGGCATGGAGAAATTCAAGAAGGAGGGCATCGACAAGATCGTTGACGCTCTCGGCGGCGACGCAAAGGAGCTGGTCAACCGCATCACGGCTATGGTGAACGCCTCCAAAGACTATTCAAGCTTCTCCGGCAAGCAGGAGGGCATGAAGGGTAAGGTCAAGTTCATCTACACCACCGACGGCGTCAAGAAGGCCGAAGATAAGAAGAAGGACTGAACCATAAAAATTTGACATTTCCCTCCGTATGCGTTATAATCGGATACGGAGGGTTTTTATATGCTGTTTCTGATACTTCTTCCGGGCTATCTGCTCGTTAACCTTTATATTTCCTTCCGCCTGCTCCACTGGTTCCGAAACCTTTGGAAAAAGCTGGAGGGGCGCATCTTCTCGGTAACGGTGACGGTGCTTTATTTTGTGCTGGCGCTTTCGCCCATACTGGCCTTTGTCCTGCCCCGGTCGGGGTTCGCTATCGCGGTGCGAAGGCTCTCCACCTACTGGATGGGCATACTCCTGTATTTTCTGGCGATGCTCCTTATCGCAGATGCGGTGCGTCTTATAATAAGGAAGACCCGCCTCAAGGATACCCGCCTCTTTTCGCGCATAGGCACCATTTCCGTAGGCGGGGCGGTCTTCGTCTGCGCCGGTGTGCTTTGCTTTTACGGCGCATATCACGCAAGGCAGATAAAGACCACCGACTATGAGCTGACCGTCAGCAAGCAGGCGGGGGAGCTTAAAGAGCTTAACGCCGTCCTTATTGCCGACACTCACATGGGCTATGCTATCGGACGTGACCATATCGCGCAAATGGTAGAGAAGATAAATGCCTGTCATCCCGACATCGTCATCTTCGCGGGGGATATATTCGACAACTCCACCGAAGGGCTTGACTATCCCGACGAGCTGGCGGAGCTTTACCGGAAAATAGAAACGAAATACGGCATTTGGGCGACCTACGGCAACCATGATATCAACGAGCAGATACTTATGGGCTTTACCTTCAACTGGGGAGGCTCTCCCCCAAACGACAGCAGTATGCGGGCATTCTGCGAAAAGGCGGGGATAAACCTTCTCTGTGACGAGAGCGTGCTTATCGGCGACAGCTTTTATCTCGTGGGACGCCGGGACGGCATGAAGCCCGGCACCGAGGACGGCGCCCGCAAGACTCCGGCAGAGCTTACCGCGGGTCTGGACAAGAGCAAGCCTGTCCTGTTTATAGCTCACGAGCCGAACGAGCTTGAGGAAACGGCAGAGGCAGGAGCTGACGTTGACTTCTCCGGCCACACCCATGACGGCCAGCTTTTCCCGCTTACCGTAATCACGGATATCGTCTGGGAGAACCCCTGCGGTGTACTTGAAAAGAACGGTATGTATTCGGTGGTGACCTCGGGAGTCGGAGTGTTCGGCCCCTTCATGCGGGTAGGCACCGATGCGGAGATATGCAATGTGAAGATACACTTTGAATAAGCTCTGACTTAGTGTCTTCAATGTACAATGTATAGCTGAATTGAAAAAAGGCATCCCGGCGTTCATTCCTGCCGGGATGCCTTTGAGCTTTGTATCATGTATCAGCTTTCGGAGATACAGCTTGTGATGATGTCGTACCAGAAATTGGCGATCTTCCTGTAGCCGTCGGTGGTGGGATGAACGCCGTCGTAAAGGTCGTCCTTGGTCATAACACCGTGGATGTCGCAGAACTCGATGTTCCTGCCCTCGCCCTGCTTCTTCTCCACCAGAGCCTTAACCTTTTCGTTGTAGGATGCCACCATTTCGTCCATAGACTCAACAGTGAATTTCTTTTCGTTTATATAGGTGTGATTGTCAGCGTCCATATCAGGAATGGAGGCAAGGTAGAGCTTTCCCCCCTCGGGAAGAGCCTCAAGGCAGGAGTCCACAAGTGCTTCAAGACGGTTGCCGGCGTTGTCAAGGTCGTACTGGGAGAGGATATCATTGGTTCCGATCATCAGCGTCAGAACGTCCGGCTGGAACTCCTTGATCTTGTCGGGGGCAAACTTGGCGATGCCGGAGCGGGAGCCGATGCCTCTTACGGTGAAGCCCTCGATAGCATATGCGGTGTAGCCCTCGTGTTCGTTGTCATAGCAGCTGCCGCTCTTTTGGCTGCCGACAAAATCAACGTACTGGGAAAGGCCGTTTTCCTCCAGCTTGTCGCAGAGGAAAACACGGTAGCCGCCCTCGCGCCAGAAGCCGTCGGTTATGGAGTCTCCCATTGTCATCAGCTTTATGCTCTTGTAGGACTTGGCCTCTGCGGTGCTTTCGGCTTCGCTCTCCTCGGTGCTGTCGGCTGTGCTTTCGGGAGCGCTTTCAGATACGCTTTCGGCTGCACCGTCCGATGTGCTTTCGGATACGCTTTCAGCGGCGTTTTCGGCGACGCTCTCCGAAACGCTTTCCGCGGCGGTGGTGGTGACCTCCGACACAGCCGTCGAGGATGCTTCAGAGGCAGAGGAGCTGTCGGTGCTGCCGCAGGCGGTCAGCATTACTGCCGCAAGCAGAGCGGCAGCGGCGATCCTTGCTTTTTTCATACGATATCTCTCCTTATTAAAATATTGTCCGAAGCCCCAAAGCGCATTTGCCGCTTATGAACGGGGCACGTTGCTTGTATAAAAGTATTTTATCATAGTGCAGGGCGGTTGTCAATCTGAAAATGCGAAACAGGATGCCATATTTTTATTTGCATAACATCAAATATTGCCTTATGCAATATGTTAATTTGTAGCTGGACTTTATTATTTTACGGTTTGTTCATAGTTATTTTGGCGATAGCACTTTACAATTGTTGTGCATTGTGTTATAATATCATTGGTGTAATCTTTAAATTTTAAGGAGTTTTTACTATGGGAATGACAATGACACAGAAGATACTGGCCGCCCATGCGGGGCTTGAAGAGGTAAAGGCAGGACAGCTTATCATGGCTGATCTCGATCTCGTCCTCGGAAACGACGTTACCTCGCCCGTTGCTATCAACGAATTCAACAAGGCGGGCTTCGATTCTATATTCAGTCAGGATAAGATCACAATGGTCATGGATCATTTCACACCGAATAAGGATATAAAGGCCGCTGCACAGTGCAAGCAGTGCCGCGAGTTCGCAGGGAAGTACGGCATAAAGAATTACTTCGATGTGGGCGATATGGGCATCGAGCACGCGCTGCTGCCGGAAAAGGGATTGGTGGCTCCCGGCGACTGCGTCATCGGCGCAGACAGCCATACCTGCACCTACGGCGCGTTGGGAGCATTCTCCACAGGCGTGGGCTCCACCGATATGTGCGCCGGCATGGCAAAGGGCAAGGACTGGTTCAGAGTGCCCTCGGCTATCAAGTTCAACATCACCGGCAGGCTGCCGAAATATTCCGCAGCCAAGGACGTTATCCTGCACATCATCGGCATGATCGGCGTTGACGGCGCCCTCTACAAGAGCATGGAGTTCTCCGGCGAGGGACTGAAGAACCTCACTATGGAGGATAGGCTCTGTATGGCTAATATGGCGATCGAGGCCGGCGCAAAGAACGGCATCTTTGCTGTAGATGAGGTGACGCTCGACTATATAAAGGATAAGGTCACAAAGGAATACAAGGTCTATGAGGCCGACCCCGATGCCGAGTACGATGCGGTCTATGACATCGACCTCTCGCAGATAAAGCCCACCGTGGCCTTCCCGCATCTGCCGGAGAATGCAAGGACGTTTGACGAGATCGGTGAGGTGAAGATAGATCAAGTGGTCATCGGCTCCTGCACCAACGGGCGCATTGAGGACATCCGGGCGGCTGCCGAGATACTCAGGGGCAGACATATTGCCGACGGCGTCCGCTGCATAATCATACCCGCCACGCAGAAGGTCTATCTGACAGCTATGAAGGAGGGCCTGCTTGAAATATTCATCAACGCCGGCTGTGCCGTTTCAACTCCTACCTGCGGCCCCTGCCTCGGCGGACACATGGGTATCCTTGCCAAGGGCGAAAGAGCCGTGGCGACCACGAACCGCAACTTCGTGGGAAGAATGGGTCACCCCGAGTCGGAGGTATATCTTGCCTCGCCCTATGTGGCGGCTGCCTCGGCAGTAACGGGAAGAATCTCGCAGCCCTCTGAGCTTGTGTGAGGTGCGGGATATGGTAAGACACGTTATAATCTGGGATCTGGATGAAAGCCTTAGCGCTGCGGAAAAGCAGAGCAAAAAGGCAGAGATAAAGGAAAAGCTCGAGGCGCTTGCGGGCGTTGTTCCCGGGCTGACGGAGATACACGTTTATACCGACCTGCTGGACAGCTCAAAGGGCGACCTGATGCTTGATTCAGTTTTTGAAAGCAGAGAGGCTCTGGCGGGATATCAGACCCACCCCGCACATCTGAAGGCCGCTGCGATAGTGAGGAGCGTTGCCGTTCACCGCAGCTGCGCCGATTTTGAGATCTGATAAGGAGCTTTAGTACGCATGAAAGGGGAATGTACCTATGAAAGACTATTTAAGGGATGTTTTATGGGATACACTTCTTAGTATAATCACAAGGAAATACGGCACGACGCTTAGCGACTCTCAACGTGAGGCCAAGGCAGAGGATATCATCGCCGAGCTGAAGGCGATGTACGGCTTCACTGTGGATATGACCCAGTCGATCATCGACAAGAAGGGTCTGAACTACTTTGAGAACGCCAGCGTCAAGGGGCAGTCTGTGTTCAAGCTGGCTAAGACAGGCCTTTTCGGAAAGGCCAAGATATGCTACTTCATCACCAGAAACAAGGACGCTATCGACGGGCCTTATCTGGAAAAGATATATGACGAGCTGAACCGTCAGGCCAACGGCGAGAACGTGTTCGGTTCGCCCGATTATGTGAATAAGTAAAACCGGCAGAAAGGAATTTTTGATATGAAAGCACACGGTACCGTTCATAAGTACGGAGATAATGTTGATACGGATGTTATCATTCCCGCAAGATATCTGAATACCGCCGATATGCAGGAGCTGGCAAAGCACTGCATGGAGGATATCGACACCGAGTTCGCGTCGAGAGTCAAGACGGGTGATATCATGGTGGCAAAGGCTAACTTCGGCTGCGGCTCGTCAAGAGAACACGCTCCGGCATCTATCAAGGCCAGCGGCATAAGTTGCGTTATCGCCAAGAGCTTTGCAAGGATATTCTACCGCAACGCTATAAATATCGGCCTGCCTATCATCGAATGCGATGAAGCCGCCGAGAAGATCGAGGCCGGCGATGAGGTCGAGATCGACTTCGACACCGGCGTTATTAAAGATATCACAAAGGGCGAAAGCTATCAGGGTCAGTCCTTCCCCGAGTTTTTGATAAATATCATCAATTCCAACGGACTGCTCAATTCGCTGAAATAAGGATCGTTCCCGGTACGGCTCCGTCAGAGGCGGGGCCGTTTTTGATAATGAAAGGTCAACAGTATGGCTAAGATATGTAAGTCCTGCGGCAGCTACTATAAGGGCAGCTGGTGCGATAAATGCGGCTATGGAAAGCCGGACAGCAAGTCAAAGGAGCTGGAGAGGTTCAAAAAGGCTACGCCGAAAAAGCCCGTTCGGTTCATGACCGAGGAGGAAAAGGCGGCAGTAAAGACCTCTCCGAAGGAAAAAACCGCCAGACCAAAGGCAGACCCCAACGCCAGGCGCAACCTGCTGATAGTGGTGCTGCTGGTGACGGTTGGCGTGGTCGTGTATGTGTTGATAAGCAGGGGAGTGCTGTTCTCGAACAAGAAGGAGGACGTTATCTCACAGTATTTCACGGCGCTGGATAACAACGACTTCGATAAGTTCGTCGATACCCTTCCCAAGGAGATAAAGAATGCCTACGAGGACGAGCGGGAAAAGGAGGGCTTAAGCGGCGAGGACTATATGCGCCGCTTCAAGGAGCCGCTGGAAACGGTTTACGGCAGCGGCCTAAGTCTGAAATTCACCCTCGGCAGCGAGGAAAAGCTGGATAAGGAAAAGGAGCCTGAGGTCTTTGACATGACCGCTTTCAAGGAGCGCTACGGCTCGGCACCCTCTATAAGCGAGGCCTATATCGTCTATGTGGATGTGACCTATTCCGGCACCCTGCTCACCGAGACGGTAAGGTATAACTGCTACATCGCCAAGACCGGCTGGAAGTGGAAGATACTCAACATGGAGTTCGACCCTGGCATCTTAGCCCCGGAGTGAGAGGCTGAATTTTCACGGCGCTGAAATTGCAATCCGCGGGGAGGATACTCCCGCTTTTGCGGTGAGGAGCGGAGCAGCTGTGCAATTTTTTGAAAAAATCCTGCAAAGCTCTTGATTTGTGCGGGAAAAGGTGATATAATCAAACTGTATTATTTTTTTGAAAGAAGGTCATTTTACTATGGACATCAGAGTTGAACTTACAAAAACTCCCAAGCCGAAGCCTCAGGACGAGACCAAGCTCGGTTTCGGCCACATCTTCACCGACCATATGTTTGCAATGAACTATGACACCGGCAAGGGCTGGCATGATGCACGCATCATCCCCTACGGCGAGATCTCGCTTTCCCCTGCGGCTATGTGCCTGCACTACGGACAGGAGATCTTCGAGGGTCTCAAGGCATACAGACGCGCTGACGGCGGCGTACAGCTTTTCAGACCCGACGAGAACTACAAAAGACTGAACAACTCCGCAAGGAGAATGGTCATCCCCGAGATCGACGAGGAATTCATGATCGAGGCCACCAAGAAGCTGGTAGAGCTCGAGAAGGACTGGGTGCCTCACACTGACGGCGCGGCGCTTTATATCAGACCGTTCATCTTTGCTACCGATCCCTTTGTGGGCGTTCGTCCTGCGGATCATTATCTGTTCCTGATAATCCTTTCGCCCTCCGGCGCTTACTATTCCACCGGACTTAATCCCGTCAAGATCTATGTTGAGAACAACTATGTAAGAGCTGTCCGCGGCGGTACAGGCTTTGCAAAGACTGCTGCGAACTATGCGATCTCTCTGAAGGGTCAAGAGGAGGCTCACGAGCAGGATTACGAGCAGGTACTTTGGCTGGACGGCGTTGAGAGAAAGTACATCGAGGAAGTCGGCTCCATGAACATCTTCTTCGTTATCGACGGCGAGGTCATCACTCCCGAACTTCAGGGCTCGGTGCTCCCGGGCATCACAAGAAAGTCGGCGCTTGAGGTCTGCAAGGCCAAGGGCATCAAGGCTACCGAAAGACGCATCACCATTCAAGAGGTCGCAGAGGCATATGACAACGGCAAGCTGGACGAGGTATTCGGCACCGGCACCGCTGCTGTTATCTCGCCTGTAGGTCATCTGAAGTGGGGCGACAAGATCATGACCATAAACAACAACGAGATCGGACCTATCTCACAGATGCTTTACGACACCATGACCGGCATCCAGTGGGGCAAGATCGAGGACACCTTCGGCTGGATCGTTCCCGTTTGCTGAACATTGAATAACGGATAATAAAAAGAGCGCCGCTGCGGCGCTCTTTTTATTATCGGCAGTTGGTTTTACGGACTTGGCCTCGTCCTGTTCCGACATAAAACTTGTCCTGTTCCTGCTATGATTAGAGTGAAGAAATTTTCACGGCAAGGGAGCGTTAAAAATGAATGTGAGAACAGCAGGCATACTTCGTAAGCGAGAGGGAGTGACACTTCTTCGGACGGCTGCGGCAGCGGCGGCGGGCTTTGCCCTGTCGGCGGGCTATGCGGGAGGGAGCCCGGCGATGCTGAACGCAGCGCTGGCAGCGGTGTTTCCGGCCTATGCAGCGCCGATATTCGCGGCAAGCACGCTTTACTATCTGCTTATCGGGGGAATGGCGGCGGGAGTGATACAGCTTTCGGGAATACTTATCACGGCAGTCCTAACGGCTGCTTTTTTTCACGGCACCGACCGGGACAGCCCGATCATGTCGGCGGCGCTGTGTACGGGAGTACTGCTGCTTTTGTCCTTTACGGTGTCAGCGGTGACGGATTCGGGCGGTACGGCGGCTGCGGGACGGTTTATCGCGTCTGTGACAGCGGGAGCCTTTGTGTATTCCTCAAAGACGCTGATACATGAATACCGTCTGACGAAGAGGCTGTCTCTCGTGGGAGCGAGAGGGCTTTTGGCGGGAACGGTCTTTGTAGCGGTCATATCGGCCTTGTCCTCGGTGACGGCGGTGATATTTGACCTCGGGAGGCTTATAGGCTGCGGGGTGCTTTTGTGCATGGCAAAGCGTTTTCGCATGACCGGCGGGGCGGCCGTGGGTGCGCTGACGGCTTTGGCAGTTTTTATCGGCAAGCCCGCATTTGCGGCAGACACGCTTTTGCTGGCCTCGGCGGGGCTTATATGCGGAGCCTTTGCCGAGCTGGGAGTTTTGGCAATATCCGTTTCCTTCATCGCGGTATGCGCGGTGGGAGCGGCAACGGTCAGCTCGGGAGCAGGCGGGTGGAGCCTGTTTTTCGATGCCGCGGGAGGGGCGCTGCTCTTTGCGGCGCTGCCCTCGGGACTTACGGCCAAAGCTGCAGCTCTGCTCTTCGGCGGGACATCGGCTGCCGACACGGTGGGGAGAGCGGCGGCCTCGCGCATAGGATTCGTTTCGTCCTCTTTGGGAGAGATACGCTCCCAGCTGGCGTTGGTCTCGGATGCTATGGACAGGAAGATCAAGGAGCAGAGCCTTGCCGAGGTGGTGTTCGACGAGATGTGCCGAGGCTGCGAGCTGAGGAGCGTCTGTCACAGAGATACGGCGGCCTCGGCAAAGAGGTTTGCCGAGCTTGAAAAGGCGGCTATGAGCTATGAGGGTGTCTCGGCGGATACTATCCGCCGATACCTCCGCACCTGCCGTACCCCGGAGCTGATGTCCGACAGCTTCAACTACGCCTACAAGAGCCGCATCGACAGCCGTGCAGCAAGGCTCCGCATAGGGGAGCTACGCACACTTGTCTCGGAGCAGCTTGCAGTCATGGAGGAGATCCTCTCCGACCTGTCGGGGCGCATCGGGCGGATACGGTCGGTGGATAAGGAGCTGTCGGAGCGGGCAGGGGAGTATCTGCTGCGGCTGGGCTACAGGAACGCCAGAGCCTGCCTCTATCTGGACGAGGCGGGCTTTCGGCACGCTGAATTTTTCATTGCCGGAGAGTTCGTCGGCGACCGCATGGAGCTGGCTCTGCAGGTGTCGGATATTGCCGACTGTATGTTCGGACTTCCCGTGATAACCAGAGCCGAGGAGCTGACCCGTATCGCTCTGTCCGAGGCTCCCGCCTACGAGCTGACCCGGGGCACCTTCTCGGCATCCTCCAGCGATAACGGCTATTCCGGCGATACCTTCGGGATGACGGAGGTGTCCTCGTGCGAGTGCTATGCTATCCTGTCGGACGGCATGGGGACAGGCAGAAGAGCAAAGCTGGATTCGATGTTTGCGGTCAGCCTTGCGTCAAGAATGCTGGGGGCGGGAGTTTCCATGCGCTCGGCACTGAAGCTTATCAATAACATCCTGCGGGTAAAGGGCTGGGACGAGTCCTTTGCAACGCTGGATATCATCCGCTTTGACCTCTGCGCCGGTACGGCCGAGCTGCTGAAGGCCGGAGCCGCCCCTGCCTATCTCTGCCGGGACGGCGTGCTGAAGCGCTTCGGCGGACAGGCCTTTCCCGCAGGCATCCTCGACCGCTGCCCGCCCGATGAATTTTCCTGCAAGCTCTTCGACGGCGACCTGCTGCTTATGGTCTCGGACGGGGTCAGCGAGGAGACAGTCCGCGCCGCCTTTGAACAGGCAGGAGAACGGGATATCGACCCCGCAGCCTTCGCCCAGTCCCTCGGCGAAATGGCTATGGAGCAGGCAAAAAACGGCCGCCGCGACGACATTTCAGCGGCCGCCTTTGCCGTAAAATATCGGGGGCGCTGAAGCTTGTGCTTAGAAAACGTTTTCGTGTTTTGAAATGTTAGTCAAAATGCACAAGTGAAAACGTTGAAATATGTGATAAACCGAAAATAATAACTAAAACTCTTGCAAAAATATTCAAAATAGTATAAAATATAATTGTGGAAAACTATGCTAACGGGGAAATTGTCTCCGACCGCAGCTATATAAATACATAGGAGGACAGTTAAATGATAAATGATATTCCCGAAACTTACAGTACTCCGATCTACCTGTTTCACCAAGGCACGAACTTCATGGCCTATGATTTCCTTGGATGCCACAAGGGCGAAAAGGACGGCAGACAGGGCTACTATTTCAGAGTGTGGGCCCAGAATGCCAAGGCCGTGGCTCTGGTAGGTGATTTTAATGACTGGAACACCGGCGCGACCCCCTGCGAGATGCTGGCAGACTCCGGCATCTGGGAGGCGTTTGTTGAGGGACTCAAGACCTTTGATACCTATAAGTTCGCAATTACAGGGTGCGACGGCGTTACAAGACTAAAGGCCGACCCATATGGCACTCACATGGAGGTCACTCCCGGAACAGGCTCGAAGATCTTCGATATCGACGAGTATAAGTGGAAAGACGGCGAATGGCTCAAGGCCAAGGCCAAAAAGGATATCTATAATTCTCCCATGAATATCTATGAGGTACACCTCAATTCGTGGAAAAGCTGTACTACCGGCAAGTATTACAGCTATACCGGCTTCGCCAGCGAGATCATCCCCTATCTCAAGGAGATGAATTATACACATATCGAGCTTATGCCGCTGGCCGAGTTCCCCTTTGACGGCTCCTGGGGCTATCAAGGCATAGGCTATTATGCCCCCACATCCCGCTTCGGCACACCCGCCGAGTTTATGGCTATGGTGGATATGTTCCACCAGGCAGGGATATCCATAATCCTCGACTGGGTGCCTGCTCACTTCCCGAGAGATGCGGCGGGACTTTTCGAGTTCGACGGCGGCCCCTCCTATGAGTATGCCGATCCCAAAAAGCGCGACCACCTTGCCTGGGGCACCAGAGTGTTCGACTACGGCAGGGGAGAGGTAAGGAGCTTTTTGATCTCCAACGCCCTCTACTGGATAGAGAAATATCATATCGACGGTCTTAGAGTCGATGCAGTGGCCTCAATGCTCTACCTTGACTATGACAGGCGTGACGGCGAGTGGACGCCCAATGTTTTCGGCGGCCATGAGAACCTTGAGGCTATCGACTTCTTCAAAAAACTGAATGAAACAGTCTTCAAGAGAAATCCCCAGACGCTGATGATCGCAGAGGAATCCACCGCATGGCCTATGGTCACCAAGCCGACCTCGGACGGCGGCCTCGGCTTCAACTTCAAGTGGAACATGGGCTGGATGAACGATATGCTCAAATATATGGCGATGGATCCGATCCACAGAGCGTTCCACCACGATATGCTGACCTTCTCGTTCTTCTATGCCTTCTCCGAAAACTTCATACTGCCTATCTCGCACGATGAGGTCGTTCACGGAAAGGCCTCGCTCGTCAATAAGATGTACGGCGGCGACGTGGATCAGAAATTCGCTCAGGCAAGGCTGTTCATGGCCTATATGATGGCTCACCCCGGAAAGAAGCTGCTCTTTATGGGCTCGGAGTTCGCTCAGTTCAGAGAGTGGGATTACGAGAACGGACTGGAGTGGTTCATGGTGGAGGAATATGAGAACCACCGCAATTATCAGAAGTTCGTCAAGAACCTCAATAAGTTCTATGTTGAAAATCCCCCGATGTGGCAGAACGACTTCTCGTGGGAGGGCTTCAGCTGGATCTCGAATGACGACTACAAGCAGTCGATCATCATTTTCCGCCGCTTCGACAGAAAGGGCAATGAGGTCATTGCGGTCTGCAACTTCGTGCCGGTGGGAAGAACGGGCTACTGCTTCGGCGTTCCTTATGAGGGGACATATACCGAGGTGTTCAATTCCACCTCGCCCGACGGCTCTCCGATGACAAACGGCTCCGTCAAGTCGCAGAATATTGGTATGCACGGACTTGAGCATTCGATATGCATCGACATCCCGCCCTTCTCGGTGATGTATTTCAAGGTGAAGAAAAAGGCGGTACGCAGGAAGGCAGAGCCCAAAGCTGCAGCCTCAAAGGCGGAAAAGAAGACCACAGCAAAGAAAGCCGCTGCCAAAAAGCCGGCGGCAGGAAAGTCTGCTGCAAAGAAGGCGGACGCCAAAAAATAAGCAAGCAGCCGCCCGGCAGCGGGCGGTGTGATAAAAGGTTAAAAATAATTAAATATGGTGGGTGAATTATTATGTTCAACAAAAAAGAATGTGTGGCTATGCTGCTTGCAGGCGGCCAGGGCAGCCGTTTGTATGCCCTTACCCAGACAGTGGCCAAGCCCGCAGTGCCATTCGGCGCAAAGTACAGGATCATTGATTTCCCTCTGTCGAACTGCATAAATTCGGGTATCGACACCGTGGGCGTTTTGACACAGTATCAGCCGCTGGTGCTCAATGAGTACATCGGCAACGGCCAGCCCTGGGATCTTGACAGGATCCACGGCGGCGTTCATGTGCTGCCGCCTTATGAGAAGGCCTCGGGCGCAAGCTGGTATTCCGGCACAGCCAATGCTATCTATCAGAATATCAACTTCATCGACAGATATGACCCCGAGTATGTTGTAGTACTCTCCGGCGACCATATCTATAAAATGGATTACAACAAGATGCTTACATACCATAAGCAGAAGGAGGCTGCCGCAACTATCGCGGTGCTGGACGTTCCCAAGGAGGAGGCCTCGCGCTTCGGCATCATGATCACCGACGAGAACGACAATATCATCGACTTTGAGGAGAAGCCCAAGAACCCCCGCTCCACTCTCGC
Source organism: Ruminococcus sp. (assembly GCA_017450925.1). GTDB lineage: Bacteria > Bacillota > Clostridia > Oscillospirales > Ruminococcaceae > FB2012. Next base: position 18,265 of record JAFSSS010000066.1, on the reverse strand, counting down.
ATCAATGGGTATCTATATCTTCACCTGGTCTAAGCTGAAGGCCTATCTGATCGCCAACGAGAATGATAAGGAGGCCAGCAAGGACTTCGGAAAGAATATCATCCCCGATATGAGAGAGGCCGGCGAAAAGCTGGTGGCATGGCGCTTTGACGGCTACTGGAAGGACGTAGGCACCATTGATTCGCTGTGGGAGGCGAACATGGATCTTATCAATCCGAATATCCCTATCGACCTTTACGATCCTGCGTGGAAGATCTATTCCCGCAATCCGGTAATGGCTCCGCAGTATATCGGCAAGAACGCAATGGTGCAGAATTCAATGGTGACCGAGGGCTGCTATATCGACGGCTCGATCGAGTTCTCGATGATCTCTGACGGCGTTACCGTTGAGGAGGGCGCTGTTATCATCGACTCTATCCTGATGCCCGGCTGCGTTGTAAAGAAGGGCGCAAGAGTTGAATATTCCATAGTCGGCGAGAACTCCGTTATCGGTGAAGGCGCACAGATCGGCATGAGCCCCGAGAACATCACCGACAAGGACAGCTGGGGCGTTGCAGTCGTAGGCCACAATATCAATATCTCCGCAGGCGCAACAGTCGCTCCCAAGGCGATCGTCTCGGAAGATATGTAAGAAAGGAGCAAGCCTGAAATGGACGTAAATATGGGAAATGTACTCGGTCTCGTGTTCGCTAATATGCACGATATGACCGTGGGCGATCTTACAAAGAACAGGACTATGGGCTCGATACTCTTCGGCGGACGCTACCGCCTTATCGACTTCCCCCTGTCGAATATGGTGAACAGCGGCATAACAAATGTCGGCGTTATCACCAAGAGCAACTATCAGTCGCTGCTCGATCATCTCGGCTCCGGCCGTGAGTGGGACCTTTCAAGGAAAAAGGGCGGCCTTTATATCCTGCCGCCGTTCGGAAATGTTACCACCAATCTCTACAGAGGCCGCATCGAGGCGCTTTACGGCGCTATGAGCTTCATCAAGCACGCACTGGCTGACTATGTGGTGCTGGCTGACTGCGACACCGTTACCAATATGGACTTCAAGCCTATCGTGGCAAGACACGTTGAGAGCGGTGCGGATATTACAGTAGTGGCTCATACCGGCGTTTACGATACCGAGATCATCAACGGCTCGACCGTTTTAAGCACCGATGCTGACGGAAGGGTGAGAAGCGTGCTTATCCACCCGGATATCAGCGGCACCTGCACCCTCAGCTTGAATTTCTTCGTGATGAACAAGCAGTTCCTTATCGACATGGTATCCGATGCTATTGCAAGAGGAATGGTCAGCTTCGAGACTGATATTCTTCAGGCAAGATGCGATGAGCTGAATATCATGGTCTATGAGTACGATAACTATTTCAGCAAGATCTCCAGCGTGGCTACCTACCTGAAGGCAAATCAGGAGCTGCTCGATCCCGAGAACGCAAGAAAGCTGTTCCTGCCCAAGAGGGCTATCTATACAAAGGTAAGCGACAACGCTCCCGTTAAGTACGATCTTGACAGCAAGGTGACAAACTCTTTGGTAGCCGACGGCTGCATCATCGAGGGCGAGGTCGAGAACTCCGTTCTGTTCAGAGGCGTTAAGGTGGCCAAGGGCGCTAAGGTCAAGAACTGCATTCTGATGCAGGGAACAAGCGTCGGCGCTAAGTCGGATGTCAACTATGTCATCACTGACAAGAACGTTGTCATCGGCGATAACCACATCCTCAACGGCGCACCCAGCTATCCTATGTATGTAGGCAAGGGAGCATCGGTCTAAGCTTGAATTGCAGGGGAACTGCCATTGCGGCAGTTTCCCTTATATCCTATAACGAAAGAGGGTTTGAGAATGAATATACTTTATACTGCAAGTGAGGCTCTGCCTTATATCGCATCGGGAGGACTTGCCGATGTTGCAGGTTCACTGCCGGCGGCTATAAATGCCGAGGGACATGACTGCCGGGTCGTTATCCCTTACTACAGCCAGATCAGACAAGAGCTGAAGGATGAACTCACCTATCTGACCAATTTCACAGTTCCCGTTGCATGGAGAAATCAGTACTGCGGAGTTTTTGTGGGTCATCAGAACGGCGTTACTTATTATCTGCTGGATAATGAATACTACTTCGCCAGAAACGGCCTCTACGGCTTCTATGACGACGCAGAGAGATATATCTTCTTCTCACGCGCTGTGCTGGAGCTGCTGCATTACATCGACTTCAAGCCGGATGTTATCAACGCCAACGACTGGCAGACCGCTCTCGTTCCTGTGTATTACGATATTTTCTACCGCTATCAGTCGGGCTATGAGGATATCAAGACGGTGTTCACTATCCATAACATCCAGTATCAAGGCCAGTATGGGCTTGAGATCATCAACGACCTTATGGGCATCCCGCTCTATCATACCGACCTGCTCTCCTATGACGGCGACGTGAACTTCATGAAGGCGGCTATCGAGGTGTCGGATAAGATCACTACAGTTTCACCCTCTTATGCCTGGGAGATACTTGACCCTTGGTATTCCCACGGTCTGGACAGGATACTTGTGCATAAGCAGTACAAGCTTTGCGGCTTCCTAAACGGCATCGACCAGAATGTTTATGACCCCTCCACCGACCCGAACATCCCGAAGCACTATTCGGTAAAGAGCAAGGCGGGCAAGGCAGTCTGCAAGCAGAAGCTGCTCGAGGAGCTGGGCATGGCTCCCGGCGACGAGCCGATCATCGGCATTGTTACAAGGTTTGTTTCCCATAAGGGTCTTGACCTTATCAAGTATGTCTTTGAGGATATCATAAGGCTGGGCTATAAGTTCGCTATCCTTGGCTCCGGCGAGAAGATCTATGAGGATTTCTTCTCTGAAATGCACTACCGCTATCCCGACAGAGTCGGCCTTACACTTGGCTTTGTTCCCGAGCTTTCAAAGCGCATCTACGCGGGCGCGGATATGTTCCTTATGCCCTCGCAGTCAGAGCCCTGCGGCTTGGCACAGATGATCGCCTTGAGATACGGCACTATCCCCATAGTAAGAGAGACCGGCGGCTTGAGGGACTCTATCCACGATGCCGGCGACGAGGGCGGCAACGGCTTTACCTTCAAGACCTATAACGCTCACGATATGCTGGATGCCTGCACAAGGGCAAGAGTGTATTATGACGACAAGAAGCGCTGGAAGAAGCTGGTTGATCTTGCTATGAAGCAGGATTTCAGCTGGAAGAGATCAGCTCAGCTCTATATAGGGCTTTATAAGGATATCCACTAAGCCTGACGTTAAAAACCAAAAGATCAAACGGCTGCTGTTCAGGCAGCCGTTTTAGCAGAACGGAGGAAATGAAATGATAAAGAGACTTTTGGCGGCAGCCTGCGCATTTGCCGTGATATTCGGCGCAGCGGCGGCTCTGCCGGAGGGCGAATTTGACTTTGGAACGACAGTGCAGGCAAGCGCTGAGACCTCCGGCGACTGGGAGTACAGCCCTTGCGGCGACGGAGAGATATCCATCCACGGCTATACAGGCAGTGATACTGAAATAACGATACCTTCGGAGCTCGACGGATATACCGTCAGAGGCATCGGAACTGCAGCCTTTTTAGACTGCGCAAGCCTTACGAGCGTAACAATACCAAACACCGTTGAGTGGATCAGCTATAGTGCCTTTTGCAACTGCACAGGCCTTACGAGCATAACTATCCCAAGCAGCGCTACGGACGTTGATGCCTCTGCTTTTTCCGGCTGCACAAGCCTTGAAAGCATAAATGTCGATACAGATAATACTGTGTACTGCTCACTTGACGGAGTGCTTTACAATAAGGATAAAACAGAGTTTTTACACTGCCCAGCCACTAAAACAAGCATAACTATCCCAAACAGCGTTACAAGCATCGGACGTTCAGCCTTTATCGACTGCGCGGGTCTTACGAACATAACTATCCCGGACAGCGTTACAAGCATCGGTAATTTAGCCTTTTGCGGCTGCACAGGTCTTACGGACATAACTATTCCGAACGGTGTTACCAGCATCGGCTCTGATGCCTTTTGCGACTGCACAAGTCTTGCGAGCGTAGCTATCCCGGAAAGCGTTACCAGCATCGGCACCGATGCCTTTTGGAATACTCCCTGGCTCGATGCGCTAAAGGAAAAATCTCCGCTTGTGATCGTGGGCAGTCTTCTTATTGACGGTCAGAACTGCGAGGGTGAGGTGGTTATCCCGGACGGTGTTACGATCATCACCGATTCTGCCTTTGAATACTGTGAGGACCTTACAGGCATAACTATCCCGGACAGTGTTACACGCATCGGCGACAGTGCTTTTTGCGACTGCACAGGCCTTACAGGCATAGCTATCCCGGACGGTGTTACTTTCATCGACCATGCTGCCTTTGCAGGCTGTGAAAACCTTGCAGACGTAACTATCCCTGACAGTGTCGCTTACATCGGCGATCGTGCCTTTGACGGCTGTGTAAGCCTTACAGGCATAACTATCCCGGACAGCGTTACACACTTCGGCGTTTTTGTTTTTTTAGAATGCACAAGCCTTACAGACGTAACTATACCGGATACTTTTACAAGCATAAGCCAAGGAGCTTTCTACTTTGACCTAAGCCTTGAAAACGTAACTATCCCGGACAGCGTTACAAGTATAGGCGACGGCGCTTTCTTCGACTGCATAAGCCTAAAAAAAATAGCTATCCCGGACAGTGTTACAAATATAGGCTTCAGAGCCTTCTTTGACTGCTCGGATCTTAAAAGCGTAACTATCCCCAAAGCTGTTACAAAGATCGGTGCTGAAGCATTCGGCTACATCTATGAAGAGGATCGCGAAGAATATTACAAGGACAATGACTTTAGGATCTATTGCTTCAAGGATACCGCTGGCGAGCAGTATGCCAAAGACAACGGCTTTGACTATGAGCTGATCGATGATCTTATTCCCGGCGACCTCAACAATGACGGAGAGGTGAATATGAAGGACATAACCGCTTACCAGCGCTATATCAACGGCTGGAATGTTAAGGTCTGCGAGCCTGCTCTTGATGTCAACGGCGACGGAGAGGTCGGTATGAAGGATATCACCTCTCTTCAGAAAAGGATAAACGGCTGGAAAAGCTGAGCCCGGTAATTACCCGATCCCTGCACTCCCCCGGTCTTTATGGCCGGGGGATTTTTGTATTACCTGTGGTTATAGCTCTATCAGTAAATAGTATTTGACATTATAGGACAAATAAGGTATAATTGTATCAGAGGCAGTATAGGCACACTATCATATAAAACTGACAGGAGAGATAGCTTATGAGCAACAAGACAAAGCTCCTTATTGACAATATCGAGAAGATCATCGTCGGCAAAAGGCCCTCGATCGAGAGAGTGCTTGCCGCTATGCTCTGCGGGGGACATATCCTTATCGAGGACGTTCCCGGCGTGGGGAAGACCCGCCTTGTTTCCGCACTGGCAAAATCGGTGGACGGCAGGTTCAACCGCATCCAGCTGACTCCCGATATCATGCCCTCGGACATCGTCGGCTTTTCGATGATAAATCCCGATACAAGAGAGCTTGAATACAAGCAGGGCGCTGCCATGTGCAACTTTATGCTCGCGGACGAGATCAACCGCGCCTCGCCTAAATCCCAGTCCAGCCTGCTGGAGGTCATGGAGGAGCATCAGATATCCCTCGACGGCAAGACCTTTGACCTGCCCTCGCCCTTTATGGTGCTGGCTACACAGAACCCGGTGGAGACCTACGGCACCTATCATCTGCCGGAGGCTCAAATGGACAGATTCCTTATGAAGATATCCATGGGCTATCCCACCGAGCAGGAGGAGCTGGAGATCATCGACCGTGCCGAGGACGGCAGGGAGCAGGTGACCTCTATCGACTCGGTCATGACCGTTGAGGACGTGCGGGAGATGATCGCCGAGGCCGCAAAGGTGAGGGCTGTCCCCGCTATCAAGAAGTATATAATCGACCTCGTCACCGCTACAAGAAATTCCGACTATGTCAAGCTGGGTGTTTCGCCCCGCGGCAGCATCGCTCTGCTGAAGGCCTCGAAGGCCTATGCCTATGTTCAGGGCAGGGATTATGTGGTCCCGGACGATGTCAAGGATATAATGACTGATGTTCTCGCTCACAGGCTGATGCTCTCGCCCAAGGGCAAGAGCGCCTTTGAGTCAAATGAGGACGCGCTGAAGCAGATCGCCCTGACAGTCACGGCTCCTGCCGACGGCGGTAACTGATATGAAAAGTCTGATAGGATATCTGTTCTGCATCGCCGTTGCCGTGGTAATGGCGGTGATGATCGACGGCACCGGCGGCGTGCTGATCGCGGTCATTCTTTTGACGGCGCTGATCGCATCACTGCTGTTGACAAAGCGCCTAAGCCGAAAGCTGACAGTGTCGATCGACTGCAAGCATAAGCTGCTGGCAAAGGGCGATATCGTCGAGGTGCTTATAAAGGTGGAAAAGCACAGCCGTCTGCCCTCGCCGGTCATCGAGATAAGGCTGGAGTCGGGGGCGCAGCTTGCGGCAAAGGCAGAGTCGGGCATAAGGTTCTCAATGCTCCCCAACCGCCAGGCGCAGACAGTCAAGCTCGAATTCAAGGCGAACTACTCCGGGCGGTCGTATATAAAGGTGGCCGCCTTTGAAGCGGTGGATTTCCTCGGGCTTTCAAGAAGCTCTATCCCCGTGGAGGAGGAGGCAGGCTTTATCGGCCTGCGGATAATGCCCAACGTTCCCGATACGGGAACGCAAATGGACGTTATCAGAACTGCCACCGACAATGTGGGCTTTGACGACTCCGAGGACGAGACCTCCGAGACCGCTATGGGCTCCACCGGTACTCCCGGCTACGAGCATCGTGCCTATTCTCCCGGCGACCCGCTTAAAAAGATCAACTGGAAGCTCTCCTCAAAGCGCGGGATATATATGGTGCGTCTGGACGAAAAGCTGTCGGTGACAAGTCAGGTGTTCGTGCTCGATCTGCCCGAGGGTGTCGAGAACTACAGCTGCAGGCGGGCAGACGTTATCATCGAGGGTGCGCTGGCAATGCTCTCGATGCTGGCGCAGCAGGGGCTCGAAACTGATTTTTATTACTATATAGAAAAGTGGAATATGCTCTCGGTCAAGTCGCTGGGAGACGTGTATCTGCTTGCCGAGGCGCTGTCGGATATGGTGCCCTACAGCCAGACCGACAGGCTCCCGGACGAGGCTCTGCGGACGGGGATGAACATCTGCTTTACCGTTATCAGCAGCAGCGATGTCAAGCTGGCAGAGGAGCTGTTTTCATACAAGAACGTTACCGTGGTGGCAGATGTCAGCGCCGGCTTTACCGCCGGTGCCGGAGATATCTGGACCTGCTCGGAGGATTTTGAATTCAAACATCTGAATTAAAGGTGCATAATACAGCAATGAAACAGAAAGCTATAGATTTTATCAGCCAAAGCGCTCTTCCGATCCTGCTGGGCACGGTTATCGCCCGCATGGTCATCAAGTGCTATTATTATGAGCAGACCACACTGTTCACGCTGCTTTTCGCAGCTGCATCGGTGGGGCTGTTTGTGCTGTTTGATGTTATCAGGAAGCGCCGCTTTCTGGGTATGCTGCTTTATACGGCGATGTTCGCAGGCATTATGTTCGCAGGCTCGCGGCTGATGAGCGCCGGCTGGTATAACACTTTTGTTATCTTCACTGACTGGTTCTACCTTAACCGTGACACCGCCGGCTTCAACATCTATTACTTCCTTATGGTCTATCTGTCGGGAGGGTTCTTTCTTATCTCGATCATCTACTACTTCACGCAGGTGCGTTTCAGAAGCATGGGACTTATGCTCTGTATGCTGTTCCCGTTTGTGATCTATGCCAAGCGTGCAGACATCATGAGCGGCTATGAGGTAACGCTGATGTTCACCTTGTTTTTGGCTATCGTTGTCCATAACAGGCTGAAGGAGAACAAGTCCGTCGAGGTAAGGTCGGTGAACGATATCGCTTATATCGTCACCGTGGCGCTGTTCGTTTCCGCGGCGGGAGCCTTTGCTATGCTGATACCCAAGCCGGAGGTCAGGTCGGTGCTGGAAAGGGACTCCCACGCCTTTGACATCACCCCCCTAAACAACTCTCAAAACACCTACTCCCGCTACAGCTCGACCTCCTCGGCAAGATACGGCGGCAGCTTTACGGGAGAGATACTGTTCTACTGCGAGTCGGATGATCCGCAGCAGGTATATTATCTCAAGCGACAGGCTTACGACAGCTTTTATGACGACACCTGGCACAACGACAGAAATGCGGAAAAATATACCACCTTCGATTACTATGCCAGCGTGAATATCAACCGCAGCCGCTATTATAACGACCTCAAGGCGCTGGCAGATACGGGGAAATATACCAAATACGGCCTTGACCCTGCGTATTTCACTCTGCCGCAGATGACCGAAAGCTCCTTCCGGGTGTTCGACGATAAGTTCAAGGGCGTGTATGTGCCTACTCCCTCCGGCGTTATCGCCAAGACCTTCAGCGAGTCGCTGAACGACAAGTATTATATGTACGGCGACGGCGAGATAATGGTCAAGAATGTGGATGCTGATTATGACTATACCGTCCGCTATTATCCGGAAACGGATGCATATATAGATTTCGCCTCACGGCTGAACATGGACGGGGATAAATACTACTCCATGCTCAAGGCCGCCGAGGAGAACGGCGACCTTACCGACTACGCCCTGATTTCGCAGTATGAAATGGCCGCTGAATACTATACCGGCGCCGTTGAATACTCTCCGCGTATCGCAGAGCTTGCCCAAAGCATCATAGCCGGCAAGACCACGGATTATCAGAAGGCCAAGGCACTGGAGCTTTACTACGAGACCGGCGGCTTCACCTACGATGCGGATTTTGAGCCGGAGGATACCTCGCTGGAGGCCTTCCTCTTCGACCACAAGACAGGCTCCTGCACCAGCTTTGCCACGACTATGGCTATTATGGCAAGGATAGTCGGCCTGCCCGCAAGGTACGTCGAGGGCTTTTCGGCCTATGAACGTGCCGAGGACGGCAGCATAGCCGTCCGTGACTCTCACGCTCACGCCTATGTTGAGGTGTTTATTGCCGGTGCCGGCTGGCTGGTCTTTGACCCCACTATCCCCGGCTATATGGTCGAAACCACCGGCAGCGGCGGCGGGTTCAGCATTTCCTCTATCACCCAGTATTTTAGCCGGCTCTTCGTGCTGATAGGCGTGGTCATCTTCGTGATGATAGTTATGATGTTCGACCGCATACTGGAGCTGGTCTTTAGGATAAGGCAGCGCTTTGTTAAGGGCGATGACCGCATCATACGGCTGTATGCAAGAGTGAAGAAGCTGCTGGAGCTTTCCGGCGGCGACGACCTGCGCTCCTACACCGCAGCTATGCTGACGGACTATGCCGCCCGGCATAACAAGGCGGATATCGCGCCCATAGCACATCTCTTTGAGCGCACCTGCTTCGGCAGCGTCCCGCTGGAGGACGAAAGCTATTCCAAGGCCTATGCCCATTACAAAGGCATCTACAAATATCTTAGAAGGAGGCCGAAGGCAAAGCCGCAGGCAGCTCCGGCACAGACTCCCGTATAAAAAACAGACCCCTCTGCGGAGCATTTCCGCAGAGGGGTATTTATTCTTTGCCAAGCCGTTAAGGCAACACCGCACGACCCGCGGCTAACGCCTCTGCACATCATCTGCTTGCCAGCTTTCCGTCATATTACCCAAATTCTCCTTGACTTGCGTCAGCAAGCCTGCGTCGAATTTAGGCAATCTGACGAAAATCTGGACAGCGCATCTGATGCACAGTGGTCGTGCGGTGTTGCCTTAATCAAAGCTGTGCAGAGTAGTTGGGCGCTTCCTTTGTGATGTAGATATCGTGAGGATGCGACTCCTTCAAGCCGGCACCTGTGATGCGTATGAATTTGGCCTTTTCGCCCAGCTCCTCGATAGTGTGGCAGCCGCAGTAGCCCATACCTGCTCGGATGCCGCCCACAAGCTGGAATACAGTATCGGAAACGGGACCCTTGAAGGCGACACGCCCCTCAACACCCTCGGGGACAAGCTTCTTGGAATTGGTCTGGAAATATCTGTCCTTGGAGCCCTTTGCCATAGCGGCCATAGAGCCCATGCCGCGATAGACCTTGAACTGTCTGCCCTGATAGATCTCAACGTCGCCGGGAGCCTCCTCGCAGCCGGCAAGCAGCGAGCCGAGCATTACAACGCTCGCACCTGCCGCAAGAGCCTTTACGATATCGCCGGAGTACTTGATGCCGCCGTCTGCGATAACGGGGATCCCGTACTTGGCACAGGCGCAGGCTGCATCATAAACAGCGGTGATCTGCGGAACGCCGATACCTGCAACGACTCTCGTGGTGCAGATAGACCCGGGTCCGATACCTACCTTGATAGCGTCAGCACCGGCCTCACAGAGAGCCACAGCAGCCTCGGCGGTAGCCACGTTTCCTGCTATAACAGGGATGTTCGGAAAAGCGGCCTTGACCTTTTTCAGCGTTTCGATAACGTTCTTTGAGTGGCCGTGAGCCGAGTCAAGAGCAAGAATATCCACTTGAGCCTCAATAAGAGCGCCGGCTCTGTCCAGCACATCAGCGGTCATGCCGATAGTAGCGCCGCAGAGCAGTCTGCCCTTTTTATCTCTTGCGGAATTGGGGTACTGAACTGATTTCTCAATGTCCTTGATAGTGATAAGACCCTTGAGGATGCCGTTGCTGTCCACCAGCGGGAGCTTTTCGATCTTATGCTTCATCAGTATCTTCTTGGCGCCGGCAAGGTCAGTGTCAACGGGAGCTGTAACAAGGTTATCTCTTGTCATGACGTCAGAGATCCTGATGCTGAAATCGGTGATAAATCTAAGGTCGCGGTTGGTAAGGATACCCTCGAGCCTGCCCTTATCGTCAACGATAGGCACGCCGGAGATCTTATACTTGCCCATGAGCTTGTCAGCTTCCTCAACTGTCTTGTCAGCGGTCAGCGAGAAGGGGTTCACGATAACGCCGTTTTCAGAGCGCTTTACCTTATCGACCTCCTCAGCCTGCTGAGCGATAGGCATATTCTTATGGATTATGCCGATGCCGCCCTCACGGGCAATGGCGATAGCCATTTTCGCCTCGGTAACGGTGTCCATAGCCGAGGTCATGATAGGGGTATTGAGGACGATATCCTTAGTCAGATGTGTGTGGATATCCACCATATCCGGAGTGCAGTCGCTCTCCCCGGGGATCAGCAGCACATCGTCAAAGGTGAGCCCTTCCTTCACGAACTTGTTGTTTACATTTGTTTCCAGCATAGTAATTACCTCCCGTTTCTTTTTTAACAACATTCATCTGTTATTCATTCTATTCTACACTATTTCGCCCCTCTTGTCAACAGCAGAAGATAAATTATATATTAAAAATCTATTATGTAGACATCCGGCGCAGATCCTTTTTCTGCGGGCAGTAAGGGCAGGGTATTGAAATCCGTTCACAGCTGTGTTATAATATATCTGTATATTTTTGTTCGGAGGAAGTATTATGAAGCATAAACTGATAAGACGAATGACCGCGGCGGGGGCAGCACTGCTGATGACCGTCACGGCGCTGCCTGCACAGCTCCTGCAGCCGCTGACGGCATATGCGGGTCAGCAGCTGGGTCAGACGGATTTTGAAAACGGCGTTGGCCTGCCCTGGCATATCGTTGAATCCACCGCCGGAAAAATGGAGTTTGAGATAGCCGACGGCGTTTACAAGGTAAAGATCGTCAGCCCGGGAGGTGCCTCGCGCGGCGGCGAGGACAGGTGGGACTGTCAGTTCCGCCACAGGGGACTGAAGATAGTATCCGGGCATCAGTACCGGGTGCAGTATCAGATAACCCCCTCAAATGCCGGAAAGTATTACACCAAGATAGGCAACCTTGAGGGCACCGTCGAGGTGTGGCACAATATGTCAAACGGCTATGACCTCGACTCTCACTGGGATCTTATCCCCATAGGCGCCAACGAGACCAAGACCGTTGATCTGACCTTTACCGCCGGACAGAATGTGGATGTTGCCGAGTGGGCCTTCCACCTGGGCGGCGACGGGCAGTACACCCAGGGCGACTGCTTCCCGGAGGGGACTGTCATCACCTTTGACAATCTTTCACTTATCGACCTTACCTCGGACGAGAACGACTATGTCGCTCCCGAGGAGTGGAGCCGTGCCGAGATACTCACCGACCAGGTGGGCTATTTCGACGGCCGCGTTAAGAAGGCCACCATGCTCTGCACCGACAAGGACAGCGTGGATGTCGAGCTTATCGACGAAAGCGGCAAGTCCGTATGGGAGGGCAAGAGCGAGTATTTCGGCTTTGATGAAGACTCAGGCGATACGGTGCATATCATCGACTTCACCGGCTTCGACGGCAGGGGCAAGCTTCACCTTGAGGCCGCCAACGGCGCCAAGAGCCGGGAGTTCACGGTGGGCGACAGCGAGATATGGTCATCGCTGGTGTATGACTCGCTGAACTATTTCTATCAGAACCGCTCCGGGATCGAGATAAAGAGCGAGTACATCACCTCCGGCGACAGGAACGCCCTCGCCCGGGCGGCGGGTCACCCCTCTGACAATGCAGAGATACAGCAGACCTGGGGCTACAGCGGCTCCTCCGGCTCGGTGGACGTTACCGGCGGCTGGTACGATGCCGGCGACCACGGCAAGTATGTGGTCAACGGCGGCTTCTCACTCTGGCTCATGCAGAATGAGTATGAGACAGCCAAGGCTCTCGGGCTTGAAAAGGCCTTTGCTGACGGCACAATGGCTCTGCCGGAGAACTCAAACGGCTATCCCGATCTGCTTGACGAGGCACGCTACGAAATGGAGTGGATGTTCAAAATGATCGTCAGCTCCGGCGAATATGCGGGCATGGCTTATCACAAGGCTCACGACGAGACCTGGACAGGCCTTGGAGTTGCCCCTGCCGACGATGACAAAAAGCGTATAATCAAGCCCCCCACAACAGCGGCAACGCTTAACCTTTCGGCCTGCGCGGCACAAGCGGCAAGGCTTTGGAAGGGCATTGACGATGCCTTTGCCGAGGAGTGTCTTGAAAAAGCAAAGCTGACCTACGAGGCCGCGAAGAAGCACCCCGAGATGTTCGCTCCGCTGGACGAATCTGTGGGCGGCGGCGCTTACGGCGACAATAACGTTGAGGACGAGTTCTGCTGGGCGGCAATGGAGCTTTTCATCACCACCGGCGACGAGGACTATTTCGACGAGACGACGGAAAACAAGTTCTTCCTGTCCGTTCCCACCTCCTTGGGCGGCGGCGAGAGCGTTGACACTGTCGGCTCCTTTGACTGGGGCAACGTGGGCGCACTGGCTACTTTAAGCGCGGCGCTCAACCTCGACCGCTTTGACGGCGAGGACAAGGAGATCGTCACCGATGCGATAACCAAGGCGGCAGACCATTTTCTCAAGCTGGAGGAGGGACAGGGCTACGGCCAGCCCTACGGCCAGTCCACCCTTAGCTACAACGACAGCGACAAGGGCTATATCTGGGGCTCGAACTCCTTTGTGGCGGACAATGCTATCGTGCTTGCCTACGGCTATCTGATGACCAAGGACGAGAAATACCTTGACGGCGCTATCGGCGGACTGGACTATCTGCTCGGCCGCAACGCTATGGATTACTCCTACGTTACCGGCTACGGCACTCACACCACCGAATATCCGCACCACCGCTACTGGTCGTATCAGATCGACAAGAGCTTTCCCAAGGCGCCCTGCGGCGTTATGTCCGGCGGCCCCAACTCCGGTATGCAGGATCCATGGGTACAGGGCATGGGCTGGAAAAAGGGCAGCATCGCGCCGATGAAGTGCTATCTTGACAATGTCGAGGCGTGGTCGGTCAACGAGTGTACCATAAACTGGAACGCCTCGCTGGCGTGGCTCTCGATGTTCGTTACCGGCACGGCCTCGGAGATAAAGCCCGGCAGCACCGGCTCCTCGGCGGGAGTGGAAAACAACGGCGGCGAGGGCAAGTCCAACGAGGACAAGACCTACGACGAATCCGAGGCTAAGCGCAGCGCTGACGAAGCCAAGACCTCCGGCAAGTCCGACAGCAAAAAAGCCGCCTCCGATAACAGCGCCAAGGATGCTGAAGATGAGGGCGGCATGAAGCCGTGGATAATCGTGCTGATCGTGGTCGCCGGAGTTATAGTTCTTATCTCTGTAGAGGTATTCGTCTTTGAAATGGTCAAGCTGAACAAAAGCAGCAAAAAATAAATAATAAAGAAAAAAGAAGAAAGAAAAATGAAGGTATTGCCTGCGGCAATAATTTTTGAATTGTCCGCAAAGCGGACACCTTGTTTATTCTTTCTTCTTTATTATTTATTCACTATACGATTATTCACTATGCCGACTGCGAGGTGTAGAGCTTGTAGTAGGCGCCTTTTTTGGCCATAAGCTCGTCATGCGTGCCGCTTTCCACGATGCGGTGGTCGTCAACATACATTATCCTGTCGCAGCCGCGAATGGTGGAGAGGCGGTGTGCGATGATGAAGGAGGTGCGCCCCTTCAGCAGCTCGGAGATGCCCTTTTGCAGAAGCGCCTCGGTGCGCGCGTCGATAGAGGAGGTCGCCTCGTCCAGCACAAGTATCTTCGGGTCGGAAAGCAGTGTCCTTGCAAAGGAGATAAGCTGCTTTTCACCGCTCGAAAGTCCGCCGCCGCGTTCAGTAACAGCGGTGTCGTAGCCCTTGTCAAGCCGGTCGATAAAGCTGTCGGCACAGACGGCTCTTGCCGCTCTGACTACCTCTTCATCGGTGGCATCGAGCTTTCCGTAGCGGATATTGTCGAGTATGGTGCCGCTGAAAATAAAGCTGTCCTGCAGCATGATGCCCATTTGCGACCGCAGTGAGTTCAGAGTGACATCGGATATGTTCTTTCCGTCAATGGTGATGCTGCCCTGTTCCACGTTGTAGAACCGGGAGATAAGTGAGACAATGGTGGATTTTCCTGCACCCGTAGGCCCCACGAGTGCAACGCTTTCGCCGGAGCGCACGTCGAACGAGATATGCTCGATAACGTTCTGACCCTCCTCGTATGCGAAGGTCACATCGTTGAAGGACACCTGACCGGTGATCTCACCGATCTCGGCCGCGCCCTCTTTGTCGTCAACGGTAACGGGCTCATCAAGCAGCTCGAAGATACGCTCGATATAGGCAATGTTGTTGATAAAGCTGTTTATCACGTTCGAGAGGTTCATTATCGGCTGCCAGAAGCGGGCCGCATAGCCAGTCATAGCCGCCAGCGTTCCGAGCGAAACGGCCTCCGGCCCGAAGACCAGCAGACCCGTTGCGAACATTGCAGCCCTTATGCAGACCGAAATGTTGTCGGTTGCCGGCCACACAAGGTTGGAGTATTTTACCGCTCTCATCCAAGCGCTGCGGTATTCAGTGTTCAGCTTGTCATAGATAGCGGCATTCTCTTCCTCACGGGTGAAGATCTGCGTTACCCTTGCTCCGGCGATATTCTCCTGAAGATAGGCCGTCATGTTCGAGCTTTTGTTTGAAACTGCCTGCCACGAGGCACGCTGCCGCTGCTTGATGAAAAACAGCACTCCGAAGAAGATCGGCAGACCCGAGATCGCCACCAGCGTCAGCTTCACATCTACGATGAACATGAACACCAGAATGAAGATCATGTTCAGTATCTCCATGATGAAATTGATGATGCCGTTTGAGAGAATGTCTGACACCGAGTTGACGTAGTTTATCACACGGATAAGTATTTTGCCGTGAGGGCGGCTGTCGTAGTAGGAAAAGGGCAGCTTCTGCAAATGGGCGAATACGTCCTCTCTTATATCGTAGATTATATTCTGTCCCACGCGGGTCATGATGCGCCCTCTGATGTTTCCGAGCACCGAGGAAAGCACGATGCTCCCCAGCAGCAGCAGCGCCAGCAGTATCAGCCCGGGAACATCTCCCTCGGGAACGGTAACGTCCAGCGCGTGCTTGGTTATCAGCGGGGCAAACAGCCCGGTCACGGCCGAGAGTACGCTTATGAGGAAGGCTGCTATCATCTTCCCGCGGTACCTTTTGATATAAACGAACGAGCGCTTGAAGTGTGCGATGTTAAACGGGGTATCAAGGTTCTCGTCGATATCGAATTTGTTCCTTGCCATTATGCCCTCACCTCGCTTTCAGAGGCGTTTATGCCGCTTTGCAGCTCATAGATCTGCCTGTAGTAGCCCTCGCGGGATTTGAGCTCGTCGTGAGTGCCGACGGCAGTGACCCTGCCGTTTTCGAGTATCACGATCTTATCTGCGGTGCGCGAGGTCGAGATGCGCTGTGCTATGATTATCTTGGTGCAGGGGAAATCAAGCCCCTCGTTCAGCGAGGTGCGGATATGGTTCTCGGTCTCCATATCGACGGCAGAGGTGGTGTCGTCAAGAATCAGCACTGCCGGCTTTACTGCCAGCGCCCTTGCCAGCGAGATGCGCTGCTTCTGTCCGCCGGAGAGACCCACGCCCCGTTCGCCGACGATAGTTGCATAGCCCTGCGGCAGCTTGCGTATGAACTCATCGGCATCTGCAAGGCGTGCATAGCGAATGACCTCCTCTTCGCTTAGGCTGCTGTTGCCGAAGGCGATATTTGAGTCTATGGTATCGGAATAGAGCAGCACCTCCTGTGTTGCCATGCTGATACCGCCTCTCAGGTCATTCAGCCGGTAGCTGCGCACATCGGTGCCGTCCACCGAAACGCTGCCCTCGGTGCAGTCGGCAAAGCGGGCTATAAGATTTATGAGCGAGGTCTTTCCCGAGCCGGTGGGTCCCATGATGACCACTGTTTCTCCGGGCTCTATCTCAAAGCTCACGTTTTTGAGTATCGGCTTTCCCTCGATAGAGAAGGAAACATTATCGAATGCGATGCTGCCCTCGAAGCGCTCGGGTGCTTCCACAGGCTCCTCGGGGTCAACGATCTGCGGCTCCTCATAATACACCTCTATGATCTTCGCTGCCGAGGCCATGAAGCGGAACCAGTCGTTTACAAGGTTGCCGAGGTTGCGCATAGGGTTGCTTACCGCCCACAGCAGGCCGGAGATAGCGAAATACTGTCCCAGTGTAAGGTGGCGGTTGATGATGAAAACGCCTCCGCAGAGCAGCAGGACTACCGACAGTCCGCCCGCGGCGATCTCGATAAGCGGGTGATATTTCAGCCATACCATAGCGGCGTTTATATTTGAGCTGCGGTATTCCTCGTCGGTTTCACGGAATTTATCCTTTTCATAATTCTCTCTTGCAAACGCCTTTACCACGCGGTTGCCCGAGATATTCTCCTGCGCTGCGGTGCTCATGGCGGCCGATGCCTCTCGCACCTTTCTGTGGGCAGCGCCGGCCTTTTTTGAGAAGAGTCTTGTAACGAAGAAGATAACAGGTGTCATCGCAAGGATACACAGAGCCGTGGCGTAGTCGATGATGAAGAAATAGGTCACCGATGCCACGAACAGCGACAGCGATTCAACGCAGCTCTTGATGACCCACGACACCATGTGCCTTACCATATCAAGGTCGCCGGCAAGCCTTGTCATCAGATCGCCGGTGCGGTAGCGGTTGTAAAAGGCTGCATCCTGTATCTCGATCTTACGGAACAGGAACGTCCTTATGCGGTAGATCATTCCCTGCGAGGCCTTTTCGTAGTACATATTGCAGGAATACTGCAGCACCGTCCGCAGCAGCGTGAAGCCTATCATTCCAACAAGCAGCCAGATGAACAGCGAACGCTGTGTTTTCAGGTTCTCGAGGGCATTTTCATTTGAAATAAAGGTGTCGATTATTTCCGACTGGAAAAAGGGCGATGCGATATGCAGCCCGTTGCAGACCACCGAAAGCACCAGCGCCGTGATGTATGCCGCTTTGCTGCCCTTCATGTTCTGCATCAGCCATTTTAACTGAAACACAACACCGCCTCCTTACTCAAAATACTTTACAAAGGCGATTATAACACAAATACGCATCGGTTTAAATAGTAAATGCTATTATTGTTTTAACATATCCTATACTCACGCCGCTTTGGGGCAATATTTCAACATTGTATAAAATGAAAGCATAAAAGCTGTGCGGCTCCGAAGGGCTCCGCACAGCTTGCTGTTATTTAAGGCAACACCGCACGACCCCTGTGCATCAGATGCGCCGTCCAGCTTTTCGTCAGATTGCCTAAATTCGACGCAGGCTTGCTGACGCAAGTCAAGGAGAATTTGGGTAATATGACGGAAAGCTGGCAAGCAGATG
>JAFSSS010000009.1 GCA_017450925.1 Ruminococcus sp. | reverse complement strand
TGTCTTTGCGTTACTTAGTGCAGCGCCTGCTAAAAGAAAAAAGAAGAAAGAATAAATAAGAAATAATAATCAAGGTATCGCCTGCGGCGATATATTTTGAAATATGTCCGCAAAGCGGACACCTTGTTTATTCTTTATTCTGTATTCTTTCTTCTTTATTATTTATTCTTTTAGCGGTGGCACATACAAAGCTGTAATTGTCAAATACTTCTTTATCGCCACCGCGCTTCGGCGCACTCCTTTACTGTCAACTGTCATCTGTCCATTATCAACTAAAAAAGGCTGTCGATAAGGTATCTGACTGCCCCCACGGCAGCGCTTGCCAGCGTGCCGTAGAGTATCACCGGCCCCGCTATGGTGAAGATCTTGACCCCCACGCCGGTAACATAGCCCTCGGTCTTGAATTCCACCGCCGGAGCCGCCACCGCGTTGGCAAAGCCGGTGATAGGAACAAGCGTCCCCGCACCGCCGTGCTTCGCTATGCGGTCGTATATCCCCAAGGCCGTCAGCAGAACAGATGCAAGTATCAGCGTGATGCTCACCGCCGTCCCCGCATCCTTTTCCTCCAGCCCGAGGCCGCTGTAGGCCTTGAGCAGTGCCTGCCCCACAGTGCAGATGCTCCCGCCGATAAGAAAAGCCTTCAGCACGTTCACCGCACTCGCCGAGTTCTTCGACGCCCGCTTGTACATCCTTTCGTATTGCTCGTATGTCATATTCAGCTTCATGCTATCACCCCTTGAATACAGTTTTCCGCGGAAATGCAGAAATATTCTGCATATGCTGAATATTTTACAGAATTTGTTTATTCCGCTTGACAAAATGTCTGAAATGTTGTATAATATATATGATACTAAACGACAATTGTTAAAATTTTCGGCAAAGTTGTATAAAATCATATACCTGCATAGGACAGGATAAAGTGAGGCGTGAGATCAGAAATGAAACAGATGCAGTTTGAATACAGAGATGCCGACAGCTTCAGACGTGAGCTGAAAAAGCTGTCCCAGTGGTGCAGGAGCATGATGCACTCCGATGTGGTGTTCGATATATATGCCCAGACCATGACCTTTGACCGGGTGTCCGAGGTCATCGGCCTTATCCGCGAGGAAATGCCCGAGGCGCTCTACCGCGGATGCTCCACCAACGGAAACATCTTCGAGGGCAGAATGGCCGATACTCCGATCAGTATCGCCTGCACGATCTATGAATACCCCGATACAAGGGTCAAGCTTATCCAGCTCCGTATGGACTCCGACACGGAGAAGAACACGGTGCAGGAGCTGAAGGATTATATCAGCCAAAACAGCTGGGTCAAGGCGGTGGAGATGCTGGTGACTATCAGAAGTATGTCCATGACCGCCCTCTGCGATGACCTTAGCACCCTGCCGGAAAGCATCAAGGTGTTCGGCGGCGGAGCCTTTGCTCCCGATTTCAACGAGACCGCCGCCTATGTCTTCTCCAGCGCCGGAGAATACGCCGACAATGCGGCAGTTTTCATGATGCTGGGCGGGAGCGATCTTCACATCCATACCACCCATATCACCGGCTGGAAGCCTCTTGGCCGCGAGCTGCTGGTGACCCGCTCCGAGGGGCGCACTATCTACGAGCTTGACCACCGCCCCGCTTACGAGACCTATTATAAATATCTCCATATCAAGAATGACGAGAGCTTCTTTGCCAATACCCTTGAGTTCCCGTTCTTCTACGAGCATAACGGGATGAATATCCTCCGGGCGCCCACAGCCAGCAATCCCGACGGCTCCCTTTCCATGACCGCCGATGTTGAACAGGACGTAAAGGCACGCATAGCCTACGGCGACCCCTGGACGATACTCCACGAGGTCAGCGAGGGCGGCCGCAAGCTGGCAGCAGTGCATCCCGAGGTGATACATATTTACTCCTGCGCCGCAAGGCATACCTTCTGGGGCAGCGAGATCGGCAAGGAGACCCTGCCCTTCCAGTCGATAGCCCCGACTTCCGGCTTTTATACCTCCGGCGAGTTCCTGCGCACCGGCAGTGCGGTGAACCAGCATAATGTCACCCTTGTCGTTGCCGCCTTCCGCGAGGGCGATAACACCGGTGCCCCGTCCGGCAGCTTTAAAATGGAGGAGGAGCGTGTCTCCGGCAAGGTGTCCATGATAAACCGCCTTGCGACCTTTATCGAGGCCGCCACCGAGGAGCTTGAAAGAGCCAACCGCAAGCTGGAGGAAATGGCTGTCCACGACGGCCTTACAGGCCTCTATAACCGCGCCGAGATACAGCGGCGCATCTCCGCAGCCCTCAAGAACGGAGATAAGACCGCCCTTATCATGCTGGATGCTGACGACTTCAAGGCCGTCAACGACACCTACGGTCACAACGTGGGGGACGATGTGCTGGTGATGCTCTCCCGCATCATCACCGATATCTGTGACGAGATCAAAGCCGATGCAGGCCGCTGGGGCGGCGAGGAGTTTATGCTCCTGCTGACAGGCGCTCCTGCCGGCGAGGCTGATGCTTTTGCCGAAAGGCTCCGCGTGGCCTTTGAAACGGCAGACGTCCCCGTGGCAGGCCGCCAGACTATCTCTCTCGGCACAGCCTCCGCCCGCCCGGACGAAACTCCCGACAGCCTCTGTATGCGCGTTGACCACGCCCTTTACAAGGCCAAAAGAACAGGCAAGAACAGGGTAGTATCGGCATCAGCATTAGCTGCTGATAAAGAATAAAGAAGAAATAATAAAGAATAAAGAATAAACAAGGTGTCCGCCCTGCGGACAGATTTAAAATCATCGCCGGAGGCGATACCTTGTTTATTCTTTATTCTTTCTTCTTTATTATTTATTTATTATTTATTTGCTTGCTTGCTTCAGAGCCTTCGCACCTCATAGCCTGCGGCCTTCAGCAGGCTAAGTATGCCTTCCTCGCCGCAGAAGTGCGCCTCGCCTACCACAAGGAACACACGGCGGCCCTCCTGCAGCAGCTTGAGAGCCTTCTCCGCCATGCCCTTGTTGCGGTCGGTCTGCATACTGTCGATATACTTTTCCATTAGCTTATACTGCTCGGTATCGGGGCCGTAGCCGGCATCGGCAAGATCCTGCAGCTGGCCGGCCTTGGAGTAGCTCTTCTCGAAGAACTCAAAGTCGCCGTTTTTCCACGCCTCGTAGGTCTGCGCAAGATCCTCGCTGTAGGCGTCTGCATTGTCGGCAGTGTAGGGAGCCAGCAGAAGCTCACATATCTCGTCGGAATAGCCCGTCAGCAGATCCATTTGAAATGCGGTGGATTCCAGCTCGATGATCTCCTTGCCGTCCTCCTTGGCCTGCATCAAAAGACGGTTGTCGATGCCGAGATCGGTGTTCAGCCCCAGCTGGTTCAGCGCCCGCATCTCAAACAGCGTCAACCACACCCAAGGCTTGCAGCGCTCGTAAAGGGTAAGGTCAAGCCCGAACTTAGCGGCATAGCCCTTGACTGACTCTATCACCTCGGCAGAGATGTGGTCGTTGATCGTCTCGCCGACAGGATAGTACATCTTCTGTACCTCCTCCAGCATGATATCGCTGTCAGCGGTGGCCTCCACGATATCGCATTCCACAGCCAGCGCCTCCGAGGACGCATATGCCTCGGCTATCCGCTCCGGCAGGGGATAGCATTCCTCCTTCAGAGCGTGCATCGAGCCCATTAACACCAGCCTGCCCCCGTTGTCAGAGGTGACCTCCCACATGGCGGGGGTGATGTCAGAGGGCTTCTCCTCCGGCGGGGTCTCGGCAGCAGAGGAGATCTCCTCCTTCACCGAGGAGCCCTCCTCCGGCGCCTTCGAGCTGTCAGCCGCATCGGTCGTCACGGCGGCTGTCGTTACAGCAGCTTCGCCGGCTGACGAAGCCTCTGAACGTGAGGAGCTGTCCTCGGCACCGCATCCGGCCAGCATCACAGCCGCAGCAAGCAGAGCAAACATTCTTCCTGTTTTCATTGTCATATCCTTTCAAAAAGAAAAGAGCCCCTTTTTCAGAGGCTCAGAACTTCCGGCTCAGTCATCGCTGACAGCAGCTTCAACATATCTTACCACGTCGCCGACTGTTTTGATGTTCTCGAGTTCCTCTTCAGAGATCTCGATATCATACTCGTCACCGACTGCCATTGCGACCTCCATAACATCGAGTGAATCGGCATTCAGATCGTCCTGTATAGAAGACTCCATTCTGATGCTGTCAGCGTCGATATCGAGCTGATCTGCAATGATCTGACAAATTCTGTTAAAGATCATACTTATCCCTCCATAATTTGACGGTCAGAAACAGCCCTGCATCAGACCGGGCGTTTCCTTTTGTCTATTGTTATCTATACTGATATTATAGCGTTATCTTTCCCATTCGTCAAGACCTTTTTCAAAAAAATTTTCACCGCACAAAAATTGATATTTGTCTTGCCAAGCAGAGGCCGTTGTGATATAATATATAAAACAAATATCCCGATCCGGCTTTGCTTTGCTGCAAACGGCAGAATATAGTTGATAATAGATAGTTGATAATGGGCAATTAAAGGAGTGCCGTTGGCGCGATATTGTCCATTATCAACTATCAACTGCAATTCGTGATCGGGATAAGTATCGGAGGAATGACAGATGAAACGCACTGACTATCTTAGCTGGGACGAATACTTCATGGGCATAGCTATCCTTTCGGCGGGACGGAGCAAGGACAGCAACACGCAGGTGGGCGCCTGCATCGTATCGGACGAAAACAAGATACTCTCCGTGGGCTACAACGGTATGCCCACCGGCTGCAGCGACGACGACCTCCCGTGGGAGCGCGAGGGCGAATACCTCGACACCAAATACCCCTACGTCTGCCACGCGGAGCTGAACGCGATACTCAACCGCTCCACCGGCAGCCTTAAAAACGCCCGCATATACGTTTCGCTTTTCCCCTGCAACGAATGTGCCAAGGCTATCATCCAGACCGGCATAAAGGAGGTCGTCTATTGGGACGACAAATACGCCGGCACTGACGGCGTAAAGGCCTCAAAGCTGATGTTTCAGCTGTCGGGCGTGGCGATCAGACAGTACATCCCCACCGGCAGAGAGATAAGCTTAAAGGTCTGATCCTGCAATTGACAGTTGATAATTTACAATAAAAGGTGCCGCCGGCAGGCGACACCTTTACTCTTAATTCACTAAGCGAAGCGTTTCCGCATCAGCCTCTCAGGAAGCCCTCGATGATCTTCTTCTCTGCCTCCTCCTCGGATAGACCGAGGGTCTGGAGCTTGATGATCTGCTCGCCGGCGATCTTGCCGATAGCCGCCTCGTGGATAAGCTCTGCGTCAAGGCAGCCTGCGAAAAGCTCCGGGGCAGCATTTACCCTGCCGTTGTCCGCAAGGATAGCATCACATTCGGAATGTCCCTTGCAGCGTGAGTTGCCGCTGATCTTGGAGTGATACTCCTGATAGGAGTCGCCCTTTGCCACCGAGCGCGAAACGATGTCCGCGCCGGAATCCTCGCCGTTCAGCTCTACGGCAAAATCAGTCTGGGCGGTCTGTGTGCCGTCGGTCATGATGCGCTCCTTGATGACCAGCTTTGCCCCCTTGCCCAGTCTGCCGGAGGTCTTGCGGAAGGTGCTGTCAACTCCGCCGATCTGTATAGTGTCCATTTCAAGATAGCTGTCCTCGCCCTGCTCGATCTCGGTGACCGGGTCGATGCGCTTTGCTCCGCCGCCTGCGCCGGTGCCGATGTGCTTTTCCTTGTAAAGCACCCGGGCTCCCTTGGCAAGGATGAAGCGGTGTATCCCGTGGTGACGGACATCGTGCCCGTCAGCGGTGTGAACGCCGCAGCCCGCCACGATAGTAACGTCAGCGCCCTCGCCCACATAGAAGTCGTTATAGACCAGATCGTTGATGCCGCCCTTGGTCACACAGGCGGGGATATAAACGGTCTCGCCCTTGGTGCCGGGCTTTATGTTGATGACGAGCCCGGGGCCGTCCTCCTTGTTTTCCAGCTTGATGTTCTCGGAGGACTGTCTGCCTGCGCACTCGCCGTTTGAGCGGATGTTATATGCTCCGTTGAATTTGCCGCTCCAGTCGGACACGATGCCCAGCAGCTCTGCGGTAGTCTTGTCGATCATATCAGTTATCCTCCTTATCCTTACCGAGAGGGCAGCGCTCGGCCTTTTCCTCGCCCAGCAGTCCGCCGAGGATCTCCTCGCGGGAGCCCGCCTTTGTTACCGAGCCGTCGGCGATAACGGCGATATAGTCGGATATTTCCAGTATCCGCTCCTGATGCGAGATGATAAGCAGGGACTTGTCCTCGCCTGCTTTGAGCTTTTCAAATGCATCTATCAGGCTTGAGAAGCTCCACAGGTCGATACCTGCCTCCGGCTCGTCGAACACCAGCACCTTGGCATCCTTCTTAGCCAGCACCGATGCGATCTCGATCCTCTTGGCCTCGCCGCCGGAGAGTGAGGAGTCGATGACTCTGTCGATATATTCATTGGCACAGAGGCCCACCTTACCCAGTATCCCGCAGATCTCCCGGTCGTCAAGGCTGCGCTGTGCCGACAGCTCCAGCAGGTCGCGGACGTTGATCCCCTTGAATCTTACCGGCTGCTGAAAGGCATAGCCGATGCCGTGCTGGGAGCGCTTGGTGATATCCCATTCGGTGATATCCTCGCCGTCCAGCAGAATGCGGCCTCCCACCGGCTTTTCCAGTCCTGCGATAAGCTTTGCAAGAGAGGTCTTGCCGCCGCCGTTGGGGCCTGTTATAACTGTGAGCTTCCCCTCCGGGATCTCAAGAGAGACATTTTTCAGTATCTCCTCACCCGTGTCCAGAGTCCAGCTTAGATCCTGTATTTTAAGCATAGAATGCATACCTCCTGTCAGATAATACAGCAAGTATATTATACCTCTTTGGTAGTGTTTTGTCAAGTCCCTTTATTATTCGGTGCTGTCTTAAAAAAAAGGTGTTGCATTTTTGTGCAAAGGGTGGTATAATGTTAGAACAGGCGTAAACATATACAGACAACGCCGTACAAATGAAATACAAGGAGAGACAAAAATTGGAAAATATCAAGCTTTGGAAGAGCCACCCTTATCTGTGGTTTTGGGGTGTGTGCGTGCTTGGCTTCGGCCTTTCGGTGGGTGTGATGCTGACGGGCGAAAGCGCTTTCGGAGCTGAACCCGCATCGGTAGGGATGAAGATACTGTTTTTTATTTTCGCAGCGCTGATGATGTGCTGCATCTGGCTGACGATATCGGCCTACGGAAGTCTTGAAAAGCCGGTGAGGGTCAAGCCGGTATTCTTTGCACTGGTGCTGGCGCTGCAGTCCTATGCGCTGTCGGAAATGTGCATGAATGCGGTGTTCATCAAGCTCTATCCCCTTTATAATCTGCTGGGCTATACAATGTATGCGGTGCCGTTTCTGCTGGGAGCGGTCATACTGAAAAAGCCGAAGATATGGTTCATAGTGCTGGAGGTCGTGTTTGCGTTCTATTCGGTCATGCAGTATTACATCACCATGTTCCGGGGGGCGCCGATAAAGTTTACCGACCTTGCGAACCTTCAGAGCGCCCTTGAGATCAAGGGTGAATATTCCTTCTCCATAACCTTTACCGCTGTTGTGGCGGTGCTGCAGACTGCGGCGGTGATAGCGATAACGGTCGTTCTCAAGCTGGAAAGCGAAAGCAAAAGACCGCGGCTGATAGCCCTCGGAGGCTGCGGCGCGGCGGTCGCGGTGTTCCTGCTGCTGACAGGCTATACCTATGACTACGGCATCCGCAACAGAGTTATCCTTCTGAACTTCTCCGGCTCGGAGGACACAAGGACATCCCGCAGCGTGGGGAGCTTGCTGATGTTCTACTACGACGGAGTGTATAACAGGGTGCATACGCCCGACGGCTACTCCACTGAAAAGGGCGAGGCGCTGATCGAACAGTACACGCAGGCGGAGGCGCCGAAAAAAACGCCCATACTCATCGGCATACTCAACGAGAGCTTTGCGGATTATTCGCATATCGGCCCGGTCGAGACCACACAGGATTACCTTGCCAACTACCATAAGCTGCAGAGCGAGGCCGTGACAGGCTATGTGACCGTTTCGCCTTACGGCGGCTACAGCTGCAACTCGGAGTTTGAGTTCCTCTCCGGCAACTCGATGCACTTCCTGCCGCTGGGCTCGGCGATATATACCAACTATCTCGACTCAAAGCAGGACTCAATGGTGTCGGCACTGAACGATATGGGCTACGAGACCGTGTCCTTTACCCCCTGCAGCAAGGCGCTTTGGAACATCGGCAATGCATATAATTACCTCGGGTTCAAAAAGCAGTATTTCAAGAACAACATCAATCTGAAAAATAAGACCGTCATAAACGGCGAGCCTGCCGACCAAGCTATCTATGACAGGCTGTATGAAGTAGTGGATCAGCGGGACAAGAACAAGGGTATGTTCGTGTGGGTGACCACCATGCAGAACCATGCGCCGTATAACTACCCCGTGCCGCATAACCTTGATCTCAAGTCCCCCTATAACGAGAGCGCGGAGAAATTCATGCGCTCCATAAAGGCCTCGGACGATGCGCTGGGCGACCTTATCGAGCATTACCGGAACTACGATGAGGAGGTCGTCATCGTAATGTTCGGAGACCACTATCCTCACATCGAGGGCTATGCGGACGAGCTTTACGGCAGCTCACTGGCCGGCCTTAGTGCGGAGCGCTATTCACTGGTGCATCAGACGCCCTTTATCGTTTGGAGCAACAAGGGGGTAGAGGCGCGTAAGATCGAGGACATCAGCCTCAACTACCTCGGCAACGAGATGTTCAAGGCGGCAGGACTGCCGCTGACACCTGTCCAGCAGGAGCTGGAGCATATCCGCGAAACACTGCCGGTGATCTCCTCCTTCGGCTGCAAGACCGCAGACGGCGAGTGGCACCGCACCGGCGATGACCTTGCAGACTTCAATGACATACACACGGAATATGAAACATTGCAGTATTACCGTATGTTCGACGAAAACCGGAAGATACTGAAACAGTAGAGTTTTTAGAAAGAAGGTATGACCCATGACACTTAGAGAATCCGGCGAAGACTATTTGGAGACTATCCTTATCCTGCACGAGCGCACCGGCTATGTGCGTTCGATCGATGTTGCCAACGAGCTTGGCTTTTCAAAGCCCTCGGTGAGCCGTGCCGTGGGCATTTTAAAGGACAACGGCCTTATCACCGTTGAGCCGGACGGTCAGCTGGTGCTGACGGAGACCGGTCTGAAGCGGGCAAACGAGGTCTATGACAAGCACAAGCTTCTGACGAAGTTTCTGAACAAGGTACTGGGTGTCAGCGAGGAAAACTCCGCCGAGGACGCCTGCCGCATCGAGCACGTTATCAGCGAGGAGACCTTTGAAAGGCTGGGAGAGTTCGTGGAGAAGTATCTCGGCGAGTGACAGAAGACAGCGAAACGGCATTTCCCGGAAGCGGGGAATGCCGTTTTTTACTGTTGATATGCACAAAGAGATGTGGGCATTTCTATCTGATATGTCAATTGTAAATCCGTTGTAAATATGGTATTATATGTATGATGTACAAATTTTATTAACAGGAGGTAGGGATATGAAACTGAAAAGGCTTATAAGCGCCGTGTCTGCGGCGGCAATACTGCTTTCGGCGGCTGTTCCGGCTTATGCTGAGGGAAAGAACACAAAGACAAAGGAGGGGCTTGAGCTGCCCTTTGAGCTGACCGCGCCCGAGGCGGTCTATGCTTCTCTTACCGATCAGGAGAGCGCCAATACCGTTCAGCTGGCGTGGTCCAAAAACGACAGCATGAGCGAATGGGCCGCCAGGCTCGCCGATCCTGAGACCCATGATGCTGTCGAAGAGGAATTTCAGCAGCTGGGCTTTTATGAGATCTGGTTCACCCCTCAGATGGACTGGTCGATAGACGGCACCGAGCAATGGCACTGGTCTGAGGAGACCGATGCTCTCTGGCTCAACGAGGGTTATGACGAGGACTATGCTCAGCGCCTGGGTGACTGGGCGTATCTGAGCTTCCTTGATTACGCGGAAAAGACCAGCGATGCCTGGGTGTTCCGCTGGTTTGGCTATATCACACAGCCTGCCTACCCTGACGACAAGGATCCCCTATGGTACGGCGGTGAGACATACACAGGCTGGAAGGACGCCCTTGGTGAAGGCACCTACAAGGTAAGGACTGACGATGACGGCAATCAGTACGCCGTGTTCGACTGGGACGGACACAGCATCTATGTGCGTATGCGCTATTTTGTGACCTACAGCCTTATGGACGACCCCGATGAGATCGGCAGACAGACCCTTGCCTCGGATTGGACTGCTCCGGTTGAGGTGCAGGAGACATTTGAGCCCATGACCAAGGAAGAGCTTACCGCCCCCGACATCAAGGATCTGAAAATGTGCGAGGGCGAGACCTTCAACGAATATCCTGTGTTCTCGGTGATGCTCAATGTTCCCGATGCCCTTGCCGACGCCATCACAAGAGTTGCTTCAAACTATGAAAACGGCGGTCAGACCACCATCGAGGTGCAGGCCCGTGTCAAGGGTCAGGAGGACTGGGTCGAGCTTCAGGGAGATTACTGGATCAACACCGGCGATATGAAGTTTTATATGCAGAACCTTTACGAGACCCAGGAGGTGCCGCTGAATATGCCTATCGAGGTAAGGGCGCGGTACGTCACCTATCAGGGCAATGGATACGGCGATGTTTACTCCGACTGGTCAAGTACGCTCGAGTTCATCAAGATCATCCCCGGCGATGTGAACGGCGACGGCAAGGTAGGCATGAAGGACATCACCGATCTTCAGAGGTACGTCAACGGCTGGAATAATCCGATCATCGAGGAGGCCGCAGACCTTGACGGGGACGGCTCGATCGGCATGAAGGACATCACCGATCTGCAGAGAATGGTAAACGCACAGTGAGAAGTGAGCGCGGCGGCGCTCTGCGCTGTCGCTAAAATACGCTGTCGCTAAAATAATAAAGAAGAAAGAATAAAGACTAAAGAATAAACCAGGTATTGCCTTCGGCAATGATTTGGTACTGTCCGCAGAGCGGACGCCTTGGATATTCTTTATTCTTTTTTTGCTTATGTTTAGCGCGGGTCTTTGCTTACTGATACTGGGAGTTTTTGCGCTGCTCCTCCTCGTACTGGCGGCGGGCGTAGTCGTCCTGCTTATCCCGGGGCTGTGTGCCGTAAGGCTGACCGTAGCCCTGCTGTGTGCCGTAAGGCTGACCGTAGCCCTGCTGTGAGGCGTAGGGCTGGCCGTAGCCCTGCTGTGTGCCGTAGGGCTGGCCGTAGGACTGCTGTGAGGCGTAGGGCTGGCCGTAGCCCTGCTGTGTGCCGTAGGGCTGGCTGTAGCTTTGCTGTGTGCCGTATGGCTGGCCGTAGCTCTGCTGTGAGGTGTAGGGCTGGCCGTAAGACGGCTGTGCGCCGTAGGGCTGGCCGTAGCCCTGCTGTGCGCCGTAGGGCTGGCTGTAGCCCTGTTGTGAGGCGTAAGGCTGGCCGTAGCCCTGCTGTGTGCCGTAGGGCTGGCCGTAGGCCTGTTGTGCGCCGTAGGGCTGATAGCCGTAGGCCTGCTGTCCGTACTGACCGTACTGGCTGAAGGCGGTGCCTATAGGATACAGTGGAGCGTCCAGCCGGGAGAGGCGGTGAACCTTAATGATAGTGACGATAGTGATGATGACCTCAAAGCCGAGGAATATCACGATGAAAATATCGTTGTCAACGGTAAGGCAGAAGTCATAGAAGCCGTGGATAAGCACGGGCATAAAGAGGGAGCGGAAGATGTTGAACCTTTTGCCCGACAGGTCGCCGGCGCACTCGGCGCGTTTGGCGAGGCCGTAGAACCAGCCCATGAACACGGCATCTATAGCGTGACCCGGCACGGACAGCAGGCCGCGCATCACGGCGATCTTCAGCGTTCCCTCGCCCATGACGTAGAGGATATTCTCCAGCGTGGCGAAGCCCAGTGACACTGCCACGGAATAGACCACCGCATCGAAGGTATAATTGAAGCTGGGGTGGCGCCAGGTGCGCACCCGCAGAATGAAGAACTTGCAGGCCTCCTCGCAGAGCGCCACGATAAGGAAGTTCTCGATAAGCATATAGGCATAGCTTTTTTCGTTCAGGAACTCGTCAAGCACCTTGCCGAGGCCGACCTCGCCGAAGGCGGCAGGAACCACCATGAGAGCCCCCAGCAGGAACAGGCCGATCAGAAGGCCGACAGGCTCTCTTTCGATCTTGTCCTTTCGCCAGATAAAGATCATGAGCAGCAAAGCCGGAAGCACCGACAGCACGAATAATATGCCCATAGACACACATCCTTTCAACGACGCCGCCGGAGCTTTTCCGACGGTTTTCTACATTATAGCACATACTGCCGGATATTGCAACCGTGCAGACAAAATATTACCCGGAAGCCTTTCTCTGCGGGGGAGAGGCTTCCGGGCTGTTTGTTTACTCGTTCTCTTGGAGGTGCTGCTTGAACTCCTCGTTCAGATCGGGATAGGCAGAGAGCATGGGCTCGACATCCTTGCCCTTTTTGCGGTCGAAGTAATTGCGGGTGATCCTTGCCACAAGGCCGCTCAGGGCGACAAGGCAGATAAGGTTGGGGACTGCCATAAGGCCGTTGAAGGTATCGTCGATCGCCCAGATAAGGTCGGAGGTTATAAGGGTGGAGGCGACGATGACTATGATATATATGCCCTTGAACACATATACGGCGATCTGCTTGCCCTTATCGCCGGCCTTCCGGAACACGAACTCGGCGGCCTTTTCGCCGTAGTATGACCATGCGAGGATAGTTGTGAAGGCGAAGAGGGGGAGGATAACGGAATAGACCGCGACCCCGAAGCTGCCGAAGTTGGTCTCGAACATACGGATAGCCATAGCGGTATCCTCCTCGGTGCCTGTAAGGGTGGTGAGGTCGAAGGTAGTGAGGAAGGTGAGAGAGGTAAGGGTGCAGATGATGAAGGTATCGAAGAACACCTCGAACACGCCCCAAAGACCCTGTTTTACGGGCTCTCTTGTCTCTGAAGCGGAATGGGCGATGACGGAGGAGCCGAGGCCGGCCTCGTTGGAGAAAACGCCTCTTGCCATGCCCTTGCGGATGACGGTAGCGAAGGTATAGCCCAGAACTCCGCCGCCGGCGGCCTCGAAGGTAAAGGCCTTGGAGAAGATCAGCTTAAAGGCCTCGGGGACGCGGTCGATATTCATGCCGATAGCGGCGAGAGCCATGCCGATGAAGAGCAGGGACATAAAGGGGACGAGCATTGAGGCTACCCTTCCGATGCGCTTGATGCCGCCGATGATGATTATGCCGGCAATGACAGCGATGATGATGCCGATGACAAGCTTTACCGTGCCGAGGTCATCGAAGCCGACGGCCTTATCCAGTGCGCCGGAAACGGTGCCGCTGATCTTATTGGTCTGGACGCCGCTCATGCCCATGGAAGCCAGCAGACAGAACACGGCGGCGACATAGGCGAGCCAGCGCCACTTCAAGCCGTAGGCGATATAATAGAAGGGGCCGCCGGAGAGGTCGCCGTTCTTATTTTTCTTACGGAAATAGAGGCCGAGGACGTTCTCGGAATAATTGGTGACCATACCGAAGAAGGCGGAGATCCACATCCAGAGGACGGCGCCGGGGCCGCCGGTAAGGATAGCGGAGATAACGCCGACGATATTGCCGGTGCCAACGGTGCCGGAGATCGCGGTAGCGAAGGCCTCGAACTGGGAGACGGAATTGGCGCCGGTATCCTTTTTCTTTTTCTTGCCGAGCCCCTTTACGGTAGGGACGATAGTGGTGCCGAGGGACTCCTTGAACTTGGTGATCTGCAGGAATTTGGTGCGGACAGAGAGCAGGAGGCCGGTGGAGAGGATAAGGATAATGACAGGCCAGCCCCAGACTATGCCGTTTATGAAGTCGTTTACCTTGGTTATTGCTTCGATGATGCTGTCGAACAATGCGGTACCTCCTTGGGGTCAAAATACATGGCAACACCGCACGACCCGCGGCTAACGCCTCTGCACATCATCTGCCGTGTCAAGCCTGCTTGACGACCGGCTTATCCGTCATGATTACCAACGTCATCAAAGATGACGTCAATTCTCCTTGACGTTGCGCAAAGCGAAGCAC
>JAFSSS010000065.1 GCA_017450925.1 Ruminococcus sp. | reverse complement strand
TTCTCCTTGACGTTGCGCAAAGCGAAGCACACTTCGCTCGCAAGCCTGCGTCGAATTTAGGCAATCTGACGAAAAGCTGTGCCTCAACGCCAGTTGAGGCTGCGCATACTGATGCACAGGGGTCGTGCGGTGTTGCCCAAGATGCCGGATCATAGTTGACACGGAGGTGTTCTGATGAGTACAAGAGTCGGAATGGTGTCCCTCGGATGCGCCAAAAACCAGGTGGATGCCGAAAGAATGCTCTATATGCTCAAGGAGGAAGGTTTTGAGATCGTCGCAGACGCGGCGCTGGCCGATGTGGTCATCGTCAATACCTGCGGCTTTATCGAGTCTGCAAAGCAGGAGGCTATAGATACTATCCTTGAATTCTGCACCCTTAAACAGGAGGGCAGGATAAAGGCCGTTATCTGCACCGGCTGCCTTGCCGAGCGCTACCGCGGAGAGGTCATGAAGGAGATCCCCGAGCTGGACGCTGTGGTGGGTATCGGTAAAAATTCCGAGATCGTCCGCATCATAAGGGATATTTATGCCGGCGAGCAGGAGATCACCGAGTTCGGCGAAAAGGAGGCTCTTGACATTGAGGGCGAGCGTGTCCTCTCGACCCAGCCCTTTACCGCCTATCTGAAGATCGCCGAGGGCTGCGACAACTGCTGCACCTTCTGTGCTATACCATTAATAAGAGGCCGCTTCCGCAGCAGGCCGATAGAGAATATAGTCGCCGAGGCAAAGCACCTCGCCGCAAACGGCATAACCGAGCTTGTGGTCATAGCACAGGATACCACCCGCTACGGCGAGGATATCTACGGCGAGTCCCGGCTACCCGAGCTGCTTAGGGAGCTTTGCAGGATTGACGGCATCAGGTGGATAAGAACGCTCTATGCCTATCCCGAGCGCATAACCGATAAGCTCCTCGATACTATCGCTTCGGAGGAAAAACTGGTCAAGTATCTTGATATCCCGCTTCAGCACTGCAACGAGGAGATATTAAGACGCATGAACCGCGGCGGCTCCCGCGAGAGCCTTGCCGCCCTTATAAAAAAGATCAGAGAAAGGATCCCCGGGGTCATCCTCCGCACGACTATGCTCACAGGCTTCCCCGGCGAGACCGAGGAGCAGTTCACCGAGCTTTGCCAGTTTGTCAAGGAAATGAAGTTTGAACGCCTCGGATGCTTTGCCTACTCCGCCGAGGAGGGTACTCCCGCCGCCGAGTTTGAGGATCAAGTGCCGATAAAGATCAAGGAAAAGCGCAGCGAGATCGTTATGGAGGAGCAGATGTTCATCTCTGACCGCTTTAACGAGTCCCAGCTGGGCAAAACGCTTGAGGTCGTTACCGAGGGCTTCGACCGCTACGCCGAATGCTGGTTCGGGCGCTCCGCAATGGACGCTCCCGAAATCGACGGCAAGGTGTTCTTCACCAGTGACCGAAAGCTGGCGATAGGCGAGTTCGTCAACGTGACGATCGACGATGTTATGGATTACGATCTCCTTGGAACAAGAGTCTGAAAGGAACAGTTTGATTTATGAATCTGCCGAATAAACTGACAGTGATGAGGGTCATCATGATACCCTTTTTCCTGCTTTTCATCCTTAATTACGATATTCCCTACCACACGGTCTGGGCGCTGGTGGTCTATGTTCTGGCCTCGGCCACGGATTTTCTTGACGGCAAGCTGGCAAGAAGGTACAATCTTGTCACCACCTTCGGAAAATTCCTTGACCCGCTGGCGGATAAGCTTTTGGTAATGTCGGCGCTGATCTGTTTTGCCTTTGAGCGCTGGATCGACCCTGTAGCAGTAGTGGTGATCCTGTCAAGAGAGTTCATGGTAACGGGACTGCGGCTGGTGGTTGCCGGCGAGGGCGTAGTGGTTGCCGCAGGCATATGGGGCAAGCTCAAGACCTTCTTTACAATGGTAGCGCAGATAGTTATCATGGTGCTTCAGATAATCTTCCCCGATGCAAAGGGAAGTCCCGACCTCAACTGGAAGTCGGAGATATTCCTTGTAAACGAGGGATTGATCTGGATAGCTGTGATACTCACTCTTATTTCGGGAGCGATATATCTCAAAGCCTACTGGAAATACATTGACTCCAGCAAATAGTCCTCGCGCGGACGGCGCAACGCCGCCGAGCCGAAGTTTGTGCAGGCGGCAGGGATAGACTGTCGGCGGGTCGGACGTTGATTGTAAATACAAGAACAAACCGCCCCAAGCGGTGATACACAGCGCGCACCAGCAGGGGCGTGCCCCCGCACCCAACGCCGCCGGCAGGGGCGTGCCCCTGCACCCAATGCCGCCGAGCCGAAGTTTGTGCAGGCGGCAGGGATAGACTGTCGGCGGGTCAGACGTTGATTGTAAATACAAGAACAAACCGACCCAAGCGGTGATACCAGCACGCACCAGCGTAGAAAAGGATCAAACGCGCCTCGGTCGAAAGAATGCGAGTACCAACAGTCACATCACGCCAAGCCGCACGGACGCGGCATGGCGGCCACAGCACGAAACCAACCCAAGCGCCCCAAAGGGGCGCGCAGCGTGAACTAAAAAAAGCGCGCAGCGTGAACTAAAAAAGGAGGGAAGAATATGGCTATGAGCCTTCAGATAAGAGAAAGTATGCTGGAGCTGCTATTCTCCGATAAATATCCCGGTGAGGATACCGAAGAGATCGTTAGGAACAGATTTGAAAAGCCAAAATGGAACGAGCTTTATGATACGATAGAAAACCCGCTGTTCGCAAAGATAACCCAGCTAATGGGCGTGAGCTTTGATAACGATGCGCTTAGAGACCTCTTCTTCGGGTTTAAGGAGGGCGAGGGGTGTATCTTCGTCTTTCCGTTTAAAAATACCGAGTATTTTCTGGCTCTCGACCTCCACCGCGAAAAGCTGGGAGATGTGGATGCCGTTACACTCGCCGTCTGCTGCGATGCAAGAAAATATGTCAAGCTCAAGGAGCTGTTTGAGATATTGCTTGAGAACTGTACCCTTACAAAGGATCAGG
This sequence comes from Ruminococcus sp., assembly GCA_017450925.1. Lineage (GTDB taxonomy): Bacteria > Bacillota > Clostridia > Oscillospirales > Ruminococcaceae > FB2012. Next base: position 5,557 of record JAFSSS010000065.1, on the reverse strand, counting down.
AAATAACCGATTCCGCACTGGCAAAGGCTGTCATGGAGTCGGACGGAAAAAGAATATTCTACCGCGGCAGGTGGATACCCGCCGCTACCGACGAGCAGAAGGCAAAGGTCTGCCCCGCCGCTTATATGAATAAACTTCTCGGTCTGTGAACCGTTGCTGAAAGGAAGAACATTTGATGAAACTCTACAATTCACTCACCCATAAAACCGAGGACTTCATCCCCAATGAACCCGGCAGGGTGTCTATGTACACCTGCGGACCTACAGTCTATCACTTTGCGCATATCGGCAACCTTAGAAGCTATATAATGGAGGACGTGCTGGAAAAGTATCTCCGCTATACCGGCCTTGAGGTCAAAAGAGTCATGAATATCACCGACGTCGGCCACCTGACCTCCGACGGCGATACGGGCGACGATAAAATGCTCAAGGGCGCAAAGCGCGAGCATAAGACCGTTATGGAGATAGCCGATTTCTATACCAAGGCTTTCTTCGCCGACTGCGCAAAGCTGAATATCAAGACCCCCGATGTGGTCGAGCCGGCGACCCACTGCATCGACGAGTTCATCAAGGTCATCTCCTCACTGCTCGAAAAGGACTATGCATACGAGGCAGGCGGGAATATCTATTTCGATACCTCAAAGCTGGATAAGTATTATGTCTTCGGCGAGCTTGCCGAGGAGGATCTGGAGGTCGGCGTCCGCGAGGGCGTTGAGGAGGACAGCAACAAACGCAATAAGGCGGATTTCGTCCTTTGGTTCACAAAATCCAAATTCGACGACCAGGAGCTTAAATGGGAGTCGCCCTGGGGGCTCGGCTATCCTGGGTGGCATATCGAGTGCAGCTGCATCTCAATGAAGCACCTCGGCGAAAGACTGGATCTCCACTGCGGCGGCATCGACAACCAGTTCCCCCACCACACCAACGAGATCGCCCAGAGCGAGGCCTTCCTCGGTCACAAGTGGTGCAATTACTGGTTCCATGTTCACCACCTCAACACCTCTGACGGCAAGATGAGCAAATCAAAGGGCGAGTTTCTGACAGTCTCGCTCCTTGAAGAGAAGGACTATGACCCACTGGTTTACAGGTTCTTCTGCCTTCAGTCCCACTACCGCAAATCGCTGGTGTTCAGCTGGGAGAACCTTGACAACGCCAAGCAGGCATTCAACAAGCTGATCTCACGGATAGCAGCACTTATTTCCGAGAAGGACGCTGCACCCATAGACAAGGCTGCCTTTGAGAGCATCAGAGCCGGATTCACTGCGGCAATGGACGATGACATCAACACCTCAAATGCAGTTACGGCGCTTTATGATGTTTTCAAGGCAGATACCAATGCAGCCACAAAGATAGCGCTGATAGACGACTATGACAAGGTGCTTTCGCTTTCACTTACAGAGAAGGCAAGGGCGCTGCTTGACAAGCAGGAGGAGGCGAAGTCGGACATACCGGCGGAGGTCTTAGAGCTGGTTGAGCAGCGAAAGGCAGCGAGGAAGGAGAAGAACTTTGCGCTGGCGGATGAATTGAGAGATAAGATCATAGCATTAGGCTACACAATCAGAGAAACAAGGCAAGGCACAGAGATAAGCAAGTCCTGACCGAGAGGGTCGTGCTCCGGCGCGGGCGCACCCGTAAAAAATAAAACAAACGGAGAGTAAAATGGCAAATACAGGAATGACGCGGGACCCGTACCGCGCAAAAAGAATGCGGGTGTATTTCCGATTTTCAATGATCGGCGTGGGCATGGTGCTTATCTTTGCCCTCGGAGCCTTGATCCTCGGAGTGGGCAGGAATAAAAGCATAGACTATTCCCAGTCCACCTTTGTCCAGTATGAGACCCCCGAGGACTCTGCCCCCGTCGTGGTGTTCGAGACCACCGAGGGTACCTTCAAGGCAGTCCTCTATGACAAGGAAGCCCCGGAATACTGTGAGTTCTTTACGGATCTGGTCAATAAGGGGTATTTCGATAATACCTATGTCTGCACCCTGCTCCGCTCCGGCGGTGTGACAGGCGGGTTCATCGCCGGCAGCAAAACTACCGACGGCACCGCCGCAGAGGATACCGTAACGGATATGGTAAATGTCGAGATCTCACCGAACCTCCTCCCCACAAAGGGCGCTCTCGGCTCGCTGACAAAGGAGGGCGGCACCTTCTCAAAGCCCAAGGCGGGAAGCGTGTTCACCGTCCTTAGCGATGTAGTCGATGTCGAGGAGATGCATAAATCGGTGACCGAGGATGTCAACGGCGCATCTAAGGTAATGTCACTGTTCGAGAAATACGGCGGCGTTCCCAACTTTATGCAGATGTACACCCTCTTCGCACAGGTGTATGACGGGTGGGATGCGCTGGATAAGATCTTCGCCTCGAAAATGGTGGATGAAAATACTCCCGACGATAAGGAGGACAGGAACCTCCAGCCCGACCACGAGATCAAGTTCACTAAGGTCTGGATGTCAACCTACGGCCAGCAGAAACAGAACGGCTTTAATATCCCGCTGAAGCAGGGCTCTGTAAAGATCGTGGAAACTACCTCCTCTGAAGCCTCCTCCGATACCGACAGCAGTAATTGAACTGCTGCCGATGTGCGCGGCGGCAGCTTATAACGAAGAAAGAATAAAGAATAACGAGGGCGCCCCCTTTGCGGACGAGTTGTAAGATCATCGCCGGGGGCGATACCTTGTTTTTCTTTGTTCTTTTTTTATTGCAGCGCATACCAAAGCCGGGATAAATTTAATTGTTTGTTCATAACTTTTTCGTGCTAAGATGCAATACTTAGGTGAAAGCGCTTTCAGATCCTTGCAAAGGGGGGATGACGGTTGGATCGGGCAGAGTTTGAAAAGCTGTATGACAGAACAAAGGAAAGCGTCCACAGATATATCATGGCGAAAAGCTTTGATCTGGGCGATGTGGATGACATCTATCAGAACACTTGGCTGGCAGTGTATCTGGCGGTCACTGACCGCCAATACCCCCTGCCCAACGAAGAAGCCTTTGTAATACTTATCGCCAAAAGACAGCTCGGGCGATACTATTCGCTGGCATCGAAGCTGAAAAAGCTTATCTCGATCGACCGTGCGCCGGAGATAAGCGGCGACATTCCCGACAGCATTGACGTAGAGGACGAGCTGATCGGTCGGGAGCTTATGGATGAAATAGGAGCGACGGTGCGGAAGAAAAGCCTTACTGCGCAGAAGATCTTCTGCCTGTACTGCTCAAAGGGCATGAAGCTGGACGAGATCGCAGAGCTTATGGGAATGAAGGAGAGTACCGTCAAGCGGCACCTGTATTCCCTGCTTGCAGAGCTGCGCCGGCTTTACGAAAGGAGAGATCGGTCGTGAACGAAAGAGAGCTTTTGAAAAAGGTGTCGGATAAGGAATTTCCCTCCCGGGGAGCAGCGCTTTCGGCAGCAGAGGTGCTGGGAACATCAGTCAGCGGGAGAGCAAGAGTCCGCAGCAGCGGCTTAAGGATAGGTCTGGCGGTCGCGGCAGCAGCTGCTGTCGGTGTGGGTCTGGCGGTATTTCTGAATCGTTCAAGGGTGCCAACGGACACCAAGGCTGCAGAGAGTCTGCCGGCAAGTCTCCCGGAAAGCATTGCCGCCGCGGAGGAGCCGGAGTCAGTCATGCATGAGGAGCCGGAGTCAGTCATGCAGGAGGAGCCGGAGTCAGTCATGCAGGATGATGTGTGTACGGATGAAAAGCCCTTGTATATGCACATTCTGGACGATATGCGGGTGCATCCCGATGATTTCCTGACCAGCACGGAAATAAGGCAGCACGATGCAGACTTTGCATGGACGAAAGACGGAGAGGAGGTCAAAGGCCTTACCATAGTGACAACAGAAACGGGATATTCTGTCTCTGACAATTCTGACGATGAGAAGGTCTATGATGTTGACCCTACGGCGGCGATAGAATTTATCAAGCTGATAGACGCGAAAAACGGCAGCTGGCAGGAATTCAACAGCTGGCAGGAAAGCTCCGCCGCCGCTGAATACTGCGGCAGCAGTGTGCTGTTCGAGTCCTTGATTTCAGATATACCTTGGCGTGTGCTTGTGCGGGCGGAAAAGCATACCGGCAGAGATCAGCTTGGCAGAGAGGAAAAGGGCGTTGACGTTACGGTGTATTTTGAAAGGACGGACGATCAGACGCTCGTCGGTCCGAACCGAATCAGCTTTTTTATGGACAGCGCAGAGGCCAAGCTGACCGAGGAAAACGGCAGCGACCGCTGGGAGGTCGCCGGGATAACCTATATTGACGGCGTGCCGCAGCTTAATTCTATCGGAGAGATATTTTATACAGATAACATATATGCAGGGAAATTAGACAGCTTCGGGACACTGACCGTGAAATGCGGCGGCAGCGGGAAAAAACAGCACACAGAGATCACTCTGACCTCTGACCCTGAGAACGGCAGACTGATAGTAGATACGGATATCACAGCTCCGACGGAAAACAGTAAAATAACCGGCAGAGTATCTGTACCGAGTTTTATGACCTATTCCGATAATGGAGCGACCTTAACAAGTATTCTCGTGGACGGAAAGGAAACAGGGCTTGGCCGCAGCAGCAAAAATGCCGGAGATACCCTTGCGGCAGGGGAGCACGTCAGTCATCATTACGAGCTAACCTATATAGGCGACCCTTATGATGTGGCCGGATTGGAATTTGAAAGCCTTTACGAAACTGTACTGCCATACTGGGACGACGGCCTGCCGGAGCATTTCGGCAGCAGGACCGTTATATTGTTCACGGATGCCCCGGAGCAGTGATATGCACTGATGCTAAAAGAAAAAAGAAGAAAGAATAAATAAGAAATAAAAATGAAGGTATCGCCTTTGGCGATGATTTTTAAAACCGTCCGCTTTGCGGACACCTTTATTATTCTTTATTCTTTCTTCTTTTTTCTTTTAGCGGCAGCGCAGGCAAGACTGCAGGTCATAGATACTTATATTCCGCTGCCGCGCTTTTGTGCTTTTCAATTTTCGATCTGCTTGCCGAGGAACATCGCGGCGGCCTTGGCCAGCATGAGATTTTTCTCGTCAGCCTTCGGTTCGCCGGCGGTGCTGATGAGAGCCACTGCTCCGATAGCATCTCCGGCGGAGATTATGGGCACAGCCGCAAGAGCAGGCTTGTCAAGCCCCTCTATCGGGAAAAGCCGGGGAGTGTCCGGGCGGTCGTAGGCATAGCTGCGGCGCTGCTCGATAAGCTCCTCAAGAGCATTTGAGATGCGCCGCTCGGCATACTCTGTCTTTCTCGCCCCGGAAACCGCAACAACGTGATCGCGGTCAAAAACGATAGCCGCCTGTCCCGCCAGCTTTGAAATGACCTCTGCAGCCTGCGAGGTGCCGTGATCCAGCTCCCCCACCGGTGAAAACTTCCGAAACACTACCTCTCCGTCACTGCTGGTGTATATTTCGAGAGGGTCGCCCTCCCGTATCCTCATGGTGCGCCGTATCTCCTTTGGTATGACTACCCGCCCGAGGTCGTCGATGCGGCGTACTATTCCTGTTGCTTTCATGATTTTACCTCCATTGATTTGATTGGAAATAGTTTGCGCG